>JAICLD010000183.1 GCA_025927595.1 Nocardioidaceae bacterium | reverse complement strand
TGTGGGTCGCGGGCGGCAACAAGGCCGCTCGGCGCCTCTACGAGCGGCACGGCTTCCTGAGGACGGGCACGCAGCGGCCGCTGCCGAGCAACCCGGACATCGAGGAGGACGAGATGCTGCTTCCGCTGAGCCGCAGCGGTCTCAGCGGCGGATAGGCCGTCCTCGGTCGAGACGGCCTACCACTGCAGCCGCATCTCGAGCAGGGCGTCGAGAGCGACGGACTCGCCGTCACGAGCGCCCTTGCCGACCTGCAGCGGCGGAGGGGTCGGCTCGACCCGGACCGTGCGCCAGCGGCCGAAGCGCACCGGCGGCACGACGAGCATGTAGTAGCCGCCGTCCAGGCCCACGCCGACCGATCGGTCGCGACGCAGGTACCACCCTTGGACTCCCGTGCGGTAGCGGCCGCTCCCGGACCACGGGCGAGCTGTCAGCTCCTCGGTCGCGAGCCCTTCCCGTGTCGCCCGCTCGACGAAGCGGTCGACCACCACCTGGGCCTCCGCCGACTCCTGCTCGCGGCGCAGCCTCTGCGCCTCGACGTGGTAGGCGGCCTGTTCGGCTCGCTCGGCACGTCGATCCGCAGCGTCCTCACCCATGGCTGCCCGCAGCGGTCGTCATACCACCGCGCCGCGGGGCGCGACCTCCACGGCGGCGACGCCGCGCGCGTACAGCACCAGCAGCCGGTCGCCGTGCCTGCAGCGGAGCACGCCGGCCTCCTTGCCGAGGGCCGAGACGACGTTGTCGACGGCCTCGTCCTCGGTGCGGGCGTGGGGGTCCTGGTACGTGACATCGATGTTGTCACCGCTGACCAGTCGGACGCGCAGCACGATGCCCTTCATGTCCGCACCCTAGACGCGCGCGACGCGCCCCGTCAGGACTCGACGGCTGACGGCTGGTGCGGTTGTCCCTGAGGAGCCGGGCCGGACGTGGCACCGCCCTCCTCGGTGGCGCGGTCGAACGACGCGTTGACCTCGCGCTCGGCGTCGGCGCGGCCGACCCACTCCGCGCCCTCGACGGACTTGCCCGGCTCGAGGTCCTTGTAGACCTCGAAGAAGTGCTGGATCTCGAGCCGGTCGAACTTGGAGACGTGGTTGATGTCGCGCAGGTGCTCCAGCCGCGGGTCCGTCGCGGGGACGCACAGCACCTTGTCGTCGCCGCCGGCCTCGTCGGTCATCCGGAACATGCCGATGGCGCGGCAGCGGATCAGGCACCCGGGGAACGTGGGCTCCTGGAGGAGGACCAGCGCGTCGAGCGGGTCGCCGTCGAGTCCCAGGGTGTTCTCGATGTACCCGTAGTCGGCCGGGTACTGCGTGGAGGTGAAGAGCGTCCGGTCGAGGCGGATCCGGCCCGTGTGGTGGTCGACCTCGTACTTGTTGCGCTGCCCCTTGGGGATCTCTACCAGGACGTCGAACTCCACTGCGTCTCCTCCGGTTCGGGTCGCCAGCCACACGTGCGTCTGGGCTAGTGTCCCGCACGAGGTCCGATCTGCGCAGCCGAGGGGGGCGAGAGGTGCCCGGAGGTCACGCCCGCCGGTGGCTGCGCCGTGGGGTCGTCGTCGTGGCGGTCCTCGTCGTGGCGGGACTCACCGGGACCGCGCTGTACTACCGGCTGGACCTCGGCGACCGCTCGTCCAGCCCTCGGAGGCCCTCGCCCGTGACGGCTCCGGCTCGGGTGCCGCCTCCGGCCGGCCTGAACCTGCCGCCGGCGAGGCAGGCTCCGGTGGTGGCGCCGGCGGCCGGGGGACGCCACCTCGACGGCACCGCCGTACGGCGCGCCGTGGCGGGTCTGCTGCGCTGGAAGAAGCTCGGGCCGCACGTGGTGGTCGACGTCGCGGAGCTGCCGGGGGGCCGTGTCGTCTACCGGCACGGCCACGGCCGGGTCACGCCCGCCTCGACGATGAAGCTGCTCACGACCGTCGCCGCACTGCACGCCCTCGGGCCGGAGCACCGGTTCACGACGTCCGTGGTCGCGACCCGCTCCTCCCGGGCGGTCGTCCTGGTCGGGGGTGGCGACCCGCTGCTGGCGAGGTCGCCGTCGGTGCCCGGGGGCTACCCGCGACGGGCCGACCTGGCCACCCTCGCCGCCGAGACGGCCCGGGCCCTGAGGGCGGCCGGCCGGCACGAGGTCCGGCTCGGCTACGACACCTCCCTGTTCACCGGTCCTGCGGCGAGCCCGCAGTGGGAGTCGTCGTACCTGCCGGACGACGTGGTCAGCCCGATCTCTGCGCTGTGGGTCGACGAGGGCCGGGAGAGCCCCGGCCTGGCGCACAGGGTGGCCGACCCGGCCGCCGCCGCCGCCGCGGTGTTCGCGCACGCGCTGGAGCGCCACCACGTCGCCGTGCGCGGGGTCCCGCGACCTGCCGCCGCCCCGACCGCGGCCAAGGGCGGCCGCACCGTGGCCCGGGTGCGCAGCGCGCCGCTGGCGGAGGTGGTGCAGCACGTCCTGGAGGTCAGCGACAACGAGGGCGCCGAGGTGCTGGCCCGTCAGGTCGCCGTGGCCGAGGGCCGGCCCGCCTCGTTCGCGGGCGCGGCCGCGGCGGTGAGGAAGGTCCTGACGAGGCTCGGGGTGCCGCTGACCGGGGCGGTGATCCTCGACGGCAGCGGGCTGTCCCGGCACGACCGGCTCGCCCCCGGCACGCTGCTGGCGGTGGTCCGGACGGCGGCGGACCACCGTCACCCGGACCTCCGCAGCGCGGTCGCGGACCTGCCGGTGGCCGGGTTCACCGGCTCGCTCACCTACCGGTTCGACACCGGGAGCCCGCTCGGGCTGGGCCGGGTGCGGGCCAAGACGGGCACGCTGACCGGCGTGCACGGGCTCGCCGGCACCGCGACCACCCGTGACGGTGCGGTGCTGGAGTTCGTCGCGATCGCGGACCGCGTCAAGCCGGTGCACACGCTCGACGCCCGGGTCCGGATCGACGAGGTGGCCGCCGCGCTGGCCGGCTGTGCCTGTGCGGCCACCCCGTAGGGTCGAGCCATGCCCCCACCGACCATGATCGACTGGGACCTCGCGGTCGCGACCGCCTCCCGGCTCGCCGGGCCCGGGCCCCAGATCAGCCGTCCCGACGCCGACGCCGTGGTCGCCGAGCTGCGCGCCGGGGCCGAGCGCTCCACCGGCCTGGTGCGCGACTACACCGGCCTGGTCGCCACCGACCGCACCGCGCCCGTCCTCGTCGTCGACCGCTCCGGCTGGGTCCGCGCGAACGCCGACGGCTTCGCCGACCTGGTCGGCCCCCTCGTCGACCGGCTCCAGGAGCACCGGTCGGTGGGCGGCCTCACGCAGGCCGTCGGGTCCAAGGTCACCGGCCTCGAGGTCGGGGGCCTGCTCGGGTTCATGTCCTCGAAGGTCCTGGGCCAGTTCGACCCCTTCTACGAAGGCCCCGGCTCGGGCACGGACCCCGGCCCGTCCGCCGGCCGGCTGCTGCTGGTCGCGCCGAACATCGTGCACGTCGAGAACGAGCTCCGCGTCGACCCGCACGACTTCCGGCTCTGGGTCTGCCTGCACGAGGAGACCCACCGGGTGCAGTTCACCGCCGTCCCGTGGATGCGCGACCACATCCGCGGCGAGATCGGGCGGCTCGTCGGCTCCGTCGACCTCGACCCCTCCCGGGTGGCGGCGCTCGTGGGCGAAGGCGTACGTCGCCTGGGCGACGTCGTCCGCGGCAACGAGGAGGTCAGCCTCATCGACCTCTTCTCCACGCCGGAGCAGCGCACGGTCATGGACCGGCTCACCGGGGTGATGTCGCTGCTCGAGGGTCACGCCGACGTGGTCATGGACGGTGTCGGACCCACCGTGATCCCCAGCGTGGACCGGATCCGGCGCAAGTTCGACCAGCGGCGCAAGGGCGCCGGCCCGGTGGACCGGGTCCTGCGGCGGCTGCTCGGGCTGGACGCCAAGATGGCGCAGTACCGCGACGGCGCCGCCTTCGTGCGGGGCGTCCTCCAGCGGGTGGAGATGGAGGGCTTCAACGCGGTCTGGGCCGGGGCCGAGAACCTCCCCTCGAAGGCGGAGATCGGCGACCCGGACGCCTGGGTGCGCCGGGTGCACGGCTAGTCCTCCGCGGTGCCGCTCGACCCCGCCCTGGCGGCCGTGCGCCTCGCCGTGCGTCGCACGCTGGTCGACGTCGGCGACCACCCGGTCCTCGTGGCCTGCTCCGGTGGAGCCGACTCCCTCGCGCTGCTGGCCGCGGCGGTCTTCGAGGGTCGCCGCAGACCGTGGCGGGTGGTCGGGGTGACCGTCGACCACGGCCTGCAGGACGGCTCGCACGCACATGCCGACGCGGTCGTCGAGCAGATGGCCTCGCTCGGGGCGGACGAGACCGTCGGCGTGCGGGTCCGGGTGGAGAGCGGCGGGCAGGGACCGGAGGCGGCGGCCCGGCAGGCGAGGTACGCCGTGCTCGAGGAGGTCGCCGAGCGGTTCGGGTCGGGCGTGGTGCTGCTCGGGCACACCCTCGACGACCAGGCCGAGACCGTGCTGCTCGGGCTGACCCGCGGCTCGGGCGGCCGGTCGCTGGCCGGCATGCGCCGGGCCTTCCCCCCGTTCCGCCGCCCGCTGCTCGACGTCACCCGCGGGCAGGCGCGGGCGGCCTGCCGTGCCCAGGGCATCGAGTGGTGGGAGGACCCGCACAACGAGGATCCCCGCTTCACCCGGGCCCGGGTGCGGCACCGGGTGCTGCCGGTGCTCGAGGAGGAGCTGGGGCCGGGGGTCACCGCCGCGCTGGCGCGCACGGCGGACCTGCTGCGCGAGGACATGTCGGCGCTCGACCGGCTCGCCGAGACGACCTTCGCGGACGTGCGCACCGGCGCCGGTCCGGAGGCCGCGATCGACACCGTCGCCCTCGAGACGGAGGAGCCGGCCGTGGCGGGCCGGGTGCTGCGGCTGGCCGCCGTCGGAGCGGGCTGCCCGCCGTCGGAGCTGTTCCGGGTGCACGTCGCCGCGCTCACCGACCTGGCCGAGGGGCTCCCGAGCCGGCAGGTCCAGCTGCCGGGTCACGTCACGGCCTACCGCGACGGGGACCTCCTGAGGTTCAGCCGCACCCCTGTGTCAGGCTGACGGCATGGACGAAGCCGACGTCGAGGGCGACCTGGTCACCACCCTCTACACCGAGGAGCAGATCCAGGAGCGGCTCGCGTCGCTGGCGGCCGACATCGAGCGCGACTACGAGGGCCAGGACCTCCTCATGGTCGGGGTGCTCCGCGGCGCCGTCATGGTGATGGCCGACCTGGCACGGCACTTCCGCCGGCACGTCGAGATGGACTGGATGGCGATCTCGTCGTACGGGTCGGGGACGAAGTCCTCGGGGGTGGTCCGGATCCTCAAGGACCTCGACACCGACATCACCAACCGGCACGTGCTGGTGGTCGAGGACATCATCGACACCGGGCTGACGCTGTCGTGGCTGGTGTCGAACCTCAGCTCCCGCGGCCCGGCGTCGGTCCACATCTGCACGCTCCTGCGCAAGCCCGAGGCCCAGCGGATGTCGGTCGACGTGCGCTACGTCGGCTACGACATCCCCAACGAGTTCGTCGTCGGCTACGGCCTCGACTACGCCGAGCGCTACCGGAACCTCCGCAGCATCGCCACGCTGGCGCCGCACGTGTACTCCTGAGCCGGCCCCGGCGCGACGACGAGCCCTCCGACCAGCGAGAATGGTCACACCGGTCCGGCCGCCTCGGCCGGAACGTCGGACCCGGCCTGCTTCGTTGGCCTTACGTGTACCGTCGTCGTGTCGCTGGACTGAGCTGTCAGGAGGGCGGGGCTGCGGCCCCGGATCATGGACGTTAAGCGTTGGATGCGCGCCCCATGGCTATGGATCGTGCTCGCCGTCGTCGGCGTCATCCTGGCCATCCAGTTCCTCGCGCCTAATGGGACCTACGACGAGGTCAACACCTCGAAGATGAGCGGCTACATCGCCGACGGCACCGTGAAGACGGTGACGTTCGTCGACCGGGACCAGACGATCCAGGCCGTGCTCGACAACAACAAGAAGGTCACCTCCTCGTGGGTGGCCGGCCAGCAGCGCGACCTGGTCGCGAGCGCCGACAAGGGCGTCCGGTCCGGCGACATCGAGGACTACAACGTCAAGGTCGCCCGCCCCAGCCTGCTCGGGCAGATCCTCGCCACCCTGCTGCCGTTCGTCATCATCGTCGTGCTCTTCCTCTTCCTGATGAACCAGGTCCAGGGCGGCGGTGGCCGGGTGATGCAGTTCGCCAAGTCCAAGGCGAAGCTGATCAGCAAGGACATGCCGAAGACGACCTTCACCGATGTCGCCGGCTGCGAGGAGGCCATCGAGGAGCTCGGCGAGATCAAGGAGTTCCTCCAGGAGCCCGCCAAGTTCCAGGCCGTCGGCGCCAAGATCCCCAAGGGCGTGCTGCTCTACGGCCAGCCCGGCACCGGCAAGACGCTGCTCGCTCGTGCGGTCGCGGGTGAGGCGGGCGTCCCGTTCTACTCGATCTCCGGCTCCGACTTCGTCGAGATGTTCGTCGGCGTCGGCGCCTCGCGGGTGCGCGACCTGTTCGAGCAGGCGAAGGAG
>JAICLD010000061.1 GCA_025927595.1 Nocardioidaceae bacterium | reverse complement strand
CCCCGTGGGCAGCAGGAGGTCGACGGTGGCAACCTGGGGACGCAGGGATGACACCCGCTCCCACGGTCGAGCGGAGCCGAGCACCACGACGACCAGCCCGGCGCCGACCAGCGCGACGACCAGGGCGCCGTGGTCGACCGGGACCGGCCACCGCACCCACCACGTGGTGCAGACCCAGCCGAGGAACACCGACCCGTTCACCGCGACCCGCCGCGCGAGGTCGGGTGCACTGGGGACCGCCACGAGCAGACCGACGCCGAGGGCCAGCACCAGCGGAGCAGGCAGGAGGCCCCCGGCGAGCGCGGCGTACACGGCTGCCGCCGTCACCAGGCCCCCGGAGGCGGCCCGCCAGGGGTGCCGGACCGGCGTCGGCTCGGGCACCGGGACGGTGTCGACGCCACCGCGCCGGCGAGTGGGCAGCGCGGCGACAGGCGGGGACGACGGCACGGGCACCTCTCGATGATGGAGATCTGTCACGTCTGTGTCCGCCGCCCTCGTCAGCGGATCCGGGTGCGGACCAGGGCCCAGGAGGCGGCCGAGACCGCCCGCAGCGCGCGAGGTGCGTCCATCCCGACCTGCGCGCCGGGCGTGAAGGACCCGGTGAGCAGGTCCGCCAGGACCCGGTCCGACCGGCGGCGGGCGGACTGCACGGCGGCACGGCGGTCGGCCACCACGCGGTGGTGGCGCAGCAGCCACCACCAGCCGCGCAGCTTCTGCCGGCCCCACCCCTGCCGCATCGCGACGGCGAGCACGGCGACCTCCAGGGCCAGCATCGGCACGGCCACGAGGGCGAGCGTCCTGGCGCCGTACACGGTCAGCACCATGAGCAGGCGGTTGCGTTCGAGGAGGTACATCTTGAGCGGGTTGCGGTGGAACTCGTACGCGTGCGCCGCCACGGCCCCGGGGACGTACTCGACCGAGCGCCCCGAGAGCCAGCAGCGCAGGCTCAGCTCGACGTCCTCGCAGTAGGCGAACATCCGCTCGTTGAAGCCGCCGAGCTCGTCCCAGGTGCTGCGGCGCAGCGCCATGACGGCTCCGCTCGCCGCCGGCACGGGCCCCCCGACGCAGTGCGCCGACGCCGGCTCGCCGAGGCCGCCTGCCCAGGACAGGCCCAGGAAGTGCACCGGGTTCCCCGCGGAGTTCATGGTGTCCGGGTCGGCGAGCAGGCGCAGGCTGCCGCTGGCGATCCCGACGCGGGGGTCGTCGAGCCGCGTCGCCAGCGCGGCGACCGCGTCCGGAGCCACCACCGCGTCGCTGTTCACCAGGACCAAGGTGTCGCCACGGGCATGCTCGACGGCGAGGTGGCAGCCGCCGGTGAAGCCGGTGTTGGCGCCCGGCTCGAGCACCCGCACGCCGGGCCACTCCCGCACCGTGCGTACGGCGTCGGAGGTGCAGCCGTTGTCGACCACCACGACCTCGACCGAGGTGCCGGTGGAGGCCAGGAGCGCCCTCACGCACACCTCGAGCAGAGCCTCGTCACCGTGCGCGAGGACCACCGCGGAGACGTCCACGCCGGGCGTCGGCTCGCCGGGCGTCATGCCACGCCCGCATCGTCCGGCACCGGTTCCCGGCGTGGCTCGTGACGTGGCTCCTGGCCCGGCAGGTGGCGAGCCGAGTCGAGCCGGAGCCGGAGCAGCGCCACCTCCTCGGCGAGCACGCGGGTGCGCTCCTCCATCCGGCTCAGCTCCGCGCTGTGCTGGACGCTGACCGCGAGCAGCACCATGCTCGCCACGAAGAACAGCAGGTTGGCGGGCACCGCGACCCCGAGCCGCTCCGAGACCCAGCCCAGGCTCGACGGCCAGGCCGCCACCACCAGGGTGGCCACCGCCACGGCGGCCCAGAAGACGGCGTACTTCTCCCGCAGCCGCTTGCGGCGCAGCATCTCGAAGAGCAGCGCCAGGGTGAGCACGGACCCCAGGACGCCGAGCGCGACCTCGGCCCTCACGCGAGCTCCTGCCCGAGGGCCCGCAGCCCGGACGGCCACGGACGGACCAGCGCCAGCCCGAGAGCGACCACGGCGCGCACGAGGTACACCGAGGACCGCAGTGCGTTCTGGCTGGCGCGGCCGGACGACCGGCGCCGCATCGAGACCGGCACCTGGCCGACGCGGCACCCGGCGCGGGCGGCGATCACCAGGGACTCGACGGTGTCGCCGAGGTACTCCGACGGGTAGTGCTCGGCGAACAGTGCGATGGCCCGCTTGTCCGCCGCACGGAAGCCGCTGGTGACGTCGGAGAGCCGCTGTCGGGTCAGCCCCGACAGCACTCCCGCGAGCAGTCGCATCGCCCAGCGGCGGGGACCGCGGGCGCAGTAGGCGCCCTCCCCGGCGAACCGGGCGCCGATCACGACGTCGGCGTCGGCGAGGGCCGCGACGAGGACCGGGATGTAGGAGGTGTCGTGCTGCCCGTCAGCGTCGACCTGCACCACGCAGTCGTAGCCCTCCCGCAGGGCGTAGCGGTAGCCGGCACGCATGGCGCCGCCCACCCCGAGGTTGTAGGGCAGGCGGCAGACCAGCGCACCGGCCCGGGACGCCACCGACGCGGTGTCGTCCGTCGAGCCGTCGTCCACGACGAGGACGTCGAAGCCGGGGTCCACCCGCCCGATCTCCTCGACGACGGAGCCCACCGAGGCCTGCTCGTTCCATGCGGGGACCACGACCAGCACGCGATCGGAAGTAAAGGCGGGCATATCGGTCATCGTAGAAGCGATGACCGCCGGCGACCGCCGAACCGGGAACCCTCGGCCCGATGCCGCCCGGACCGGCAGCGGCGGCCCGACGAACGGTCGGCTCCGTCCGCGGAACGGACTAGTCCCCGGGCGGAGACAGGGGAGGCCACCGGCCTACTGCGCCGAGCTGACCTCCACCCACCGCTCGAGCGTCGCTCCGGCGCGGCCCTCGTCGACCGAAGCCCGGGCCCGGTCGATGCCGGCGGCGAGACGGTCCTCGGGCGAGCCGTCCTCCGCGGCGTGGACCGCCAGCGCGGCCCCCGCGTTGAGGAGCACCGCGTCCCGGACCGGTCCGCGCTCGCCGGCGACCAGGCGGCGCACGACCTCGGCGTTCCAGGCGGCGTCGCG
This sequence comes from Nocardioidaceae bacterium, assembly GCA_025927595.1. GTDB lineage: Bacteria > Actinomycetota > Actinomycetes > Propionibacteriales > Nocardioidaceae > Nocardioides_B. Next base: position 10,952 of record JAICLD010000061.1, on the reverse strand, counting down.
GCCGCGCAGGCCCTCGGCGGTGCCGCCGCCCAGGGCGTGGCGAGCCGGGTCCACGACGAGCTCGTCGATCCCGCCGGCCGACACCGCCCACACCCTCGAGGTGGTGGTGGTCGTGAGCTCGTCGAGCCCGTCGTCGCCGCGGAACACCCAGGCGTCGACCCCGCGCCGGGCGAAGACGCCGGCCATCAGCGGCGCCATCCGGGGGTCTGCGCACCCGATCGCCTGGGCCTGCGGCTTGGCGGGGTGGGCGAGCGGTCCCAGGAAGTTGAACGTGGTGCCGATGCCCAGCTCGCGGCGGGCGACCGCGGCGTAGCGCAGCGCCGGGTGGAAGGCGGCGGCGAAGCAGAAGGTGATCCCCGCCTGCTCGCCCACCCGGGCGACGGCCTCGGCCGACAGGTCCAGCCGGATCCCCAGCGCCTCGAGGACGTCGGCCGACCCGGCCTTCGACGAGGCCGACCGGTTCCCGTGCTTGACCACGGGAGCGCCCGCGCCGGCCGCGACGATCGCGGCCATCGTGGAGATGTTGACCGACATCGAGCGGTCCCCGCCGGTGCCGACCACGTCGAGGACGCGCCCCGGGACCACCAACGGGGTGGCGTGGGCGTACATCGCGTCGACGAGCCCCTCGAGCTCGTCGATGGTCTCGCCCTTCGCCCGCAGCGCGACCGCGAACCCGGCGATCTGCACGGCGGTCGCGTCCCCGGCCAGAACCTGGGACATCGCCCAGGCGGTCTGCTCGCTGCTCAGGTCGGATCGCGCGACGAGGCTGCCGAGCACCTCCGGCCAGGTGGGCACGGCGCTCACCCGCGGCTCAGCGGACCGCGGGCGCCGCCGCGCGGGTGCTGCGCAGCAGCCGGACGACGGTCTGCGCGAGCACCATCGGGTCGAGCGGGTGCGGCACCGCGGAGTCGGCTCGCGACCACGTGGCCAGCCAGGCGTCCTGCGGCCGCCCGGTCAGCACCAGGATGGGGGGGCAGTCGAAGATCTCGTCCTTGAGCTGCTTGGCGATCCCCATGCCGCCCGCGGGCACCGCCTCGCCGTCCAGGATCGCCAGGTCCACGCCGCCGCCGTCGAGCTGCTGGATGACGACCGGCTCGGTCGCCACCTCGACGTACTCGACCTCGGGAAGATCGGGGTGCGGCCGGCGCCCGAGGGCGAGCAGCACCTCCGACCGGGTGTCCGCGTCGTCGCTGTAGACGAGGATCCGCATCGGCTTCACGGCGGGGTCGTGGCTCACGGCGCTGACTCTACCGGCACCCCTGCCCACACCCCTGCCGGCTCCTCTGCCAGCGCCGGCCCGACAGTGCCCCGGCCGCACCGCCGCGAGGAGGCGGACTCGCCGGGCCGAAACGCGGGGGCCGGGGTGGCACCACCAGCCACAGCAGACATAATGAGCGCGTGGCCACCACAGCATCCGCGATCCCCGCCTCCCGCCTGCACGGGCACCACGACCGGCCGAGCATGGTCAGCGTCGGCACCATCGTGTGGCTGTCCAGCGAGCTGATGTTCTTCGCGGCCCTGTTCGCGAGCTACTTCACGATCCGGGCCGTGTCCCCGCAGCTGTGGGCGCAGGAGACGCAGAAGCTCGACGTGCCGTACGCCTCGGTCAACACGCTGATCCTGGTGCTCTCCTCCCTGACCTGCCAGCTCGGCGTCTTCGCCGCCGAGCGCGGCCAGGTGGGGCGCACCGGCAGCCTGTTCTCGGTCAAGGGCTGGGGGCTGCGCGAGTGGTTCGTCCTGACCTACGTCATGGGGGCCGTCTTCGTGGCCGGGCAGGCCGGCGAGTACGTCTCGATGATGAGCGAGCACGTGACGATCCCGTCGTCCGCGTACGGCACGGTCTTCTACCTGACCACCGGCTTCCACGGCCTGCACGTCACCGGGGGCCTGATCGCCTTCCTGCTCGTGCTCGGCCGCACGCTCGTGGCCAAGCGGTTCACGCACGAGCAGGCCGTCAGCGCGATCGTGGTGTCCTACTACTGGCACTTCGTCGACGTCGTGTGGATCGGTCTGTTCGCGACGATCTACCTGATCCAGTAAGGGCGCCTCGAGGCCCCGCCGCCCGGTCACGACCAGGACTGCCGACAGCAAAGGACACCCCGTGCGACTCCTCTCCGCTCGCCTCTCGGCCAGGCGCCGCAGCCCCTTCGCCGGGCTGGTCGTCCTGCTGCTCGGGCTGGTGCTGACCGGTGGCGCCTTCGCGCTCTTCTCCCCCGCCCAGGCCGAGTCCGGGCAGGCGGACCAGTCCACCGTCGCCCAGGGCCGCACCCTGTTCCTCGTCGGGTGCGCCTCCTGCCACGGCAAGAACGGCGAGGGGATCGTCACCGAGCGCGGCACCCAGTACGGGCCCCCGCTGGCCGGCGTGGGCGCCGCCTCTGTCGACTTCCAGGTCGGCACCGGCCGGATGCCGCTGGCCCGGCCCGGTGTCCAGGCCGAGCGCAAGAAGGTGCTCTACAACCCCGACGAGATCAAGGCGCTGGCGGCGTACGTCGCCTCGCTCGGACCCGGCCCCTCGATCCCGACGGCGTCGCAGTACTCGATCTCCGGCACCGACAGCGAGGCGGTCGCGCGGGGCGGCCAGTTCTGGCGGACGAACTGCACCGCCTGCCACAACTTCGCCGCCGCCGGCGGCGCGCTGCCCGGCGGGAAGTACGCCCCCTCCCTCAGCGGCGTGACGCCCAAGCACATGTACGAGGCCATGCTGACCGGTCCCCAGCAGATGCCGGTGTTCTCCGACCAGGTCGTCAAGCCGTCGGAGAAGCGCGACATCATCGCCTACGTCAAGCGCCTGCAGTCCGCGCCCAACTACGGCGGCAACGCCCTGGGGAGCATGGGCCCGGTCACCGAGGGCATGGCGGCGTGGATCGTCGGCATCGGCGCCTGCGTGGCCTTCGCCGTGTGGATCGCCTCGCACTCGGTCCGTTCCAAGAAGGGAGCCAAGGCGTGACCACGCACCAGGAGCCGGAGCCCGGCAACGACGAGGCGGTGGCCACGACCGCCCACGGCACGACCCCCGCCGTCGTCGGCGACCCGATCGCGGACCCCGGCCTGCCGCCGCACGAGCCGCGGCCCACCGACGTGGACCCGCACGCCGAGCGGCGGGCCGAGCGGCAGGTCGCCACGCTCTTCGGCCTCTCCACGCTCTTCGCGATCCTCTTCGTCGTCTCCTACTTCGTGTTCGACGTGGGGAAGAACCCCACCGTGATCGCCGGGTACGGCGCCTCGAACGTCGCCCTCGGCGTGACGCTCGGCCTCGCGCTGCTCCTCATCGGGATCGGGGCCATCCAGTGGGCCCGCAAGCTGATGAGCGACGTCGAGATCGTCGAGATGCGGCACCCGGCCAGCTCCAGCGAGCAGGACCGCGCCGACGCCGTGGCCGCGCTCGACCAGGGGATCTCCGACTCCGGGATCGCCCGCCGGCCGCTGCTGCGCAACTCGCTGATCGGCGCGCTCGCCGCCCTCGGCCTGCCGGCGGTCGTGGCCCTGCGCGACCTCGGCCCGCTGCCCCGCGGCGACCTGGCCGTCACGGTGTGGAAGAAGGGGATGCGGCTGGTCAACGACGTCGCCGGCACCCCCATCAAGCCGAGCGACGTGGAGATCGGCCAGCTGATCAACGGCGAGCCGGCGGTCTTCTTCGAGGACAAGCCGAACGGCGAGCCCAAGTTCGAGGGCACCCGGCTCAACGACGCGAAGACCAAGGCCGCGATCATCATCGTCCGGATGAAGCCGGAGGACATCACGCCGCCGAAGGGTCGCGAGAACTGGGGCGTCGAGGGGATCCTCTGCTACTCCAAGATCTGCACGCACGTCGGCTGCCCCATCTCGCTGTGGGAGCAGCAGACCCATCACCTGCTCTGCCCCTGCCACCAGTCGACCTTCGACCTGGCGGACGGCGGTAAGGTGATCTTCGGCCCGGCGGCGCGGTCGCTGCCGCAGCTGCCGATCATGGTGGACTCCGAGGGGTACCTGGTCGCCCAGAGCGACTTCACGGAGCCGGTCGGCCCCAGCTACTGGGAACGTGGGTGACACGATGAGTACGACGACCAACGGCCGGACCGCGGCCAAGGCGCCCGGCAACGACAAGCTCGCCGAGGCGGCCACCTGGCTGGACGACCGGGTCGGGCTGGCGACGCTGGCCAAGAAGCAGATCCGCAAGGTCTTCCCCGACCACTGGTCGTTCATGCTGGGCGAGATCGCGCTGTGGAGCTTCGTGGTGCTGCTCCTCACCGGCACGTTCCTCACGCTGTGGTTCAAGCCGAGCATGACCGAGGTCACCTACAACGGCTCCTACGACCTCCTGCGCGGAGTGAAGATGTCGGAGGCCTACGAGTCGGCGCTGCACCTGTCCTTCGACGTCCGCGGCGGCCTGCTGATGCGGCAGATCCACCACTGGGCGGCGAACCTGTTCATCGCCGCGATGCTCGTGCACCTGATGCGGATCTTCCTCACCGGCGCGTTCCGCAAGCCGCGTGAGCTGAACTGGGTGATCGGCTCGCTGCTGCTGCTGCTCGGCACGCTCGAGGGCTTCACCGGCTACTCGCTGCCGGACGACCTGCTGTCCGGCACCGGCATCCGCGCCGCCGACGGCTTCATGCTCGCGGTCCCCGTCGTCGGCACCTACGTGTCGTTCTTCCTGTTCGGCGGCCAGTTCCCCGGCGACGACATCATCCCCCGGCTGTTCACCGCCCACATCCTGCTGCTCCCCGGCATCCTGCTCGCGCTGATCGGCGCGCACATGCTGCTGCTGGTCTTCCACAAGCACACCCAGTGGCCCGGCCCCGGCCGGACCAACGACAACGTCGTGGGCTACCCGCTGCTGCCCGTGTACACCGCGAAAGCGGGCGGCTTCTTCTTCATCGTGTTCGGCGCCACCGCGCTGATGGGCGGGCTGTTCACCATCAACCCGGTGTGGAAGTTCGGTCCCTACGACCCCTCCCAGGTGACGGCGGGCTCGCAACCGGACTGGTACATGGGCTGGCCCGACGGCGCCCTGCGGATCATGCCGAACTGGGAGACCCACCTGTGGGGCTTCACGCTGAGCTGGAACGTCTTCCTCCCGATCATCGTGCTGCCGGGTGTGGTGTTCACGGCGGTGTTGCTGCTGCCGTTCCTCGAGGCGTGGATCACCGGCGACAAGCGGGAGCACCACCTCCTGCAGCGCCCCCGCAACGCCCCGAGCCGGACGGCGCTGCTCGTCGCGCTGATGACCTTCTACGGGATCCTGTGGGAGGCCAGCGGCAACGACCTGATCGCCACGCACTTCCACCTGAACCTCAACTACATCACGTACTTCAACCGGATCATGGTCTTCGTCGGGCCGGTGCTCGCGTTCATCATCACCCGGCGGTGGTGCATCTCCCTGCAGCGCGCCGACCGTGACCGGCTGCTGCACGGGTACGAGAGCGGCATCATCATGCGGTCCCCGGAGGGCGCGTACGCCGAGAAGCACCTGCCGATCTCGGTCGACGAGGCCTACACCCTCACCGCCCGGGACCGCGTCGAGCTGCCGCCGCCCCCGGGCGAGGTGGACAGCAACGGCGTGGCCAACCGCAAGGCGCGCGGGGAGGGCCTGCGCTGGAGGGTGCGGAACTTCTGGTTCTCGCACGACATCGAGAAGCCGACCCGCACGGAGCTCGAGGAGGCCCATCACCACGCCGAGCACGAGCTGAGCGTCCGCGACGACGGTCACCAGCACCTCACCGAGAGCGGCTACACCGGTGACTACGAGCTGGACGGCACGCCTGCGGACGGGCACCAGTTCGACGGACGTCACGACATCAGCGGGGACGAGCTGCGCAAGGGGCACTGACCCGGCTGCTCGTCCCACAGGCACCGCACCGAGCGGACCAGGGGTGCCGGCCCGAGGGCCGGCACCCTGGTCCGTCTTCGGGACGGCCTGTCGGAACGGGTCAGCTGAGGATCTTGCGGGCCACGAAGGACTGGCGGACCTTGGTGGAGGCGGCGGTGCCGTACAGCGCCGCCGCCGTGCTCACGACGTGGCGGGCGGCGGCGGCGAAGGTCGTCCCCGGGCTGTAGTCGAACTGCGACTCGACGATGACGCGGTCTGCCTTGGTGCGCCCCAGCGCCTTGTGCACGTCCCAGAGGGCCCGCGACCAGATCTCGCCGTCGTCGTGCACCTCGCCGTCGAGGTCGGCCGTCGTCTTCGTGCCGTCGGTACGGCGCAGGCAGTGCCGGGGCCCCGAGGTGTAGGAGGTCGCGTCCCAGTCGGCGACGCACGGCAGGTCGAAGCCGCTGCTCACCGGCTGCGACATCGTCACGGCCCAGTAGTCGCCGAACCCCTCCCCGATCGCGCCGGCCTGCTCGCTGGTGCCGAACCCGGGCACCTGCGAGTCCTGGATGGCATGGCCGAGCTCGTGCCAGACGACCTCCTCGTCCTCCGCGTCGTCGACGCCGCCGTTGCCGAACGTGATCATGTCCGTGGCCGGGTCGTAGAAGGAGTTGTCATCGGGGATCGTGTCGGTCTTCACCTTCTGGGAGTCGGTGTTCACGTCGGTGAAGCCCAGGCTGTGCAGGTACGCCTGCGCCGAGGTGATGTCGGCGTAGGCCGACACCTGCTCGAACCGGTCGTCGTGACGGGTGTAGACGAACCGGTGGCTGCTCGAGGACGCCACGTTGCCGTTCTGGATCCGCGCGTAGGTGCCGCGGAGCTTTCCGCTGGTGTCCAGCCCGGTCAGCGTGACGGTCGTGTACGCCGGCGTCAGCACCGCCTGGTCCGCGTCGGAGCGGTCCTTGAGGCTCTCGTCGCCCAGCGCCACCACCGGGTTCGGCGAGAACACCTGCCCCCGACCCGTCGCGCTCTTGACCAGGCTGCGCTGCGACACGACCGCACCGCTCGTCGCGTCGACGAGGGACTCGCTCGAGCCCCCGGCACCGGTGTCGACGACCTGCCAGACCACCCGTGCCTCGGGACCGCCTATGACCGCGAGACGGGTCTCGGCCGTCCCGGCCGCACTCCCGGGCAGGGTGGCCCGCTGCTTGCGGTCCGCCACGGCGCCCGGGTCGGCGCCGGCCAGCCCCTGAGCCGCGTGCGCGCGTGCGGTCGTGGCGGCCACGTCCGGCGAGACGGACAGGGACGCCGGCACGGGCAGCCGGCCGTCGTCGATGCTCACGTGCCCGCTGCGGTCGATGTGCCGGACGTAGTAGCCGTGCAGCACCGGGACCCCGTGGAACGTCTGCTGGTACCACTGGTGGGTGGCCAGCAGCGAGTGCCGGGTCGCCACCAGGAGGAGGCCGGAGCCCGCGTCGACGTCGGCCGAGACGGGTGCGGAGGCCAGGGCACCGGGTGGGAGGCACACCATCGCCGACAGGGTGGCGGCGACGGCTCCGGCGACGGCGGTTCGGTACGCACGCATGGCTCTCCCCCAGGTCCCCGGTCACGGACGGGTCGGACCACGGAGGGCACCGACCTCGTCCGACCCTACGGGCTCGGGGTGCGGTCGCGACGTAGCCCGTTGGGACCCTTTCTGCGGCGCGGACGCCCGGGTCAGCTCAGGGCCGAGCCCTGCTTCCACTCCCGGAACGGCAGGTTCCAGTCGCCGTAGCCGTTGTCGAGCGTCATCGGCCTGTCGGTGCCGGTGTACTCCACCGGGTCACCGACCTTGCTGTTCTCGTAGAGCCACCGGGCCGCGTCGGTGCTCATCCCGGTGCACCCGTGGCTGACGTTCGCGTAGCCCTGGGAGCCCACCGACCACGGTGCGGCGTGCAGGAACTCGCCTGTGTAGGTGATCCGCATGGCGTACTCGACGTCGTCGAGGTTGTAGCCGTTGGCGCTGTCGTGCGAGATGCCGATCGTCTCGGAGTCCATCCGCTTGTGCCGGAACTTCTCGACGATGACCTTGGTGCCGGAGCGCGTGGTGAAGCCGGCCTTCCCGGTCGTGATCGGGATCGTGCGGGCGAGGGAGCCGTCGATGTAGGTGCGCATCTGGTCGGTGCGGGCGTCGACCTTGCTGACCACCGAACGGCCGATGTGGAAGGTCGACGTGCGGCTGAGCTGACCGTAGATCCCGTTGCCCGCCGGGACGCTGTTGACGTCCGCGGTGACCGTCACGTCGGTGCCCGGCTTCCAGTAGTGCACCGGGCGCCAGTGCACCTCGGTGCTGCTGATCCAGCGCCAGGCACCCTTCTGGTGCGCGGTGTTGCTGACCTTCAGGTGCCGCTCGATCGAGGCCCGGTCGGTCACCGGGACGTCGAAGCGGACGATCACCGGCATTCCCACCCCGACGGTCTGGTGGGCCACCGGCACGAAGCTCGGGTAGGTCTGCTGGTCCAGGGTCAGGTCCTGGGTGCGGAACCTCGACCGCTGCGTCCGCGCGACGCCGTCCGCGTCGACCGCCACGGCGCTCACCTGGTACGTCGTACCCGGCTCGAGGCGGGTGGTCGCGGTCCAGGCGGTCTTGTTCCCGGACAGGTGCCCGGCGACCGGCTTGCCCTTGCCCTTCGCGGTGGCGGCGTGCACGGCGACGGAGCGCAGCGTGCCGTGGGCGGCGGTGACCTTGACGGTCCTGTCGACCGGCACGCCCTTGGCCTTCACGTTCGTCGCGACCCGTGCGGCGGAGGTGGGCGGTGCGGTCGGGGACGGGGACGGGGACGGGCTCGCGGACGCCTTGGTGCCGGTGCCGGTGCCGGCGCGCGCGACCGTGCCCGCGTCGCCCTGGCAGCCGGAGACGCCGACGACGAGCGCCAGCAGCGCGGCGAGGGCGAGCCCGTCACGGCGGAGTCGACGGCGCGTGGCGACGACCGGTCGTTCGGACATGACGATCCCCTCGAGCAGACACACTGGCAGCACCCACCCTAACAACCGGGGGCGCGATCGCCCCGGTCGTGTCGAGGTGGGTCCCGTCACGTTCTGGTCACGCCCCGGTCACGTCAGTGGGCGTGCTCCCCGCGGTAGTACTCGTAGATCCAGCCGCACAGCGCCAGGGAGCCGAGGCCCACCCCGATGATGAACAGCCACCAGGCGTCCATCGCGATGCCGTAGACGCACGTGGCGAGGGTCAGCCCGCACCACAGCGGCCACCAGCTGAACGGCGGGAAGAAGCCGAGCTCGCCCGCGCCGTCGGCGATCTCGCCGTCCTGCCGGTCCTCGGGTCGCGGCTCCATCTTGGAGGCGTGGAAGCCGAGGTAGAAGGTCACCAGCGCGGTGAGCAGGAACGTCATCGTGAGCGCGGACGTGCCGGTCCAGTCGGCGGTGATGAGCCAGTACGCCGGGGCGACGAGCAGGAAGAAGACGCTGCAGATCGCGAAGATCCAGGACTCGGCCCTCATCGCTGCTGTCCCCCGTCGTCGGTCCGGCCGAGGTGCTCGTTGCGGCCCTCGACGTTGGGGGCGTCGACCGAGCTGCTCTCCTGACCGAGCCCCTCGTTCTCCTCCATCTCCATCGCGGCGATCTCCGGGTGGTGGAGGTCGAAGGCGGGGGACTCCGAGCGGATCCGCGGGATCGAGACGAAGTTGTGCCGCGGCGGCGGGCTGGACGTGGCCCACTCCAGGGACCGGCCCCAGCCCCAGGGGTCGTCGATCTCGACCATCGGGGTCCGGGCGGTCTTGTAGACGTTGAGCAGGAACGGCAGCGTCGAGGCCCCGAGCAGGAACGCCCCCACCGTGGAGATCTGGTTCAGCGTCGTGAACCCGTCCGAGGGCAGGTAGTCCGCGATCCGCCGCGGCATCCCCTCCACCCCCAGCCAGTGCTGGATCAAGAACGTGGTGTGGAAGCCCACGAACAGCAGCCAGAAGTGCACCTTGCCGAGCCGCTCGTCCAGCATCCGGCCGGTCATCTTCGGCCACCAGAAGTAGAAGCCGGAGAACATCGCGAACACCACGGTCCCGAACACCACGTAGTGGAAGTGCGCCACCACGAAGTAGGAGTCCGTAACGTGGAAGTCCAGCGGCGGGGACGCCAGGATCACCCCGGTCAGGCCACCGAACAGGAACGTCACCAAGAACCCGACCGCCCACAGCATCGGGGTGTCGAACGACAGCGACCCGCCCCACATCGTGCCGATCCAGTTGAAGAACTTCACCCCCGTCGGCACCGCGATCAAGAAGCTCATGCCGGAGAAGAACGGCAGGTTGACGGCTCCCGTGGCGAACATGTGGTGCGCCCACACGGACACCGACAGCACCGCGATGCTGATCGTGGCCGCGACCAGGCCGACGTACCCGAAGACCGGCTTGCGGCTGAACACCGGGAAGACCTCGGTCACGATGCCGAAGAACGGCAGCGCGATGATGTAGACCTCCGGGTGCCCGAAGAACCAGAACAGGTGCTGCCACAGGATCGGCCCACCGTTGACCGGGTCGAACACGTGGGCACCCAGCAGCCGGTCCGCCTCCAGCGACAGCAGCGCGCCGGCGAGGATCGGGAACGCGATGACCACCAGGAGGCTGGTCACCAGCGTGTTCCAGGTGAAGATCGGCATCCGGAACATCGTCATCCCCGGTGCCCGCATGCAGATGATCGTGGTGATGAAGTTGACCGCGCCCAGGATCGTCCCCAGGCCCGCCATCCACAGCCCCATCACCCACAGGTCCCCACCCGCGCCCGGGCTGCGCACCGCGTCCGAGAGCGGCGTGTACGCCGTCCACCCGAAGTCCGCCGCCCCGTTGGGGGTCAAGAACCCCGAACCCGCGATGATCCCCCCGAACAGGAACAGCCAGTAGCTGAACATGTTCAGCCGCGGGAACGCCACGTCCGGAGACCCGATCTGCAGCGGCATGATCACGTTCGCGAACCCGAAGAACAACGGCGTCGCGAACAGCAGCAGCATGATCGTGCCGTGCATCGTGAACAGCTGGTTGTAGAGCTCGTCGTTGACGATCTGCTGACCCGGGAACGCCAGCTCCGACCGGATCAGCATCGCCATGATCCCGCCGATCAGGAACCACACGAACGCCGTGGTGAGGTAGAGCTTCCCGATCACCTTGTGATCGGTCGT
>JAICLD010000262.1 GCA_025927595.1 Nocardioidaceae bacterium | reverse complement strand
TCGATGGTCAACGCCAGGAGCACCAGCCAGATCGGTCGTGACCCCCCGGCATCCACCAGCGCCTCGTCGAAGTCCCGGCTGAGCTGCCGCGCCACCCGGTCGAGGAGGAGACCGATAGGGGGATGCGCGGGCGGCCCCGTCTGGGCGGGGGCGGTGCGTGGCATGGCCGCACGCTAGCACGATGGATCGACGGCTAATCGTTTGACATCTATAGATTAGAACTCTAACGTACCATCCTGGTCGCAGTCCATATGGACGAGGAGAGGGGATGACCTCCATGAGCACCACCACCGACGTCATCGAGGTCGGCGAGCGCTGGGCCAGGGCCGAGCGCGCCGGCGACGTCGACACCCTGGACAGGCTCGCCGACGACGGCTTCCGGCTGGTCGGACCGTTCGGGTTCGTGCTGGACAAGCAGCAATGGCTGGACCGCTACCGCACCGGCGCGTTCCACACCCGATCACTGGCCTGGGACGACGTGTCCGTCGCAGATCACGGTGACCTCGCCATCACCATCGGCAAGCAGACCCAGGAGGCCACCTACCAGGGTCACCCTTCCGACGGGGCCTTCCGGGTGAGCCACGTCTGGGCGCGCAGGCGCGACGGTTGGCTGCTCCTCGGCATGCACCTCAGCCAGGCCGATCCGCCATCGCGTCCCTGAGCCGCCCCTCGCGGCGCTACCTCGGCCGGCCCGTGGCAGGGCGGCGACCAGGTCCGGCTCGTCGTCACCATCGCCCGGAAGCGGCTGCACTCGGTAGGGTGACGGGTCGGCTCGGCGGTGAGTCGCGACCAGGATCGGACACGCGACGCGATCGGAGCTGCAGGCGATGCACGGGACGGGCCACTCCGGCGACACCGAGGCGGCGGATCGCCGTTGGCTGGCGGCGACCTGGCCGTTCGTGCGCGACAGCGTGCCCGGACCACCCGGTCGGGTGGTCGAGATCGGCTGCGGCGACCTCGGCGGGTTCGTTCCCGACCTTCGACGGTCCGGCTACGACGCGGTAGGCGTCGACCCCGAGGCGCCGACCGGGCCGTCCTTCCGACAGGTCGAGTTCGAGACGTACGACGTCCCGCGCCCGGTCGACGCGGTGGTCGCCTGCACGTCGCTGCACCACGTCGGCGACCTGCACCTCACCGTGGACAGCGTGGCCGACGCCCTGCTCCCCGGCGGCGTCCTGCTGGTCGTGGAGTGGGCGCACGAGCTGTTCGACGAGGCCACCGCCCGATGGTGCTTCGAGCGGCTGCCCCACGACGGGCACACGTTCTTGCACCACCACCGGGACGCGTGCGAGGAGAGCGGGCTCTCGTGGTCGACGTACGTCCGGCGGTGGGCGCGAGACGAGCACCGGCTCCACACCTGGACCGAGATCGAGCGTGCGCTCGCGACGCGCTTCACCCCGGTTCAGGTCGAACGGATGCCGTACTTCTGGCCCACCCTCGGCATCAGCGAGGCCGACGAGCTCGCCGCCATCCGGTCCGGGACGATCCAGGCCGGCGCCGTCCGCTACGTCGGTCGACCCCTCGCCTGAGCATGGGGATCGCCGCCGAGCTCGGCTACGAGATCCGGCGCCCGAACGCCTTCCGGCGCTCCATGCGGTCCCTCGGGGCCACGCGTGCCGTGGCGTGGGTGTTCTCCAAGTCCCTCCGGCACGTGGACGACCTCGTCGGCAGGCTCACCGGTGGCCGGCAGAGCGTCCCCGGACTGATGACCGGCCTCCCGGTGGTCGACGTCGTGACGACGGGTCGCAGGTCCGGCTCACCACGCAGGACCCACCTGATCGCGGTGCCGGTCGGCGACACCCTCGCCCTGCTCGGCACCAACTTCGGGCAGCCCTCGACCCCGGCCTGGGTGCTGAACCTCGAGGCCGACCCGCGCGCCACCGTGACGTACCGCGGCCGGACCGTGCCGGTGGTCGCCCGACCGGCGACGGCGTCCGAGGAGGCGGAGGTGTGGGCGCGGTCGGCCGGCGTGTACGGCGGCTACGCGACGTACCGCGAGCGGGTGCGTGACCACCGTCCGGTGCGGGTCTTCCTGCTCGAGCCGGCCCGGGCCTGACCGGCAGTGTCGCTCACCAGGCGGTGAGGACGGCCCGGTGGTCCGACGGGGTGGGGACCACGGTCACGGAGGCTGCAGCTCCCGGGCCGTGCACGTCGTCGATCTTGCGTCGGGCGCCGAACGTCCCGGGAAGGCCCTCGCGACCCTCCCACGCCGAGGTCAGCCCGGCGAGCCGCAGACCGTCGAAGTTGGAGTCGCCCACGGCGTAGACGTCGCGACCGCGGTCCAGCTCCTCGTCGACGAGCTGCTGGAGCCGGCGTACCTCCGCCCGGTGCCTGGCCACGAGCCGCGGGCGGTCCTCGCGGTACCGGCCTCGCGCCTGGACCCCGGGGACGAGGTGGTAGCTCAGCAGGCTGACGACGCGTCCTGAGCGGCGGTCCCGGTAGCACCCGACGGTCACCAGCCGCGGCGGCTCGAGACCCAGCCACCGGTCCGGCTTGTCCGCGCGGCCGGGCCGGCTGAGCACCCGGGTCCGGGAGCCGAGGACGTCGTAGCGGTCGGTGCGGGCGCCCACGGCGCAGTCTCCGAGCAGCGGGACGGCCCAGTGGTAGGGGCCGGGGGACCGGCGCGGCCGCGGGCCCGGCAGCAGGCGGACGGCGCCGGTCTCGCGCAGCAGGCGGACCCGGGACACGTCCCACTCCTGCAGGCCCACGAGGTCCGGCGCACCGTCGAGGACCGCGAGAAGGGCGGCGCGGGCCTGGTCGGTGGGCAGGGAGCGCAGCACGTTCGCCGTCGCCACCACCGTCGCTGGGGACATGACCCCAGTCTCTCGCGCGCCACGTCCGAACCTGACCGCAGCCTGACAGCGCGAGCCACCTGGCGTTTCCGTGCCCCGGACCCAGGGCACCTCCGCCTGGCCGCCCCGACCGCTGGAGGACCCATGAGCACCCCGACCCGCCGTGCCCGCCCGGACGAGGGCGAGTCCGTCCGCACGGCCGGCCCCGTGTTCGGCTGCCTCGTCGGGATCGCGGCGCTCGCGATCCTGCTGCAGGGCCTGTGGGCCGGGATCTTCCTCGAGCACGACGGCCACCGCGACGCCGCGAGCGGCTGGATCGACGTCCATGCCCGGGGCGCCGACGTGGCCCTGCTCTTCGCCGTGCTGGCCACGGTGTACGCCGTGTGGAAGCACCGAGAGCGCCGCGACCTGTGGGTCGGCAGCGCCGTGCTGGCCGTGCTGCTGGTCGTCGAGTCCTACATCGGCGGCCTCGTGCGCGACGCCGGCAGGGACACCCTCACCGCGGTGCACGTGCCGCTGGCGATGGCGTTGATGGCGCTGGCCGTGTGGCTGCCGATGCG
>JAICLD010000269.1 GCA_025927595.1 Nocardioidaceae bacterium | reverse complement strand
CCCGAAGCCGGCACGCCCGCACCCCCCGGACGGGTCATTTCCACCCCCGGGGGTGAAGTTCCGCCTCGCGGATGCCGATGAGGTGGACGTGCCCGGCGCTGAGGAGGAGACGCGCATCCGGAGCCTCGCGGCGATCGCGCGGACCCTCGGCCGGTCCGAGGCCCTGCACCGGCTGCTGGAGACGGCCGCCGAGGAGGCCCGCACCGCGATGCGGGCGGCCAGCGTGTCCGTCAGCCGGCTGGTCCCTGGCACGGTCACCGTCCGCACCATCGTCAACGTCGGCGACCTCGGTCCCACGGAGGTGCGCTGGCCCGAGGACGAGACCTACACCATGGACGAGTTCGTCGGCCTGCAGCTGGTCGTCGACGGCCTGCAGAGCTGGGCCTGGGACCGCGACGACCCGACCTGCCCCGACAACGAGCGGCGCCTGCTCGACCAGCTCGGCAAGGGCTCCTCCCTCGGCGCCCCGATCGTCGTGGACGGCCGCCTGTGGGGCGAGTTCTACGCGACCCGCCACGTCGGCGAGACCGGCTTCGACGACCTCGACGCCGCCTACCTCGAGGCGCTGGTCGCGATCCTGTCCGGCGCGGTCTCCCGGGCGCTGCGCGAGGAGTCCCTCGAGCAGCTGGCCTACCGCGACCCGCTGACCGGGCTGCTCAACCGTCGCGCCCTCGACGAGCACGCCCGCGAGACGTTCGCCGTCCCGCCCGGCCGCACCCGCACCGTCACCGCGGTCACGATCGACATCAACCGGCTCAAGCTCGTCAACGACACGCTCGGCCACGTCGCCGGGGACCGGCTGATCCAGGCCGTGGCCCACGACCTCGAGCACGCGTTCCGTCCGCTCTCGGGCGCCCTGGTCAGCCGGGTCGGCGGCGACGAGTTCACGGTCCTCGTCACCGGTCCCGACCCGGCCGCCGCCGTCCGCGTCTCCGACGAGCTGTGCCGCCGCACCTGGCGCTTCGGCCCCGGCGCCGGCGTCTCGGCCGGTGCCGCATCGGTGCGTCTCGACGAGACCAGCACGGTCACGCCGACCGAGCTGTTCGCCGCCGCCGACCGCGCCCAGTACGTCGCCAAGCACGGCCGGCTCTCGACCACCGTGCTCGCCGACGACGTCCGGACGGGTCGGCCCCGCGCCGACGGCTGAGCGGCCGAGCGGCGGCTGCGAGGATGGCCGACGTGATCGACGTACGACGGGCAGCGGAGCGGTTCACGAGCACGGTCGAGGGGATCACCACGCGGCACTCGTTCTCGTTCGGGCGGTTCTACGACCCGGCGAACGTCTCGCACGGGCCGCTCGTGGCGCACAACGACGAGGTGCTCGCCCCGGGGCACGGCTACGACGCGCACCCGCACGCCGACCTGGAGATCGTGACCTGGGTGCTCGAGGGCAGCCTCGTCCACGAGGACTCCGAGGGCCGCTCCGGCCTGGTCCGTCCCGGTGTCGTGCAGGTGCTGGGCGCGGGGCGCGGCGTGCGGCACTCCGAGCGCAACGACGCGCCGGGCACGTCCGGTGCGGCCGTGCCGACACGGTTCGTGCAGGCGTGGCTGCGCCCGGACGAGCCCGGGCTGGACCCGGCGTACGCCCGCCGCGACGTCGGCCCGGGCCTCGCCCGCGACACCCTGGTGCCGCTGGCGTCCGGGATCCCGGCGCTCGACGCCGGGGTCCGGGTCCGCACCCGGGGCGCCGCGCTGCACGTCGCCCGGCTCTCCGCCGGCGGCGCGGTCGAGGTCCCGGACGCCCCTCGCGTTCACGTGTTCGTCGCCCGCGGCCGCGTCGACCTCGAGGACGCCGGCCCGCTCGGCCCGGGGGACGCGGCCCGGCTCACCACCGAAGGCGGGCGCCGGCTCACCGGTCTCGACGCCGCCGAGCCCGCGACCGAGAACGGGACCGCCGAGGTCCTCGTCTGGCAGCTCCCCTAGCCCCCGCGCCCCGCCTCCGCTTCTTGCCGAGTCGGCGCGTCCACAGCACCTCCCCGGCGTCGAGTCGGCGCGTCCACAGCGCCGCTCCCGCCCGGCCTAGGCGGCCTTGACGACGTGCGTGGTGCGAGCGAACCGGTCGTGCCACCCCTCGCGCACCGGCGACTGGCTGATCGTGACCGCCACCATGATGATCGCGACCAGGGCCCCGATGCTGCCGATGGCCCCGAGGAACGGGACCACGCCGAAGATCGGGTACGCCATGAAGATGTTGCGCTTCACGGCCTGCTCGAGGGTCGGCGTACCTCCCTCCGTGGTCCGGGTGCGCAGGCGCAGCGCCAGCTTCCCGACGGTCTGCCCGTTCCGCGACTCCAAGAGGCTGAAGTAGCCGAGGTAGATCACCGCCTCCACCAGCGAGAGCAGGGCCGTGGCGCCCCAGTGGCCGCCGTAGGTGAGGTTCATGCCGCTGAGGTCGGAGCCGGCCACCGCGGCGAGGACGACCAGCGTGATCACGATGTTGACGCCGAACAGGATCACCCAGTCGATCAGCCGCGCCAGGAAGCGCACCCCCAGGTCCGCGGGCGCCCCCGGACCGGTCCCGTAGCCGGGTCCGTAGCCGGGTCCGTAGCCGGCGCCGTACCCCGGAGGCGGTGGCGGCGGGGCCCAACCGCCGGGATGGTCTCCGCCGGGCGGCGGGTAGCCGGAGCCCTCGGGAGGCGGCGGGGCGGACGCGTCGCTCATGATGCCTCGATTCACAGACAGTGGCGTACGGCAGCCAGGCGACCGCCGTACCGACCGACGCTAGTGACTCGGGCAGCGCCTGTCAGGCGATCGAGCGGGTCGGACCGGTGCACGCCGCAGCTGTCTGCGGGCGGTCGCTACGGTGGCGCCGTGGACGCACCCCGCCTCGGTTCCCTGTCGTCGCTGCCGGCCCTGGAGCACCCGGAGCTCCTCGCGGCGCCGGTCGCGGCGGCCCTGGCCGGTTGGCCGCACGCTGCGGAGGCGGGCGTGGTGGAGATCGACCCGGACGTGGCCGACACGGCCGCGATGAGCGCCGCCTACGACCTGCCGATGTCCGTCGGCGCCAACTGCGTGGTCGTCTCCGGCCGGCGCGGCGGTGAGGAGCGGGTCGCGGCGTGCGTGGTGCCGGCGAGCACCCGCGCCGACGTCAACAACCT
>JAICLD010000041.1 GCA_025927595.1 Nocardioidaceae bacterium | reverse complement strand
GGCGCACGCCCTGGACCGGGCGCTCGAGGCGGTCGCCTACGGCTACGACGAGATGACCCGCATCCCGCACACGGTGGTGTGGGAGAAGCCCGGCCGGGGCGGCCCGTTGCGGATGGAGAAGACGTTCACGCCGGTGCCGCGAGGCGTGTCCCTCGTGATCGGCTGCACCACCTTCCCGACGTGGAACTCCTACCCGGGGCTGTTCGCCTCGCTGGTGTGCGGCAACCCCGTGGTGGTCAAGCCGCACCCGGGTGCGGTGCTGCCGCTGGCGATCACGGTCCAGGTGGCGCAGGAGGTGCTGTCGGAGGCGGGGTTCGACCCGCACCTGGTCACGCTGGCCGCCGAGGACCCCGCCGACGGCCTGGCCGCCGTGCTGGCCGTGCGTCCCGAGGTCCGCCTGGTCGACTTCACCGGCTCCAACGCGTTCGGCGACTGGCTGGAGGCCAACGCCCGCCAGGCCGTGGTGTTCACGGAGAAGTCGGGCGTCAACACGGTCGTCGTGGACTCCACGGACGACCTCGCCGGCATGTGCCGGAACCTGGCGTTCTCGTTCGCGCTCTACGCGGGCCAGATGTGCACGGCCCCGCAGAACGTGTACCTGCCCGCGGACGGGATCGACACCGACGAGGGACACCGGTCCGTCGCCCAGGTCGCGGCCGGCGTCGGGTCGGCACTTGACGCACTGCTCGGGGACGACGCCCGCGCCGTCGAGCTGCTCGGCGGGATCGTCAACGACGGCGTGCTCGCGAGGCTGGAGGGGGCCGGAGCCCGGGGCCGGGTCCTCGTGGAGTCGCGGGCCGTCCGGCACCCCGCGTTCGAGGGGGCCGTCGTGCGCACGCCGACGCTGGTCGGCCTGTCCGCCGGCGACGCCGAGGTGTACTCCTCGGAGTGCTTCGGCCCGGTCGCCTACCTCATCGAGACGTCCGGCACCGGGCAGTCGGTCGACCTGTTCCGCAGCACGGTGCTGGCGCACGGCGCCATGACCGCGTCGGTCTACACCACCTCTCCGGACGTCCTCGCCGCCATGCGGTCGGCCGCGCTCGACGCCGGCGTCGCGCTGTCGGAGAACCTCACCGGCGGCGTCTTCGTCAACCAGTCCGCGGCGTTCAGCGACTTCCACGGCACCGGCGCGAACCCGGCCGCCAACGCGTCCTACACCGACACCGCCTACGTCGCCTCCCGGTTCCGCATGGTCCAGTCCCGCCGCCACCTCTGACCGCCGAGTCGGCGCGTCCCCAGCGCCTCCTTGGTGCCGAGTCGGCGCGTCCCCAGCGCCTCAGGGGTGCCGAGTCGGCGCGTCCCCAGCGCCCGGACGGAACCGACCCAACCGGCGGCGCGCCTCCCGGACGCCTTCGATGAGTCGCCGCTCGACGTCCGCGGCCGCCCCGGAGACGTTCTCCTTGCGGATCACGACGACGACCCACCCCCGCTCCCGTCGGATCCAGTCGCGTCTGGCCTCGTCGTGCTCGCGGTCCGCGTCAGTGTGGTGGGCCTGTCCGTCGTACTCTGCGGCGAAGCGAAGCTCCGGGACGCCGAGGTCGAGCCGGAAGCGGACCCGGCCGTCGTCGCCGCGGATCGGGACCTGCAGGTCGGGCGCCGGGATGCTGCCGATGTCCAGCCAGCGGAGCCGGAGCAGTGACTCGCCGGGGGACTCGGAGCGTCCGTCTGCGAGCGGCGCCAGCGAGCGGAGCTGGACGACCCCGCGGTGTCCTCGAAACCGCTCGACGCCGCGGACGAGCTCCGCGCGGGTGAACGCTCCGGTGCGCAGCAGGCCGTCCAGGGCACCGATGGCCCGGTCGCGGTGCACCAGTCGGCCGATGTCCCAGGCGGTGCGGACCGGTGTCGTGGTCCGGAGGCCGTCGACGGTGCACAGGTCGTCGCGACGAAAGGTGCGCTCGCCGCTCGCCACGAGCGGGTTGCGTAGCCGTCCCTCGCCGGCGTGCAGGAAGACCGACACGGGTGGGACCTCGAGGTGGTCGCCCGGTCGCAGTAGCCCGGTGTGCAGCCATGCCGCCGTCCAGTCGGTGACGACCGCGCCCGGTGGCGTCACGAGCGCGAGCGCCCGGGCACGCAGCGACAGGCTGTCCTCGACGTGGGCCGCGACCAGGACGCCCTTCAGCACCCGCCGGAGGTAGCCGTCGCGTAACAGCCGGGCGAGCGTCCTCGCCGAGATCCCGTACGTCGTCGCGGTCCGCGTCGTGAACGGAAGGTGGAGCGGCAACGGCCAGTCCGGGCCGAGGAGGGCTTCGGCGGTGTAGGGCGGCTGTCTGAGCACGGCACAGCATGGCGCGAAGGCGATGAGGCGCCGGCGGGTTCTCCACAGGCCGGTTCAGGCGCTGTGGACGGGCCGACTCGGCATCCCGGAAGCGCTGTGGACGCGCCGACTCGGCACCGAAGAAGCGCTGTGGACGCGCCGACTCGGCGGTCAGTCGATGACCCGGAGCCGGATCGTCTCGGGGACGGCGCGCAGGGCGTCCAGCACCTCGGGGGACAGCGTCGAGCCGGTGTCGGTGACGACGTACCCGGTGTGGCCGCGGGTGGCGAGCACCTGGCCGCCGATGTTCACGTCGTGCTGGGCGAGCACCTGGTTGACGTGCGCGAGAACGCCGGGGGTGTTCTGGTGCACGTGCGCGATCCGGCTGGCGTGCATCGCGCCCTCGGGCGTCAGCGGCGGCAGGTTGACCGACAGCGCCGTGCTGCCGCGGCGGACGTAGTCGCGCAGCTTCGTGCCGACGAACCGGCCGATGTCCTCCTGCGCCTCCTCGGTGGAGCCGCCGACGTGCGGGGTGAGGATCACGTTGGGCAGCCCGCGCAGCGGCGAGTCGAACGGGTCGCCGCGACGCTTCGGCTCGGAGGGGAACACGTCGACGGCGGCCCCGGCGAGATGACCGCTCACGACGACGTCGCGTAGCGCCTCGTAGTCCACCACGAACCCGCGGGACAGGTTGAGGAACAGCGAGCGCGGCCGCATCCGCTCGAGCTGCTCCCTGCCGAAGAAGCCGGCGTTGCCCTGCCGGCCGTCCACGTGCAGGGTGACCGTCTCGACGGAGTCGAGCAGCTCGTCCAACGTCGAGCAGCGGCGGGCGTTGCCGAGCGCCAGCTTCTCGTCGGTGTCGTAGAAGTAGACCTGCATCCCCAGCATCTCGGCCACCACCGACAGCTGGGAGCCGATGTTCCCGTAGCCGACGATCCCGAGCGTGCGGCCGCGGACCTCGTGGCTGCCCTCCGCGGACTTGTCCCAGACCCCCTCGTGCAGTGCCTTGTCGCGCACGGTCAGCCGCCGGGCCATCGCGATGATGTTCGCGATCGCCAGCTCCACCACCGAGCGGGTGTTGGAGAACGGCGCGTTGAACACCCCGATGCCGTGCCGGGTCGCGGTGGCCAGGTCGATCTGGTTGGTGCCGATGCAGAACGCCCCGACCGCCACCAGCTCCGGCCGCGCGTCCAGCACCCGCCCCGTGACCTCGGTCTTGGAGCGGACCCCGAGCAGGTCGACGCCCTCGAGCGCCTCGACGAGGTGGTCCTCCCCGAGCGCGCCGGGACGCGTCTCGACCTCGATCCCGGCCTCGCCGAGCATGGTCGAGGCGAGCGGGTGCACGTTCTCCAGCAGCAGGGCTCTCACCCGTCCACTGTCTCAACAGGAGCGGGTCGTCCCCTGCCGGGGTCCGTACGCCGGACGCCGGACGCCCGGTCGCCAGACGGCCGGACGCGCGCCCGGCTCGCCTCAGGGCGTGACGGCCAGCGCCGCGAGCACCCGCCTGCCGAGGTCCGGGTCGCCGTCCACCTCGACGGCCACGGCCTCCGGGGGCCGGCGGCCGCCGCACAGCACGACGTAGCCCTCGACGTCGGTGACCAGCCTCACCGTGGGGTGCGCCGGCGGGTCGGGCAGCCGGACCGCGCGTCCCTCCGGGCCGACCTCGACGGCTGCTCGCACCGGCTGCGGGCCGGTGACCTCGAGCGCGACGGTGGTGCCGGCCGGGGGTGCGACGCGCTTGCCGACGACGTACCCCAGGCCGCCGGCGAAGACCCCGAGCGTGTGGGCGGCCGCGGGACCGTCGAGGCCGCCAGGGCGCCCGACCGCGCGCCGGATGTCCTGCTCGTGCATCCACAGGTCGACGACCCGGTTGGACAGCAGCGTCTGCCAGTCCCACGCGATGCCGCCGGGCGTGGGCTCCGGCCGGCCGGCCGGGTCGGTCGGCGGGTCCGAGCGCAGCCGCGCGACCCGGCCGGCGGCGGAGGTCGCGAGCTCCTCGACGATCGCGTGCGCGGACCAGGCCGCTCGGGCCGCGGGTCCGGCTTCGGTGTAGGCGCGGGGGACCGTGGTGGCGCGGGGGCCGAGCGGGACGTCGACGGCCGGCTGCGACACGCCGGCGAGCACCGACTCGATGTGGGACAGGTGGGCGGCCACGGCCCGCACGTCCCAGCCGGGCAGGTCGGTCGGCCGCTGCCAGTCGGCCGGGTCGAGGCCGCGGAGCAGGGCGAGGACGTCGGCGACCGCGACCTCCCACACGTCGACGTACCACCGCAGGCGCTGCTCCGGACTCACCCCGCGGACCCTAGGGCCACGGCGGGCGGGATGAAACGGCCGGGTCCGGCGCGTTGACGTGGCCGTGACCGACTCGCACCCCGGCTCCGGCCGACGTCCCCGTGTCCGCGCACCCGAGCTGAGGGGCCGCGGCTGGCTCAACACCGGCGGCGCGTCGTACTCGGTGGGCGACTTCCGCGGCCGGTTCCTGCTCCTGGACTTCTGGGCGTTCTGCTGCGTGAACTGCCTGCACGTGCTCGACGAGCTGCGCCCGTTCGAGCAGGCGTACGGCGACGAGCTGGTCGTCGTGGGCGTGCACTCGCCGAAGTTCGTGCACGAGGCGGACCCGGACGCGCTGGCCGCCGCCGTCGAGCGCTACCAGGTCGAGCACCCGGTCCTCGACGACCCCGAGCTGGCGACCTGGCAGGCCTACGCCGCCCGCGCGTGGCCGACGCTCGTGCTCGTCGACCCCGAGGGGTACGTCGTCGCGCAGTACTCCGGCGAGGGACACGCTCACGCCCTGGACCGGCTCGTCGCCGAGCTGCGTGCCGATCACGTCGCGCGGGGCACCCTGCAGCCCGGCGGGTCGCCCTACGTCGCGCCGCAGCCCCCGGCCGGCGACCTGCGCTTCCCCGCCAAGGTGCTCGCCCTGCCCGCGGGGGGCCTCCTCGTCGCCGACGCCGGCCACCACGCGCTGGTGGAGCTGGCTGCCGACGCCGAGACCGTGGTCCGCCGGATCGGGTCGGGTCGGCGCGGTCTGGCCGACGGCCCGCCCGGCACCGCGGCCTTCAGCGAGCCGAACGGTCTCTGCCTGCTGCCCGGCGACGTCGCGGAGCAGGTCGGCTACGACGTCCTGGTGGCGGACACGGTGAACCACGCCCTGCGCGGGGTCCGCCTGGCCGACGGTGCGGTCTCGACCGTCGCCGGGACCGGACGACAGGCCATGCCGGGGGACGCCTCGGGGTCGCTGTCGAGCCCGTGGGACGTCGTCTGGTGGCGCGGCCTGGCCTGGGTCGCGATGGCGGGGCTGCACCAGCTGTGGACGTTCGACCCGCGGACCGGCGTCGCAGCGCCGGCGGCGGGGACCAGCAACGAGGGGCTCCTCGACGCACCGCTCGAGCAGGCCTGGCTGGCCCAGACCTCGGGGCTGGCGGTCTCGGGGGACCGGCTGTGGCTGGCCGACAGCGAGACCTCCAGCCTGCGGTACGTCGAGGACGGCGAGGTCCGCACGGCCGTCGGCAGCGGGCTGTTCGACTTCGGCTTCCGCGACGGCGCCCGCGACGAGGCGCTGCTGCAGCACCCGCTCGGCGTCACCGGGCTGCCCGACGGCTCCGTCGCGGTGTGCGACACCTACAACGGCGCCGTACGTCGATGGGCCGACGGGCGCCTCACGACGGTGGCGACCGGGCTCGCCGAGCCGAGCGGAGCGGTCGTGCGCGGGGACCACCTCGTCGTGGTCGAGTCGGCCGCGCACCGGCTCACGCGGGTCCCGCTGTCGGGCGTCGTGGCCGCCGACGGCGTCGAGCACACCACGCAGCGTCCGGTGACCGAGGTCGCGGCCGGGGAGGTCGAGCTCGTCGTCTCGTTCACCCCGCCGCCGGGGCAGAAGGTCGACGACCGCTTCGGGCCGGCGTCGCAGCTCCACGTCTCGGCGACCCCGGCCGCCCTGCTGGCCGACGGCGAGGGCCGCGGCACCGAGCTGACCCGGACGCTGCGCCTGGACGCGAGGGTCGGCGACGGGGTGCTCCACGTGGCGGCACGGGCGGCCTCCTGCGACGTCGGCGACGGCGAGGGCGCGGCCTGCCACCTGCACCAGCAGGACTGGGGCGTGCCGCTGCGGGTCGTCGACGGCGCCCCCGACAGGCTGGTGCTGCCGCTGTCGGGCCGGGCCTGACCTCCGGGGCGGTCGGCGGACCTGGACACGCCTGCGCCGCTGCGCCAGGGTGCTGGACATGCGCAGACTCCTCGGTGCCGCCGCCCTCGCCCTCGCCCTCCCGCTCGCCGTGCCACCGACGGCCACGACCGCGGCCTCGGCCCACGGCCACGCGGGGCCGCACCGGCTGGCCTGGCACGAGCACGACACCCCCTCGACCGAGAGCCTGCGCGGGCTGGACGCGGTCGACGCCCGCACGGCCTGGGTCGCCGGCGACGACGGCGGCGTATGGCGTACGACGGACGGCGGCAGGTCCTGGCGCGACGCCTCCCCGACGACGTCGCAGCCGCTGGCGTACCGGGACGTCGAGGCCTTCAGCCGGAGGCGGGCCGCGGTGCTCGCCATCGGCGAGGGGGACGCCTCCCGGATCCTGCTGACCCACGACGGGGGCAGGACGTGGCGGACCACGTTCGTCAACGACGACCCGGCCGCGTTCTACGACTGCATGGACTTCTTCGCCGGCGGCCGCCGCGGCCTCGCGATGAGTGACCCGGTCGACGGGAGGTTCCGGATCCTCGCCACCCACGACGGGGGCCGCAGCTGGCGGGTGCTGCCGTCGTCCGGCATGCCGAGGGCGGACGGCGAGTTCGGGTTCGCCGCGAGCGGCACGTGCCTGGAGACCGCCGGGCACCGCGACGCCTGGGTCGGGTCCGGTGGCGACGCTGCCCGGATCTACCACTCCCGCGACGGCGGCCGGACCTGGCGCGCGACGACCTCCCCGATCCCGGCCGCCCCGGCCGGCGGGGTGTTCTCGCTGGCGTTCCGCGACCGGCACCACGGCGTGGCGGTCGGCGGCGACTTCACCAAGGAGGACGTCGGCGTCGACGCGTCGGCCCGGACCCGCGACGGCATCCGCTGGGTCGGTGGGGGCGACCTGGGCGGCTACCGCTCCGGCGCGGACTGGGCGCGGCTGTCCCGGTGGGGACGGCACGTGTGGCACGCCGGTCGGCTGGTCCTGGCCGTGGGGCCGAGCGGAAGCGACGTGAGCCGCACCCAGGGCAGGACGTGGCGGACCTTCAGCGACACCGGTTTCCACGCGGTGGTCTGCGTCCGGCAGCACACGTGCTGGGCGTCGGGTACCGAGGGTCGGGTGGCGACGCTGCGGACGCCGTGACGTCCGTCGTACGCCGTCCGGGTGCTGTGGACGCGCCGACTCGACGCCGAACAGGTGCTGTGGACGCGCCGACTCGGCGGGAAGGGGAGGGGGCGGCGAGCTCAGAAGGCGCTCTCGTCGAGGTCCATCAGGGACAGGTCGGTCGCCTCGGCGATCGCCCGCTCGGCGGCCAGCTTCGGGAGGACCGTCCTCGCGAAGAACTGGGCGGCGGCCACCTTGCCCTCGTAGAACGCCTGGTCCGTCGCGGACACCGGGCCGGCCAGCGCGCGCAGCGCGACGTCGGCCTGGCGCAGCAGCAGCCACGCGCAGACGACGTCGCCGAGCACCATCAGCAGCCGGGAGGTGTTGAGGCCGACCTTGTAGACGTTCGCCGGGTTGCCGTTCTCGGCCCTCGGGTCGGCCGACATCAGGTCGGTGACCAGCGTCGCGACGACCGCCTCGGCGTCCGCCAGGCCGGTCGCCAGCAGGGCCCGCTCGTTCTTGAGCCGGCCGTTGCCGGCCTCGGAGCCCGCGAACGCCCGGATCTCCCCGGCGAGGTGGCCGAGGGCGGTGCCCTGGTCCCGGACGATCTTGCGGAAGAACAGGTCCTGGCCCTGGATGGCGGTGGTGCCCTCGTAGAGCGTGTCGATCTTCGCGTCGCGGACGTACTGCTCGACGGGGTAGTCCTCGAGGAACCCCGAGCCGCCGAAGGTCTGCAGCGACTCGGTGCCGAGCAGGACCCAGGAGCGCTCCGACCCGTAGCCCTTGACGACCGGCAGCAGCAGGTCGTTGACCCGCTCCGCGAGCTCGTCCCGCTCGCCGGCGTGCTCGGCGACCATCACCCGGTCCTGCCAGGACGCGGTGTAGAGCACGAGCGCCCGGAGCGCCTCGGAGAACGCCTTCTGGGTCATCAGCGAGCGTCGTACGTCGGGATGGTGGGTGATCGTGACCCGCGGAGCCGTCCGGTCCGAGACCTGGGTCAGGTCGGGGCCCTGGACCCGGCTCCTGGCGTACTCCAGGGCGTTGAGGTAGCCGGTCGACAGCGTCGCGATCGCCTTGGTGCCGACCATCATCCGGGCGTTCTCGATCACCTGGAACATCTGCGCGATGCCGTCGTGGACCTCGCCGAGCAGCCACCCCACGGCGGGCTCCCCGCCGCCCACGGACGGGTCGCCGAAGGTGAGCTCGCAGGTGTTGGAGACCTTGATCCCCATCTTGTGCTCCACGTTGGTGACGCGGACGCCGTTGCGCTCGCCGAGCTCGCCGGTCTCGACGTCGAAGTGGACGGCGGGGACGACGAACAGGCTCAGGCCCTTGGTGCCGGGGCCGCCGACGCCCTCGACGCCGTGCGGACGGGCCAGGACCAGGTGGATGGTGTTGTCCGACAGCCCTCCCTCGGCGGAGGTGATGAACCGCTTGACGCCGGTGATGCTCCACGTGCCGTCGGGGTTCGGCGTGGCCCTGGTGCGGGCGGCGCCGACGTCGGAGCCGGCGTCGGGCTCGGTGAGCACCATCGTGGTGGTCCAGCCGCGGTCCACGACGAGGCGGGCGATCCGGCGGTCCCGCTCGTTGCCGTTGCGGTACATCACGCCGGCGAACATGGGTCCGGCGCCGTACATCCAGACGGCGGGGTTGGCACCGAGGACCAGCTCGCCCATCGCCCAGGTGAAGCTGGAGGGGGCGGGGGTGCCGCCGAGCTCCGGGAGCGTGCCGAGGCGCCAGTACTCGGCGTCGCGCCAGGTGTCGTAGCTCCGCCTGAACGCCGCCGGGACCGGGGCGGTGCCCGTGGCCGGGTCGAACACCGGCGGGTTCCGGTCGCTGTCGGCGAACGACGCGGCGAGGTCCTCGCGCGCCATCCGGTCGACCTCGGTGAGGATCGACTTCGCGGTGTCGAGGTCGATGTCGGCGAACGGGCCGGTGCCGAGGACCTCGCCACGGCCGAGCACCTCGAACAGGTTGAACTCGATGTCGCGGATGTTGCTCTTGTAGTGGCTCACGGTCCCGCCTCCGAACGACCCGTTGGCTGTGTTCCGTACGGCGGGCGACGGGTGCGCTACTCGCCGGTAACATTCCCCATGCTACCAGCCGGTAGCCGCCGCCGTGGGCGATCCACCGGGATACTGGCCCCATGGCCGGATGCTGCGACCCCCGCGGCTGCCAGGAGCTGTTCGGGCCCCGGTTCGCCCGGCACCTGGCCTCGCGCTACCGCCGGCGCGGCCTCGACGCGACCGCGGCCCGCATCGTCGGGCTCGTCGCCCGGCACGGCGTCGACGGCGCCAGCGTCCTCGAGGTCGGCGGCGGCGTCGGCGACCTGCAGCTCGAGCTGCTCCGCCGCGGCGCCGCGCACGCCACCAACCTCGAGCTCGTCGACGCCTACGAGCCCGAGGCCCGGCGGCTCGCGGCGGCCGCCGGCGTGAGCGGACGGGTCACGCGGCGGCTCGTCGACATCGCCGCCGACCCGGAGTCCGTCCCGGCCGCCGACGTCGTCGTCCTGAACCGGGTCGTGTGCTGCTACCCCGACTACGAGCGGCTCCTGGCCGCCGCCGCGGACCACGCCCGCCGGCTGCTGGTCTTCAGCCATCCGCCCCGCAACGCGGTGAGCCGGGCGCTGGTGTCCGCCACGAACGCCGGCTTCCGCGTCCGGGGACGGTCGTTCCGCAACTTCACCCATCCCCCGGCCGCGATGGTGGCCGTCGTCGAGGCGCGCGGTCTCCACGCGTCGTACGACGAGCGGGGTCGGCTCTGGCGGGTCGTCGGCCTCACCCGCGCCGCCGGGTAGACACCCCCGTCAGAACTGGCACACCCCTGCTGTTGCAACGGCAGGGGTGTGCCGGTTTACCAGGGGCCCCTGGTAAACCGCCGCACCACCAGCACCCCCGCGACCAGCACCCCGGCCACGGCGCCGACCACGCCGGCCAGGAGCGCGCCCAGGTGCTGGTCGGCGACGAGGTCGCGGGCGTAGGGCCGGTGCAGGGCCTCGAAGTAGCCCCGGGCCAGGACGCCGTCACGGCCCGCGACCGTCAGGCAGAACACCAGCAGGAGCGCCGCCGCGGCGACCGGCACCACGACGAGAGCGGCCGGGGACCGCCGCGAGGACCTGGGGGCCGACGGCTCCAGCAGGAGCCGCAGCAGCAGGCAGCCGACGCCGAGGAAGACCGCCTCCATGGCGACGTGGCCGAGGTGGTTGCGCATCAGTGCCGGGAACAGCGCCGTCAGGTAGACGCCGAACAGGCTGGTTGCGACGAGCAGGAGCACGACGACCGGCTGCCGGGCCAGCCGGCCCCACCGCGACCCGCGCGTCTCGCGCAGCAGGTCGCGCAGCCCCGGCTCGTCGGGGACCCTGGGCCCCGGCAGCGTCCGGGCGGCCAGCGCGACCGGGGCGCCGAGGACCAGGCCGACCGGCGCCACCGCACCGAGCACGAGATGGGCGGCCAGGTGCGCGCTGAACAGCACGTGGGAGTAGACGCCGAGGCCGCCGACGGTCGCCCAGGCGACGACGACCACGCCGGCGTACCAGGCCACGACCCGGCCCGTCGGCCAGCGCTCGCGTCGCCGCCGCAGGCTGCGCAGTCCGACGCCGTACAGCAGCGCCGCCAGCGCCAGGAACGTCAGCGCGAAGCCGTCGGGCACCCAGCCGGCGAGCAGCCGCAGCAGGCTCGGGGCCGGCGGCATCGGGAAGCCCAGCAGGTCGGTCGCGGGCGAGACGTCGAGGGTCTCCGGCACCGGCGTCGGGGTCCTCGAGAGCCCCACCGCCAGCGCCACGGTCGCGCTCATCACGACCAGCTCGACCGCGGCGACGCGCACGAACAGCCCCGCCGCGCCGGTGCTCGCGTCCCGCAGCCCGGTGACCGTCCGGCGTCGGTGCCACCAGCCGAAGCCGCCGAGCACGCCGAGGGCCGCCGCCTTGGCGAGCACCAGGACGCCGTACGACGAGGTGACCAGCGGCGCCCAGCCGCCGAGCCGCACGCCCGCGTTCACGACGCCGGAGACCGCGACGGCGACGTAGCACCAGCCGGCCAGCACGGAGAACCGGGGCACCGCGTGGCACAGCACGTCGGTACGACGCGCCGGCCGCCCGGACCCGGTGTGGAAGCCGACCCACGCCAGTCCGGCGAGCCCGCCGACCCAGGCGGACACCGCGACCACGTGGACGAGCAGGCTGGCGACCGCCAGGTCGTGGCTGCCCGTCGAGGCGGAGTGGCCGGTCAGGGCGGGTGGCGTCATCGCCAGCAGCGCCAGCACGGTCCCGGCCAGGGCGTTGCCGATCGTCAGGGTCACCCGGGCCAGCCCGGCGACGACGAGGACGAGCACCAGCTGCGCGACGAGGGCCCGGCCCTGCGGAACCTGCGCGACGAAGCTGCGCAGTGCCGACGCGTCCAGCGCCTGCGCCGGTGGGACCCCCAGGATGTCGGAGAGCGTCAGCACGAGCTCGACGACGACGGCCGCCGCCCACACCGCGGCGCACCGGACGGCGACCTGGGTCCCGCGGCCGGCCGCGATGACCAGCCGCGCCGCGGGGGACGGCACCAGCACCGCGGCGGCCAGGAGCAGCCCGACCGTGGCGATCCCCGCGAGGTCGGCGACGACGCGCGCCACGGGCAGCCCCCACCCCGTGACCGGCCCGGAGTCCGGGAGCCCCGCTGGGACCGGCTGCGGCGCGCCGCCCCCGGCTGCCAGCACGACGACGAGCACCGCGACCGCGACCAGCCCGGTCCCGACCACGAACGTCAGCAGGTCGGTCCGCTCACGACGCGCGCGTCCGCCCGCGGGAGGGCCGGGAGCTCTCACGAGGATCCCCGGCGGCGCGCCGCGAGCAGCAGCCCGCCGGCCCCGAGCAGGACCACGACGACCCCGCCGACCACCCAGCCGGTGCTCCCGCCGGGGGCCCCTTGCCCGGTCGGCTCCTCGGTCCCCGGGGCGGCCTTCACCCCCGGTGGCGCGTAGCGGAACGTCGTGCGCCCGGCGACGGGGTGCCCGTCCGACGACACCACCCGGTAGCCGACCGTGTACTGCCCGACGTACGACGGCCGGGGGGCCAGCGTGACGGCGACGCCGACCGTGTCGTCCACCACCCGGGTCGGGCCGTGGCTGACCCGACCCGAGGGGCCGTCGACGACCAGGACGGAGCTCGTGCGGACGTTCTCGTCGAACCGGAGCACCACCCGGCTGGGCGCCGACGTGAGCGTCGCACCGTCGTCCGGAGCCGCCGCGACGAGGGCGGCGTGGGCGCCGGCGGGCGAGGCGGGGAGCAGGACCAGCCCCGCGACGGCGACCGTCGTGACGACCGCCGCCGCGACGCGGAGGAGCCGCCCTCCCGCCCGGGCCGAGGCGGTCACCGCCGCCGCCGCTGCGCGAGGCCGGTGAGCAGGGCCGCCAGCGCGACCACCAGCGCGGCGCCGGACAGCCAGCGGGCCAGCGGGTCGCCGGTGACCGGGGTGCCCCCGGCGCCGGACGCGTCGGCAGCGGGCGTGGACGCCGTCGCTGCGCCGGCCGGCTCCAGGGCCGGCGCCGGATGCTCGGGCTCCGGCCCGCCGGCCTTCGCCCGCTGGTCCCAGGCGACGTCGGAGCCGTCGGAGTAGCGCTGCACCACGGGCATCGTCACGGTCGAGGATCTCCTCGGGAACGGCCCCACCGAGAGCTCGAACTCGTCGAACTGCCCGGGCCGCAGGGCGTGCCCCGGTGCGGCCGTCCACGTGACGGTGGACACGGCCTTCGTCAGCCGGAAGCCGCCGACCGTCACCGGCGCGTCGAGGGTCCGCTCGGTGGTGCGGACCGTCCAGCCCGCGTGCGGCTTGGTGGAGACGAAGGCGAACGGCGTCCCGGTCGGCAGCGTCACCCGGATCGCCGTGGTCCGCGCATGGGGCGCCTCCGACGGCACCCGGAAGACGAGCTTCCCGAAGCCGCCGGGGGCGGCGTCGGGGGAGGACACGGTGACGTGCGCGGAGGCCGACACGGCGGTGAGGACCACGAGGGCGACCGCGCCGAGCGCCACGGCGGTCCCGAAGGTCAAGGTGGCCCCGGTGGCGGAACGTCGCAGGGGGCGGCGTGGGGAGGGGAAGGCGGGGCGTGGGACAGGCATGGACGGTCCTCCGGGCAAGCGACAGGCAAGCGACAGGCGGCGACGCAGCAGTGGCGGCGAGCGGCGACGAGGGCCACGGCGCGGGGCCCGTCCCGGGGCGCCGTCGGGCGCTGCGGGAGGGCTCAGGCGTGCCGCGGGGCCGTGGCGGCCGGCCCGCGGGGTGGCCCGCGGCGCGGCTCCGACGACCGGTACGGCGAGGGCAGGGGCGCCAGGACCGTGCCGTCGAACGGCAGCGGTGCCCCCGCCCGTACGACGGGCGGGGCGGCGGGAGCCCGCCGGCCGCGGGTCACCAGCTCCAGCAGCGCCCACAGCCAGTCCTCGCCGCGGCGCAGCAGCACCGCCGTGAGGAGGGCGGCGGCCAGGTGGGCGAGCAGCATCCACGGACCGTGTGCGGCGCCGCCCGACCCGGCCATGCCCGCCATCCCGGCCATGGCACGCCCCGCACCGGCCGCGCCGACCGGGGTGGCCCCGGCGAGACCGACGTGGAGGACCACCTGCGCGCCGGCGAGGACGGCCAGCAGGGACGGCAGCCCCCACCGCCGGCCGCCGAGCGCGGTCGCGACGGCCCAGGCGGCCGCGAGGAGCAGCGCGAGGTCGGTCGGGGCGGGCGGGCGGCCACCGGCCAGCACGTGGCCGGTGACGGCGAGCACCGTGGCGGAGATCCCGACCGCGGCGCCGCGAAGCGGGCGCAGGGCACCCGACGTCGCGCAGGCGGCGGCGGTCACTGCTCCCGCTGCGCGCATACCGGCGATCGTACGCGGCGCGCCGAGCCGGCCCGGGCGCCCAAGACGCACGCGACCCCCGCCGGTCGTGCCGGGCGGGGGTCGCGTGCGTCGAGCGGTGCGGGTCAGCCGTTGGGGCGGGCGTCGTCCTTGACCGCCTGCGCGGAGGACTTGCCCTCCTCCGCGACGGTCTGCGCCGAGTCCTGCGCGGTGGACTTGACCTGCTGGACCGACTCGGTGGCCGACTCCTTGAGGTCCTGGCCCATCTGCTGGCCGACGGACTTGGCCTCTTCGACGAGGGGCTGGCCGTGCTCCTTGGCGGCGTCGACCGCGCGGGAGGCGAGCTGTGCCTCCCGGTCGCTGGCCGGGATCAGCGCCGAGATGAGCATCCCGGCACCGAACGCGACGACACCCGCGGCGAGGGGGTTGCCCTGCGCCTTGGCGCCGACCGTGTCGAGGGCGCCGGAGGCCTTGTCGGAGACCGTGCCGGCGACGTCACCGGGGCTCGGCACCGCCGAGCCGGCGCTGGACGTGGCGTGGCTCGCGGAGCCCATCACCTTGTCCTTGACCGAGCTCCAGCGGCCGCGGACGGCCTCCTTGCGGCGCTCGACGACGCGCGCCGGGCTGACCTTGTCGGTGAGCTCGTCGATGTCGCGGGACAGGTTCGCCCTCGTCGCCTCGATGTCGTCGGGGGTGGTGGTCATGGCTTCTGTGTCTTGGCCCACTGGACGTCCTCCTTCAGGGTCTGCTGCGTGGTGGGGAGCTGCGGGTTCGCTTCCTTGATCTCCTTGCGACCGGTCATCGCCAGGACCGCTGCGACGATGCCCCACAGGACGGCCACGATCAGCGCGGCCAGCTCGATGGGCATCCAGTCGTCGAGCAGGTAGGTGAGCGCGAGCGAGAGGAAGAACAGCGTGAAGAAGCCGGCGACGCCGGCCCCGCCGAACATCCCGGCGCCCTTGCCGAGCTTCGAGACCTCCTGCTTGAGCTCGGTCTTGGCCAGGTCCATCTCCTGGCGGATCAGCGTGCTCATGTCCGAGGTGATGTCACCGACGATCTCGCCGAGGGAGCGGGACTCCCCGGCGTGGGTCGGCACCTCCGGACGAGGGGTGTCAGCCGTGCTCACCGAAGGTCCCGTCCGGCGTCGGTGATCGAGGTGCCCGAGGGGTACACGGGCTCCTCGTCGGGGAAGCCGCTGCCGGCCAGCGGCGTGCCGGCGGCGGTGCCGAGGTCGTCCCCGATGCCGGGCGACAGCGGTCCGCTGGTGGTCGTGCCGGTCCCGGCGTACGTCGTCGCGGGCGGCGTGACCACCGGGGTGGCCGGAGCCGTGCCGTAGCCGCCGTAGCTGGGGCTGTCGTCGTGCGAGGCGTCGCGGGCGCCACGGGTCAGCCGACCGGCGAC
Organism: Nocardioidaceae bacterium; assembly: GCA_025927595.1. Lineage (GTDB taxonomy): Bacteria > Actinomycetota > Actinomycetes > Propionibacteriales > Nocardioidaceae > Nocardioides_B. The sequence goes on along the minus strand of JAICLD010000041.1, from coordinate 1,299 downwards.
GATCCCCGCGACGAGGGCGCCGCCGAGGAACGTGCCGGGGCGACGGCGGGCGAAGGACCGCAGGTCGTCGAGCAGGTCGCGGGGCTCACGTGCCTGGAGGTGCTGGGACACCTGCTGGGCGCGGTCCGCCACCTCCTTGGCGAGGTCCGCGGCGAGGCCGCCGCCGGACGTGTCCGCCATCGAGTGCAGGTCGCTGCTGAACGACCCGAGCGTCTCGGCGAGACGGTTCTGCTGGGTCCGGGACTGGTCCTCGAGCTGCGAGGTGGCCTGGCCGACCAGACCGTGGACCTGGGAGGTCGCCTCGGAGACGACCTTCTTGGCCTCGCCGGAGGCGACGCCGGCCACGCGCTGGCCCTCGTCGGCGGCGGTGCCGGCGGCCTGCTTGGCCTGCTCCTTGGCGCCTCCCGAGGAGTCGCCGGTCGATCCGGTGTCGTAGGGAGCGCTGGACGCGGGGGTGCTCATGGAACCTCCAGTGTGGATGGGTGGGTCGTGCGTAGGGGTGTGCGGGAGAGGACCCGACAGGGTCGGGGTGGGACGGGGTCGGCCCGGCTCACCGGCCGAGGCCGGTGCGGTCGACCCGGCGGTGGAACCGCATGCCGGCGAGGCCGCCGAGGATCGCGCCGAGGAGCGTGACGACCACGGCGATGACGGCCGCGATGATGCCGCCGGTGGTCAGCGATCCCTCGCTCACCGGGATCCGCGGGAAGCTGTTGAGCTGGCCGAGGATGTTGTACTTGCTGCCGCCGACGACCCCGAGGATCGCGACGATGATGGCGACGACGAGGGCCCACACCCAGACGGCGATGCCCTGTCGGATGCCGTTGAAGCGGGCCATCCGGCCGGCCACGTAGCCGCCGCAGAAGTAGGCGATGAACAAGATCACCAGCAGGACGATCCCGCCGATGATGCCCACCGTGGCGGCCGAGCCGGTCGCCTTGGTGGCCGCCTCCGCGGGCTTGGTGCCGGTCGCGAGACCGACTGCCACGCCCGCGGCCGAGAGCAGGGCGGTGAGCAGGACGCCCACGCCGGTGGCGGTGAGGAAGCCGAAGAAGGCGGAGCCGATCTTGACGCCGCCGTGCTCCTCGCGCTCACGGGCGACGACCTCGCGACGTCCGGCGGCGGGGTAGCCGTCGGTCGTCGCCCGCTCGTCGCGGGCGGGCGGGTTCGGTCCCGCGGCGGTGCTCATCGACCGCTCCGGTCGAGGTGTGTGACGGTGGTGCGCATGCTGGTCCCCCCAGTGGACGTGCCGGACGTCGGTGCCCAGCAGTAGTAGGCGGCCCGTTCCGTCGGCCCGCACTC
>JAICLD010000079.1 GCA_025927595.1 Nocardioidaceae bacterium | reverse complement strand
TCAGGAGCGCTTGGTGACGTAGCCCTCGACCAGCTCGGAGGCGAGCTGCTCGAGGAACAGCCCCACGTCCGTGACGATGCCCCGGGCCTGCGAGGAGCCCCGGTCGGCGAGCTTGGTGACGGTGGCGGGGTTGATGTCCACGCAGACCAGCGGGATGGAGGCGGGGAGGATGTTGCCGGTGGCCACCGAGTGCAGCATGGTCGCCACCATCAGGCAGAAGCCGACGTCGGTCAGCTCGGCGCGCATCGCCCGCTGCCCGTCGATCACGTCGGTGTGGACGTCGGGGAGCGGGCCGTCGTCGCGGACGGAGCCGACCAGCACGTAGCGCTTCCGGCCCGTCACCAGCGCGTGCATGATGCCGCCGGTGAGGACCCCCTGGTCCACGGCGGCGCGGATGGAGCCGGCCTTGCGGATCGTGTTGAGCGCGCGGATGTGGTGCTCGTGGCCGTGCTCGACGCCACGGCCCTGGGCGAGGTCAACGCCCAGCGACGTCCCGAACAGGGACGCCTCGATGTCGTGGGTGGCCAGCGCGTTGCCCGCGAAGAGCACGTCGACGAACCCGGCCTCGACCATCGCCACCATCGCGGGGGCGGCGCCGGTGTGCACGATCCCGGGGCCGCCGACCCACAGCACCTTGCGGCCCGCGGCCTTCGCCTCCCGGATGCCGTCGGCGACCTGACGGACCAGGACCGCCTGCGGCTTCTCGCTGGACACGTCGGACTCCATGAAGCCGAACGACCCCTCGGCCTTGGTCATCGCAGGCAGGTCCACGCGCAGCCCCGAGGCGCCGCAGACGACCCGCATCCCGACCTTGACGTCGGCCATCGGCAGGGTGCGCACGGTGGTGTGCTCGCCGGAGCCCTCCACGATCAGGCCGCAGTCCATCTCGGGGTTCTCGACGGGGACCCAGCGGCCCTCGAGACGCACCCGGGTGGCGAGGTTGGTCGTGGAGTAGAAGCCGTCGGGCAGCACCCCGTCCGTCTCGCACACCTCGGTGCGGGCCTCGCCGGGGTCGACGGCGTTCGCGCCACGGGTCTGCAGCCGCATCAGCAGCCGCTCGAGGGTCGCGGTGTCGGCCGCGGAGATCGTGATCCGCGCGCTGGAGAGGTCGCCCGGCTCGTGACCGACGTCGAAGCGGTCGATCACCCAGTCGCCGTCGTAGTCGCGGATGTCGTCGAGGACCATCGACAAGATGCCGGTGTCGATCAGGTGACCGGAGATCTCGATGCTCTCGCTCTCGGGCACGGTGGCTCCTGCCTGCTCGGAGGGGTTCTCGGTGACGGCCGGGTGGGCCGTGGGGACCCTACACAACCGCGCCGTCGTCGCCGTCGCGGTCGCGCGGCATCGTGGCCACCAGGAACCCGAATCCGCCCAGGAACGCGGCGACCAGGAGGAAGGCCAGCCAGCCGGGCGGGGTCCAGCGGAACAGGACAGCGGCGAACATCAGCACCGGGGGTACGAGCAGGCCGAGCCAGGCCAGCCGGCGCGCCGGCGTCGGCCGGGGGAGCGGCGGCGGTGGCGGCGGCACGAAGTGGTCGTCGTCCTGCCGGTCGCCGGCCGTGGCGCCGGGCCCTGCGGAGGGATCCGCGTCCAGCGCGTCCAGGTACGTGCGGTCGAAGACCGAGGGCGGGACAGGGGGCTCCGCGGCGCGCGGGGCCGGGGCCACCGGGGGCGGCCCGTCGACGGGCCCGTCGACCGGCCCGTCGCCCAGCCCGGTGGCCGGCGCGTCCCGGTGGCCGTCGAGAGCCACGTCGACGGGCCCGTCCGGAGGGGCGCTCCACGGCTCGCTCAGACGCGGTCGCTCGCCGTAGTTCTCGATGATGGCGCGCCAGGCCGCCTCCTCGTCGAGGGGGACGTCCGGCCCGGTCGGTCCCTCCGAGGCGCCCGACCCGGAGTCGTCGCGGGGATGGTCGTCGGAAGGGGTCATGGTCCCGTCACACGTCGCACGAACTGGGCCGACTCCTCGAAGAGCCTCGGGGCGTCGTGGTCGAGCGTAGCCACGTGGTAGCTGTTCTCAAGCAGGCGTTCGGTGAGGTCCCGCGAGGAGACCCGGGCCCGCACCGCGCGCGCCGAGGACGGGTCGACCACGTGGTCCTCCGCGGACAGGAACATCAGCAGCGGCTGGGTGACCTTGGGCAGGTCCGCCCTCAGCGCCTTCCACCCGGCCATCATCGAGTGCGCGGCGCGCAGCGGCGTCCGGGTGTAGGCCACCTCCGCGACGCCGGCCTTCCTGATGTCGCTCGCGATGCCGGGTAGCGAGGGCACGAGGTGCTGGAGCACCGGCAGCGCCAGCACGTCCTTGCGCTCGGTCGCGACCGCGGGGTTGACCACGACGACGCCGGCGACCTCGCGGCCCCGGTCCGCAGCCAGCCGCAGCGCCAGCGCGCCGCCCAGCGACAACCCGGCCACGACGACGTCGTCGACGTCCGCCCGCAGCTTCTCGAAGGCGCGCTCGACCTCGGCGTACCAGTCGGCCCACCGGGTGCGGTTGAGGTCCTGCCAGACGGTGCCGTGCCCGGGCAGCAGAGGGACCGAGACGCCCAGACCGGTGGCGGCCAGGTGGCGTGCCCACGGGACCATCGACGCCGGGGTGCTGGTGAACCCGTGGACGAGCAGCACTCCCGCCCGACGGCCGGTCTCGGGGGCCGGGACCCCCTCGGCGGTGAACGGCTCGGCCGGGGGGTCGAAAGGCACGAGGCACTCCTGGGGCGGACGCGGACGAACGGCAGGATCGGGCCCGACGCGCAGCCCGCAACGGGCCGGATCCCGAGACGTCCACCCCTGCACGCATCGTCGCACGGGGGGACCGCGGGGGCTAGGGTTTCGCCCATCGAGTGGTCATCGCGTGGCCATCGGGAGACCCTCGAACGGCCCTCGAACGGCCCTCGAACGGCCCTCCAACGGCCGAGGAGAGAAAGGTGCGCCGGTGTTCTACTGGTTGCTCAAGTGGGTCCTGGTAGGGCCCGTGCTCAAGCTGGTCTTCCGGCCGCGCACCGAGGGCGCCGACCACGTCCCCGCGACCGGGCCCGCCATCCTCGCGAGCAACCACCTGTCCTACGCCGACTGGCTCTTCATGCCGCTGACCCTGCCGCGTCGGGTGACGTTCGTGGCGAAGGCGGAGTACTTCACGACGCCGGGGATCAAGGGCTGGTTCCAGAAGAAGTTCTTCTCCGGGGCCGGGCAGGTCCCCATCGACCGGTCCGGTGCCGGCGCCGCCGAGGACGCGTTGAGGGCCGCCAAGCGGATCCTGGCCCGCGGCGAGCTGTTCGGGATCTATCCCGAGGGCACCCGCTCCCACGACGGCCGGCTCTACCGCGGCCGGACCGGCGTGGCCCGGCTGACGCTCGAGACCGGGGTCCCGGTCGTTCCCGTAGCGGTGATCGGCACCGACGCCATCGCTCCTCCCGGCAAGAGGTTCGGTGCGGTCACCCGCCCCCTGGTGAGGTTCGGGGAGCCGCTGGACTTCTCCCGCTACGAGGGCCTCGAGAACGACCGGTTCATCCTCCGCTCGATCACCGACGAGATCATGTACGAGATCATGCGGCTGTCCGGTCAGGAGTACGTCGACATGTACGCCACCCGAGCGAAGGCGCTGGACAAGGAGTCCCGCCGTCCCGGTGCCGCGGCCGCACGCGGTGACGTCGGCGACGCGGGGGGCCCGGGGACGCCCGAGCTCAAGGCGTCCTGAGCGGCACACCCGGGGGGCGCGCCGGGTCGTCGGCCCCGGTCGCCGCCTCTGTCGAGACCACGCTGTTCCGCGCGCTCGCGGTGCTGCGGGTGGTGGTCGCGACGTATGCGGTCGTGCTCGACGTCAGCCGCTGGCGCCAGCTCGAGCGGCCGGTGGTGGGCTGGCTGGTCGTCGGCGTCATCGTGACCTGGACGATCACCGCGGGCTGGGCCTACGAGTCGCCCCACCGCCGGACCCTCCCGCTGCTGGTGGCGGACCTCGCCGTCGCGGTGGCCGCCCTGCTGGCCACCCCGTGGGCCGAGAGCCAGGCGATGCTGGCCCGGCACGCCTCGACGCTGCCCTCCTTCTGGGTGGTGGCCGCGGTCCTGGCCTGGTCGGTCGCCCGCGGTTGGCTGGGTGGGGTCGCCGCGGCGGTGCTGGTCTCCGCGGTGGACCTCTCCGTGCGGACCGAGGCGACCGGCACGACCTGGGGCAACATCTTCCTGCTGCTGCTCGCGGCCGGGGTGGTCGGCTACTCCACGGACCTGGTGCGAGTGGCGACGGAGGCCCGGGCCGAGGCGGAGCGGGTCGCGGCGGCGCTGGCCGAGCGCGCCCGGCTGGCCCGGGCGGTCCACGACGGGGTGCTCCAGGTCCTGGCACTGGTCCAGCGCCGTGGCGCCGAGATCGGCGGGGACGCCGCCGAGCTGGGTCGACTGGCCGGGGAGCAGGAGATCGCCCTGCGGGCCCTGGTCCAGGGCAGCACGCGGGCGACCCGCGGCGGGACGGGCCTCCAGGACACGCCAGCCGTCCCGAGAGACGCCCCGGAGGGCGACCTCGGGGAGGCGCTGAACCGGCTGTCGTCGGCGCGGGTGACGGTCTCGGGACCGGCGGAGCCGGTGCGGCTTCCGCTGCGCACGGTCGAGGAGCTGGCAGCGGCGGTCCGGGCCTGCCTGGACAACGTCGACCGGCACGCCGCCACGGCGCGGTGCTGGGTGCTGCTGGAGGAGATGCCGGACCGCGTGGTGGTGACCGTTCGCGACGACGGCCCCGGGATCGCGCCGGGGCGGCTGGACCAGGCCCGGGCCGAGGGTCGGCTGGGGGTCAGCGGCTCGGTCCGGGGCCGCCTGGAGGACCTCGGCGGCACGGCGACGGTGGCGACCGGTCCCGGTCAGGGGACGGAGTGGGAGCTCAGCGTGCCCCGATGAGAGAGGAGCCGCTCAGCGGCTCGCGCCGGGACGCAGTCCGGCGGCGCTCCGGGCGGCGCTCTGTGCGGCCGCTCCGTCGGGCTGCGCGGGCGCGACCCACTCGAAGTGGTGCTCGAGGTCGTCGACCGAGCACAGCGTGAAGCCCAGTCGGTGGCAGAGCTCCACGGCCCCGCGGTTGCGCCGGCTCACCCGCAGTCGCAGCACCCGCTGCTCGCGACGGGCCTGCTCGCACAGGTCGCGCAGGATCCGCGAGCCGGTGCCGCGGCCCTGGAACGCCGGCAGCAGGGTCAGGTCGACGAGGTGGATCGAGCTGTCGTCGCGGTCGAGGTACAGCCGGCCGGCGGGCTCGCCGTCGTGCTCGACGACGTACCGCTCGTGGCCGGGGTGGCGGGAGGCGTAGCGGCGCTCCTCGGCGATGTGCTGGATCCGCAGGACGTGCTGGGCGAGGTTCTGGTTGGGGAGGGCGGCCACCTCGTCGGCCCAGGTGGTGCAGAAGACGTCGTACAGGAAGGCGTCGTCCGAGGCCGTGCACGGCCTCAGGTACGTCGGTCTTCCCAGTGGTGTCATCGAGGACCCCCCTTTCAAGAACGAGTATCGGTGCCCCGAACCCCGAAGTTGAACCGAACATCGGGGTGGATCGCAAAACTTTTCTCGTCGCGACCACACCCGGCCGCCGGCCCTACCCTGGCCGTCGTGACCATCCACGCCGAGCACCCGTTCTCCAGTCCCGAGCCCGACCGGGACCCGGTGCGCCGGCTGCGTGGCCGCCTGGGCGGAGCCGTCTCCCTGTGGACCTGCGGCGACGAGGCCGGCGGCCGCGCCGGCCTCACGGTGTCGTCCCTGGTGGTCGCCCCCGGTGACCCGGGCCTCGTCCTGGGCCTGCTCGACCCCGACTCCGACCTGGTCGACGTCCTGCAGCGGACCGGTACGGCGGTCGTGCAGCTGCTGCACTGGGCGCACCGCGACCTCGCGGACGCCTTCGCCGGCGTTGCTCCCGCCCCGGGCGGCCCGTTCCGGCTCGCGAGCTGGGAGGCCACGGCCTGGGGGCCCCTGCTGGTCGGCGTGACGGCGTGGGCCGGGGTGCGGTTCGAGGGCGCTCCGACCGCGGTCGGCTGGTCGACGCTGGTGACCTGCCGGGTGGAGCACGTCGGGCTGCTCGAGGAGGGAGCCGGCGCCGAGCCGCTGGTGCACCGGCGGGGCCGCTACCGGCGGCCGGACTGAGGATCGCCCGCTCCGCCGGACCCGGGGCGCTAGCGTGCGGCGGGTGACGGACGAGCGGGCGACGACGGTGATGGTGGTCGACGACCACCCGATGTGGCGCGAGGGTGTCGCCCGCGACCTCGCGGAGGGCGGCTTCGCGGTCGTCGCGACGGCCGCGGACGGACGCGAGGCGCTGGTGCGCGCGGCCGCCACCCGACCGCGGGTCGTGGTGCTCGACCTGCACATCCCGCCACCGGACGGGGTCGCGGTGACCGCGCGGCTGGTGGCGGAGGACCCGACGGTGCGGGTCCTCGTGCTCTCGGCGTCGGGGGAGCAGGTCGACGTGCTGGAGGCGGTCAAGGCGGGTGCGACCGGCTACCTGGTCAAGTCCGCCTCCCGCGAGGAGCTGCTGTCCGCGGTCGCGCGGGTAGCCGGCGGCGAGACGGTCTTCACCGCCGGGCTGGCCGGCCTCGTGCTCGGGGAGTACCGACGGCTGTCGACCGCGCCCGCAGGACCGGGTGGCTCCGAGGCGCCGAGGCTCACCGACCGGGAGACCGAGGTCCTGCGGCTGGTCGCCACGGGGCTGTCCTACCGCCAGATCGCGGAGCGGCTGGTGCTCTCGCACCGCACGGTGCAGAACCACGTCCAGAACACGCTGCGCAAGCTGCAGCTGCACAACCGGGTCCAGCTGGTCCGCTACGCCATCGAGCAGGGACTCGACGACGGGCCGGCCTGACCCCGCCTCAGCCGCCTGTCCGGGCTGACGCCGGTCAGGGGTGGAACGTCGCGAGGCCGGCGAGCCAGGCACCGCTCGCGGTGCCCCCCGCCGAGACCGGGCCCGAGACCGGCAGCCGGTAGGCCCGCGCGAGGTAGCTGCCGCCGACGGAGTACGCGCCGAGGCTCTTCCACCCGGCCGCCCACGTCGGGGCGGCCGTGCCGCTGGGCACCGACACCGCGCCGAACGCGATGTCGTTGCCGGTCGAGGCCTGCGCCGTCCCTGAGTCGAACGCCGCGCTCGTCCCGGTCGCCGTGGCGGCCGCGTCGAGGGCCGTGGCGCCCTCGAACTCGTCGCCGAGGAGGCGGTAGCCGCCCGACGACGACGGGAAGGTGACGGCGATCTTGTCGTTGGCGGGAAGGGCCCCCGACGCCACGCCGTCGAGCACCACCAGTCGGTGCCCGCCGGCGTCGGACACGTCGGCGGCGGTCCGGTACGTCGTCCCGGCGGGGTCGCTCGCGGAGACCGCCCCGGTGGCCGACGTCCCGGTCAGCTGGAGCGTGAGCACCACGAGGTCACCGGCCTGCACGCCGGCGGCGCGCCACACGGTGATGGACCCGGACGTCTTGGCGCTGGTCGAGTAGTTCGTCGCGATCTGCGCGACGTAGGCAGGAGCGGTGCTGGTCGCCGTGGTGGCGGTGACGGCCGTGGTCGTGCTGCCGGTGAGGCCGCTGGTGTCGGTGACGGTGACCTTCACGGTGTAGCTGCCGGCGGAGGCGTAGGTGTGCTTGGCGGTGGCGGCGGCCTGGGGTCCGGTGGTGGTGCCGTCGCCGAAGTCGAAGGCGTAGGTGAGCGTCTGGCCCTGGGGGTCGGTGCTGGCCGAGGCGTCGGCGGTGACGGCCAGGGGCGCGGTCCCGGTGGTGGGGGTGACGCTCATGCGGGCGGTCGGCGCAGACGGGGGCGGCGGGGGCGGCGGCGAGCCGGAGGGCTGGAACTCGTAGGCGCCGAGGTCGTCGTAGAGGCGCGGCCCGCTGGCGTAGGAGTTGGCAGTGGCGGGGTCGTCCGCCCGCGCCGCGCCGAGGAAGTCGTGGTCCTGGGCCCCCGAGGTGGCCGAGTCGCCGCGGTCGATCGCGGCCGAGCCGGACCCCAGCCGCAGGTCGCCGCCCGGCGCGGCGACGAACCGGGGGTCGCCCTGGACCCCGCTGCGCTCCTGCCCGGTGGCGGCCTGCATCGCCGCCAGCGTCTTGTAGCCGGACTTGAACGTGTACAGGGTGCCGGACGTGGTGAGCCAGACCAGGTTGTGGTCCACCGTCGTGGACGCGGGCGCGGAGTCCCAGATGCCGATGTTGCCGGCCCGGCGCGAGCACGCGATGCCGTTGTAGGCCGGATAGACGGCGTTGTCGACCGCCACGTTGTTCTCGACCACGTAGTCGCCCGACGTGCCCTCGACGTTGATGCCGCTCGCGCAGTTGTGGTAGACGGTGTTGCCGATCAGCCGGCCACCGGTGACGTTGTAGTCGTCGATCCCGTGGTCACCGTTGTTGTAGGTGACGTTCAGCGCGGCCAGGTTGTCGTTGCCGCCGGTGTAGAAGTTCAGCCCGGTGTCCTCGTTGTCGTGCGTGACGTTGCGGATGATGGTGTTGCCGGGCGCGATCACGTTGATCCCGTTGGCGTTGCGGCGCCAGCCCTCGGCGTTCCAGTTCGCACGGTTGTCCGCCACGGTGTTCCTCGTGCTCGTGCCGGACACGAAGATGCCGTGGGAGCTGTTGTGCTCCGAGGTGTTGTCGCGGACCTCGGAGTCGGTCGTGGAGCGGATGCTGATGCCGGGCGCGGTCTCCCCGCTGCGGGGAGACCCGGCTCCGCGCACGGTGTTGCCGGTGACCGTGATGTGGCTGCTCGAGGAGACGTAGACGCCGTCGTCGACCGTCTCGGCGAACGTCAGTCCCGACAGCACGACGTAGCTCTTGGAGGCGATGTACGCCCCGTAGCTGACGCCGGTCCCGATCGTCGGTGACGCTCCCGGCCACGCGGTGACCGTCACCGGGGCGGTGGACGTGCCGGAGACGGGGGGCTTCACGGTCTCGGCGTAGGTGCCGTTGCCGATGTAGAGGGTGCTGCCCGGCTGGAGCTGGCTGACCCCCTTCGAGATCGTGCAGAACGGGGCGGTGCTGGTGCCGGGGTTGGTGTCGGCGCAGGAGGCCGACGTCTGGTCGACGTACAGCTGTGCGGTGGCCGCGGCCGCGGTGCCCGAGGTGGTCAGCGGGAAGGCAAGGGTGCCGAAGACGAGCAGCAGGCTGGTCGTCGCCGTGGTCCGGCGCCCGTGCCGGGCCGTCATGGGAATACGTCGTGCGGACATGTCGTTCGCCCCGTTTTCCGAGAGGGTCTTCACGCTAAGAACCGCTTCTCGCGGACGGCGTCATGCGATCGGCGTAACCGGCGTACGTCGACGGGGTGAGGCGGAGCCGGCTCCTATGCTCGACCGGTGGCCACGGACCCGCTGCTGCCGATCGCCGAGGAGCTCTACGGCCTGCCGCCCGGGGAGTTCACCGGGACCCGCAACCAGTGGGCGAAGCAGACCAAGGGCGACGGCGACCCCGAGCTGGCGCGCCGGGTCGCAGCCCTGCGCCGGCCGGCCACCGCGGCCTGGGTGGTCAACATGATGATGCGTCACCAGGGCGAGCAGATGGCGCACGTGCTGGACCTCGGGGCCTCGCTGCGGCAGGCGCAGGCCGACCTCGACGCCGACGCGCTGCGGGAGCTGACCCGTCAGCGCCGCAGGCTCACCACCGCCGTCACCCGCCAGGGCCGGGACCTCGCCCGCGAGCTGGGCGAGCGGGTCAGCGACACGGTCGGCGACCAGGTCGAGGACACCCTGCACGCCGCGATGGTCGACGAGGGAGCCGCCGCGGCCGTGCGCAGCGGGCTCCTCGTGTCCCCGCTCAGCGCCACGGGCGTGGACCGGGCCGACGTGGTGGACGCCGTCGCGGTGCCCTCGGCGATCGGGATGACCCCTCGGGCGCGCGCCCGTCCCCCGTCGAGGAGACCGGGGCTGCGCGCCGTGCCGGACGCCGCTCCGGCACCCGCGGCACCGGTCGCCGGGCAGCCGGACGCCGACCGGGCGGCGGCCGAGCGGGCCGAGGAGGGGGAGCGGGCCGCGCAGGCGGAGCGCGCGGAGCGGGAGGCTCGGGAGCAGGCGGCCCGGCAGCGGGTCGAGGAGGCCCGTGCGGCGGCGGACGAGGCGGAGCGACGGCTGCGCAAGGCCCGCAAGCGGGTCTCCAAGCTGGAGGCGCGGACCCTGCAGACCGCGGACGAGCTGGAGCAGCTGCGTCGCCGCGCGGCCGAGCTCGAGCACGAGCTGGAGACGCTCGACGAGTCGACGGCGCAGGCGCGGACCCGGCGCGACCGCGCCGAGGAGCGCTACGCCGAGGCGCAGGAGCGGCTCACGGAAGCGCGCCGCGACCTCGAGGGCACCGGCCCTCGGTGACCATCGTTTGGAACGATCTAACCCGCTGCCGCCACGACGCGCGGCGATCGCCTAGGGTCGAGGCCGACGCCGCGGCCGCGCAGAGGCGGCGGCAGGACGAGGAGACGCAGACATGCGCGTGGGAGTGCTGACCGGTGGCGGGGACTGTCCGGGGCTGAACGCGGTCATCCGCGCCGTGGTGCGCAAGGGGATCGGGGTCTACGGCTTCGACTTCGTCGGCTTCCGCGACGGCTGGCGGGGCCCGCTGGAGAACTCCACCACCCCCCTCGGCATCGACCAGGTGCGCGGCATCCTGCCGCGCGGCGGCACCGTGCTGAAGTCCTCGCGCACGAACCCGTTCTCGATCGACGGCGGCGTCGAGCGGATCAAGGAGAACCTGGCCGCCAACGGCGTCGACGCGCTGGTCGCGATCGGTGGCGAGGACACCCTGGGGGTCGCCACGCGGCTGGCCGACCTCGGGGTCGACGTCGTCGGCGTCCCGAAGACCATCGACAACGACCTGTCCGGGACCGACTTCACCTTCGGCTTCGACACGGCCGTGAACATCGCCATGGAGGCGATCGACCGCCTGCACACCACGGCGGAGTCGCACCACCGGGTCCTGGTCGTCGAGGTGATGGGCCGGCACGCCGGCTGGATCGCGCTGCACGCCGGCATGGCCGGCGGCGCGAACGTCGTGCTGATCCCCGAGCAGCCCTTCGACATCGGCGCCGTGTGCGAGTACGTCGAGAAGCGCTTCGAGTCCCACTACGCGCCGATCATCGTCGTCTCCGAGGGCGCCGTGCCGGTCGAGGGTGGCGACATGACGCTGGCCAGCGGCGAGAAGGACGCGTTCGGCCACGTGCGTCTCGGCGGCATCGGGGACCGGCTCGCCGGGGAGATCGAGCAGCGGACCGGCAAGGAGGCCCGCGCGGTGGTGCTCGGCCACGTCCAGCGCGGTGGCACCCCCACCGCCTTCGACCGCTGGCTGGCCACCCGCTTCGGCCTGCACGCGATCACCGCCGTCGCGGAGGGCGCCTTCGGCACGATGGTGGCGCTGCGCGGAGCGGACATCGTGCGGGTCCCGCTCGTCGAGGGCACCGGGGAGCTCAAGCTGGTGAGGCCTGAGGAGTACGCCGAGGCGCAGGTCTTCTTCGGGTAGCGGAGGGCCACCGGGGGCGGTCCCGTCGGTCCCGTCGGATCCGGTCCCTACGGTGGGCACATGGCCACCACCACCCGCCCGACCCGCGCGCTGAGCGCCGCTCGCGCCGCCGTCGCCGACCGCGTGCTGGCGGCCATGGCCGGTCCGGGCGCCCGCCTGCGCGAGGACCAGACCACCGCGGTCGCCGCGCTCTGCGAGCCGGCGGCCCGGGTGCTCGTGGTCCAGGCCACCGGCTGGGGCAAGTCGGCCGTCTACTGGGCGGCCACCGCGGTCCGCCGCTCGGAGGGGGCCGGGCCGACGCTCGTGGTCTCCCCGCTGCTCTCGCTGATGCGGGACCAGGTGGCGGCCGCCCACGGGGCGGGTCTTCGGGCGGCGACCCTGAACTCCTCCAACATCGAGGAGTGGTCCGCGGTGGAGGAGGCCCTGCGGGCCGGCGACCTCGACGTGCTCCTGGTGTCCCCGGAGCGGCTCGCCAACCCCGGCTTCGGCCGTCGGGTGCTGGACGGGCTGGCGGGGACGCTCGGCCTGCTCGTCATCGACGAGGCCCACGCCGTCTCCGACTGGGGGCACGACTTCCGCCCCGACTACCGGCGGGTCTCCGACGTGCTGCGCCGGCTCAACCCGGACACGCCGGTGCTGGCCACGACCGCGACCGCCAACCAGCGGGTCACCGACGACGTGGCCGACCAGCTGGGGCGCGACCTGCGCGAGGACGGTGACCGCGGCTCGACGCTGGTGCTGCGGGGGCCGCTGGCCCGGGCCAGCCTCGAGCTGTCGGT
>JAICLD010000018.1 GCA_025927595.1 Nocardioidaceae bacterium | reverse complement strand
GCTGCGCACGATGCAGGTTCTCGAGCAGCGCATCGCGGAGCAGCAGGTCGTCGGTGGTGTCCTTGACGATCGCCGGGATGGACTCCAGACCGGCCTGTTGCACCGCCCGCCAGCGTCGCTCCCCCATCACCAGCTCGTAGCGGTCGCCGCCGGTGGGTCGGACGACGACCGGCTGCAGCAGCCCGACCTCGCGGACGGACGCCACCAGCTCGGCCATCGCCTCCTCGTCGAAGACCTCGCGGGGCTGGCGCGGGTTGGGCCGGACCTGGTCCACCGCAAGCTCGGCGAAGAAGGCGCCCGCGACCGGCCTCAGCTGCCCCTCGGCGTCCTCGCCGCCCGGCTCCTCCGCCTTACCGGCAACCGCGGCCGCCGGGCTGCCGTCGCTCGCGGGCCTGTCGCTCGCGGGCTCCCGCGCGGCCGCCGGAGCCTCGTCGCCTGGGAGCGGCACGCCGATCCAGTCGGGAGACGGAGCCACGGTGGCGTCGTCGACGTCCTCCGTGCCGGGCTCGGCGGCCGCGACGCCCGGCTCCTGCCGAGGGCCGGTGGGGATCAGCGAGCCGAGGCCGCGGCCGAGACCCCGGCGCTGGGTGGGGTGGTGGGCGGTCATGACCGGCTCCCCTGGTCCGCCCCGGCCGCCGGCCCGGCGGGGTCTCGGGTGGCGAGCTCGCGGGCCGCCTCCAGGTAGCTCAACGCGCCCGGCGACCCCGGGTCGTAGGTCATCACCGTCTGCCCGTAGCTGGGGGCCTCCGAGATGCGGACCGAGCGGGGGATCGCGGTGCGCAGCACCTGGCCGTCGAAGTGCGCGCGGACCTCCTCGGCCACGCCGGCCGACAGGCGGGTGCGCGCGTCGTACATCGTCAGCACGATGGTGGACACGACCAGGCCGGGGTTCAGGTGCGCCCTGACCAGGTCCACGGTCTCCAGCAGCTGGCCGAGACCCTCGAGCGCGTAGTACTCCGCCTGGATCGGGATCAGCATCTCGTCCCCGGCCACCAGCGCGTTCAACGTGAGCAGCCCCAGTGACGGAGGGCAGTCGATGAGCACGTAGTCGAACCGGTCGGCACCCTCCCCGAACACCAGGGGATGCCCGTGGACCGCCTTGCGCAGGCGCCCCTCCCGGGCCACCATGCTGACCAGCTCGATCTCGGCCCCCGCCAGGTCGATGGTCGCCGGCACCACGAACAGCCCCTCGATCTCGGGGCTGGCCTGCACCACCTCGGTGAGCGGACGCCCCTCCACCAGCGCCTCGTACGTCGACGGGGTGCCCCGATGGTGCGGGATGGCCAGGGCGGTCGAGGCGTTCCCCTGGGGATCGAGATCGAGGACCAGCACCCTGAGGCCGTGCTGGGCGAGGCCGGCCGCGAGGTTGACCGCCGTCGTCGTCTTCCCCACGCCGCCCTTCTGGTTGGCGACCACCATGACCCGGGGGCGCTCGGGCCGGGGCAGCGTGCCGCCGAGCCGGCGACCCTCGCGGACCAGCAGTGTGTGCGCGACCGACTGTGCGAGCGGCGTCGAGGCGTCCGCCTCCCGGAGGCCGGATCCGCCGCGGCCGGCCACGTCACCGGCCGTGGGGAATGAGCGGGGGGCTGACACCGGCGTGGAGAGTGATTCACGTGGAACGTCAGTGGTAGGGGGTGTTTCACGTGGAGCGTCGGTGGTCGAGGGTGTTTCACGTGGAACGTCGGTGGTCGAGATCTCCGGGCCGCCTGACCTCCGGGCCGTTTCACGTGGAACCGGCCACCCCAGACGGGCGGCGAGCTCATCTCCCGAGCGCCCCGGCCAGCCGAGACCGGCCACGACGCACGTGCCGCGTCGTCGCTCCGCCTCCGGTGCCTGCGCTGCCATGGGGGACACCGTCGTACCGCTCATCGTCACGTGCGTCGTCCTTTGCCTCGCCGGCGCCGCGGGGGAGAGCTCACCCCCTCGCGACGGGAATGACGCCAATGTAGTTCCGATGCGGGGGTCGCTGCCACCCGAACCACCGTGGCCGGTGGATCGATGGTGCCGCGGCCGAGCTCCCGGACCTCCGCGGGGGCAACACCCCACTCGCGCAGCGTCGCCGCCGCGGCCACGACCTCGTCCGCGGCGGCGCGGCCCTTGAGCGCCAGCACCACCCCACCCGGGCGCACCAGCGGCAGGGACCACGCCAGCAGCCGAGGCAGGGGGGCCACGGCACGGGACGTCACCACGGAGAACTGGGTGCTGCCGCGGAGCTCCTCCGCGCGGGCGCGCACCACCGTGACGTTGTCCAGCTCGAGCCGATCCACCGCCTCGGTGAGGAAGGTGACGCGTCGCAGCAGCGGCTCCGCAAGCGTCACCCGAAGGTCAGGACGCCGGATCGCCAGCACGAGCCCGGGCAACCCGGCCCCCGAGCCGAGGTCGGCCACGTCCGCGCTCTCGCCGATCTCGTCGCTCACCACGGCGCAGTTGAGCAGGTGCCGCTCCCACAGTCGCGGCACCTCCCGCGGACCCATCAGGCCACGGACCACCCCGGCGTCGGTCAGCAGGGCGGCGTACGCCTGCGCCAGCGGTAGCCGGTCGGCGAACACTCCCCGGGCAACCGGAGGCGCGGGGGGTGTTTCACGTGAAACCGACGACGACTCTGCCGCCACGCTCAGCCCGGCAGGATCACGACGTAGCGCCGCGGCTCCTGACCCTCGGACTCGGAGGTGGCCCCGGCCGCTGCCACCACGTCGTGCACGACCTTCCGCTCGAACGGGGTCATCGGCTCCAATGCGCGCCGCTCACCGGTCGCCTTGACCTCCTCGACGACCTCGGAGGCCAGCTTCTCCAGCCGGGCCCGGCGGTCGGCGCGGAACCCCCCGACGTCGAGCATGAGTCGGGACCGCTCGCCCGTCTCCCGGTAGACCGCGAGCCGGGTGAGCTCCTGCAACGCCTCGAGGACCTCCCCGTCGCGGCCCACGAGCTGCCGGAGGTCGGCACCCACGATGCTCACCGCGGCGCGGTCGCCCTCGACGTCCATGTCCAGGTCGCCGTCGAGGTCGGCGATGTCGAGCAGCTCCTCGAGGTAGTCCGCCGCGATGTCCCCCTCGTTCTCGAGCCTCTCCACATCGGGGACGGCCTCGGCGTCCTGGCCGGCCTGGTCGCCGTTCTGGTCGGCGTCCTGGTCGCGGCTCTCGACCTCTGTCTGGACGTCTGCCTGGTCGGCGCTCTGTGCGTCGTCCTGTACCTCGCCCTGCACGTCGCCCTGCACGTCGCCCTGCACGTCGGTCCCGGCGTCCGGATCCAGCTGCGGCGCCGCGCCCGAGCCGGCCGCGGCCGGCTCGGGATCCAGCTGGTCGAGGTCCGACCGGTCGGTCGTCGAGTCACTCACGTCATGCTCCCTGTCGTTGACGAACCAAAGAACTGCTCATGCTGCGCACCGCAGCGCCGGGCGCCGTGCCCGAGACGCACATGCGCGCCGGTCAGGCCGTGTGCCGGCCCGGCGCCTCGCCCTCGTCACCCTCGTCCCCATCAGGCCGGCGCTTCCGGTCCGGGTCGCCGGCCGGGCCTCCCGAGGCGCTCGCGTCGCTGCCGCCGCCGGGGCGGCCGGACCGCCCGGCTGGGGACCCCTGCGACCCAGGGGGTGCCTGCTTGCGACGCTGGCTGCGGCTCTGCTTGCGCGGCTGCTGGCGTCGCGGCGCCGACGGCGGCCCGTCGGGGTCGGGCGTCGGGTCGATCGGGGTCGCCGGGTCCGGGAGGCCCTTGCGCGCCCGCTTGGCGGCGTCCCGGTCCTGCTTCTGCTTGGCGGCCGGCGTGCCGGGGGCCGGGTTGTTGCGGATCACGTAGAACTGCTGGCCCATCGTCCACAGGTTCGAGGTGGTCCAGTAGAAGAGCACGCCGATCGGGAAGGCGATGCCGCCGACCGCGAACACCAGCGGCAGGACGTAGAGGAGCATCTTCTGCTGCTGCGCGTACTGGCCGGTCATCGCGTCCGCCGGCATGTTCTTGCTCATCAGCTGCCGCTGGGTGGTGAACGTGGTGGCGGTCATCGCGATGACCAGGACCGCGGCGAGGATCCGGACCCCGGTGATGTGGGTGGAGGTGAAGCTGTCGGAGATCTTCGCGCCGAACAGGGTCGCGTCCCCGAACTGCTGCGCGAGCGCGTGGGTCATCAGGCCGCGGGTCTCGCCGTTGGAGGCGTGGTCGATGAGCCGGAACAGCGCCAGGAAGATCGGCATCTGCAGGATCAGGGGCAGGCAGGAGGCGAACGGGTTGGTCCCGGTCTCCTTGTAGAGCGCCATCGTCTCCTGGGCGAGCCGCTCCCGGTCGTGGCCGTACTTCTTCTGCAGCTCCTTGACCTTCGGCTGGAGGAGCTGCATGTTGCGGCTGGACTTGATCTGCTTGACGAACAGCGGGATCAGCGCCGCCCGGATCACCAGCGTGAGCCCGATGATCGAGAGCGCCCACGCGATCCCGGTCTCCGCCCCGAAGAGGGAGCCGAAGAGGCGGTGGAAGGCCAGCAGGACGAACGACGTCAGGTAGTACAGCGGCGTCATCACATAGCTGCCGAGCTGGCCGAAGAATGCGAACACTCAGGCTCCTTGAGTCGAGCGTGGATGAGACATCGGAGGTGGGACCGGGTCGTATCCGCCGGCGGCCCAGGGGTGGCAGCGGGCGAGCCGGCGTACGGCGTACCAGGTCCCCCGCACGCTGCCATGGACCGTCACGGCCTCCAGCGCGTACGCCGAGCACGAGGGATGGTAGCGACACACCTGTCCGTACAGCGGGCTGACCAGCAGCCGGTAGCCGCGAAGCAGCCAGATCAGCGGATACCTCATCGGTCGACGCCGCTCGGGCTGGGACCGAGCAGCCTGCCCAGGCACCGGTCCAGGTCGCGGGCCAGGGTCGCAGAGGTCGCCACCGCCGCGGTGGGCAGCGCCCGCACGACCAGGACCGAGCCGTGCGGCAGCCCGGCGCACCGGTCCCGGAGCAGGTGCCGCAGCCGGCGCCGCACCCGGTTGCGCGTGACGGCGTTGCCCACGGCCCTGCTCACCACGAACCCCACCCGGGTCGCGTCACCCGGACCGTCGTGCGGGTCGGGCTCGGAGGCGGTGGCGGTGACCAGGTGCAGCACCAGCGTGCTCGACCCGGCCCGACGGCCACGTCGGGTCGCCGAGGTGAAGCCGGCCGAGGAGGTCAGCCGGTGCCGACGGTCGAGCACCGCACTGCGGGGTCGCGACCGGTCGCTCAGACGGCGAGCCGGTTGCGACCCTTGCGGCGGCGGGCGGAGAGCACGGAACGGCCGGCACGGGTGCGCATCCGCAGTCGGAAGCCGTGCACCTTGTGGCGACGACGGTTGTTCGGCTGGTACGTGCGCTTGCTCACGGCGGCTCTCCGAAGGTGGGACGGGTGGGGCAGAGGAGTCGGGTGCGGGCCTCCGCCCGCGGTCTGCGGCCGAGCGGCTCCCGGCGTCGGTCCCGGCAGGATCACGAGGGACACACGAGCGCCGACGACACCACGATCGACCCTGTTAAGGTACGGGCTCGGGTCGTCCCGAGCAAACCGGAACCCTGTGGACAACCGCTTGATCCGATGGTCGTCGGGGCGTTAGCGTGCGCAGGTCCCGGGCTTCCGCAGGGCGATCGCCTCCTTGACTCCGTGCCGTTCCGCCGAACGGCCGGGCGGCGTCCCGACGGTTCGCCGTTCCGGTCGGCGGCCCGGTGGGGCCGTTGACCTGCGACGACGTCGGTCGTCGAGGCGGCACCCGGGACCGGGACGAGCCTCTCGTTGCGGCGCGACGTACGTGCACAGCCTGTGGACAAACGTGTGGACCGAACGGGCTCCCGCCCGGGGCGCACCGATGGCGGACCGACCGTGGATGGGGAGTGGGGAACCACCGTGGACAACCCGAGCGAGCGCGCCGGCGACCTGGACCCGCGGCCGGAGCCACGGCCGGAGCCACGGCTGGACGACCTGTGGCACGGGCTGGTCGAGGACCTGCCTCCCAACCAGCGGGCGTGGCTGGCGAACAGCCGGCCGATGACCCTGCACGAGGGCACGGCGATCATCGCGGTCGGTGACGAGTTCACCCGCAACCAGATCGAGGGCCGGCTGCGGACCCGGCTCGAGGACGCCCTGGGCGCGGCGTTCGGGCGGCCGGTCCGGATCGCGGTCACCGTCGACCCCGAGCTCGGCGGCTCTGCCGTGCCGGCTCCGGTGCACCGCGACGACGTACCCGGTGACGCGCACGGCGACATGTCGACTTCTCGACAAGGCGACCAGTCGACCCGACCCGCCCAGGACGCCGACGACGGTCACGGCGGCGGTACCGGCTACATCGGTGGCCGGACCGGCTTTCCGCCCGACTCCTCGGGAGGGCCGGGCCGGATCCCGCCCCAGCCGTCCGGCGGCGACCGGGAGGGGCACCACCTGGGCGCGACCGCGGCGTCGTCGGGGAGCGCGATCGAGACCCGGCTCAACCCGAAGTACGTCTTCGAGACGTTCGTGATCGGGTCCTCGAACCGGTTCGCGCACGCTGCGGCGGTCGCGGTGGCCGAGGCGCCGGGCAAGGCCTACAACCCGCTGCTGGTCTACGGCGACTCCGGACTGGGGAAGACCCACCTGCTGCACGCCATCGGGCACTACGTCCGCAGCCTGTTCAACGGCGCGCGGGTCCGCTACGTCAGCTCCGAGGAGTTCACGAACGAGTTCATCAACGCGATCCGCGACGACCGGCAGGACCGGTTCAAGCGTCGCTACCGCGACGTGGACGTGCTCCTCATCGACGACATCCAGTTCCTCGAGGGCAAGATCCAGACCCAGGAGGAGTTCTTCCACACGTTCAACACCCTCCACAACGCGAACAAGCAGATCGTGATCACCTCCGACCGTGCCCCCAAGCGGCTCGAGGCCCTGGAGGACCGGCTGCGGAACCGCTTCGAGTGGGGCCTGATCACCGACGTGCAGCCGCCGGACCTGGAGACCCGGATCGCGATCCTGCGCAAGAAGGCCGCGACCGAGCGGATGACGGCGCCGCCGGAGGTGCTGGAGTTCATCGCGAGCAAGATCCAGACCAACATCCGCGAGCTCGAGGGGGCACTGATCCGGGTCACCGCGTTCGCCGGTCTCAACCGGCAGCCCGTGGACAAGACCCTCGCCGAGATCGTCCTCAAGGACCTGATCCCGGAGGGCGGTGAGCCCGAGATCACCGCCGCGCTGATCATCGCCCAGTCCGCGGCGTACTTCGGCCTCACGATCGACGACCTCTGCGGCGCCAGCCGCAGTCGCGTCCTCGTCACCGCGCGGCAGATCGCGATGTACCTGTGCCGGGAGCTCACCGAGCTCTCGCTGCCCAAGATCGGCCAGCAGTTCGGCGGCCGGGACCACACCACCGTCATGCACGCCGACAAGAAGATCCGGACCCTGCTCGCCGAGCGCCGCAGCGTCTACAACCAGGTCACCGAGCTGACGAACCGGATCAAGCAGCACGCCCGCCAGTCATGACCTCGCCGGCCTGTCGGGTGCGCCGGACCTGGGGACGGCCGTGTGCAGCGGGGTGCCGCCGCGGTGGACGCCCTGTGCACAACCTGCGGGCCGGTCCGGGACGACCGGTGCCGAACCACAGGAACCTGAGGTTCCTCCCCCTCTCCTCCACAGGCCGTCGGGACGGAGACCCGCGGACCGACCTGCGGGAACACGAGTTGTCCACAGTTTCCACCGCACCTGTTAACACTCCTGGACGACAACTGGACAGATCCCCGGTGCACGTCTCCTCGGGCTCCGTCCTGGGGACGACCGGGTCAGCGGCGCCCTCGCCGTGCCCCGGGTGGCGGGTGCGTGGCAGGATGCTCACCCCCGGAGGATCAGGTGTCCTCGTCGCGACCGGAACGGAAGGCGGAGCGCAGTGAAGTTCACCGTCGAGCGCGACGTGCTCGCAGACGCCGTGGCCTGGGCCGCCCGCAGCCTCCCGGTCCGGCCGAGCGTCCCGGTGCTCGCCGGGCTGCTCGTCGAGACGGTCGAGGACGGGGACGGCCTCCAGCTGTCCACGTTCGACTACGAGACGTCGGCGCGGGCCACGCTGCCGGCCTCGGTGGAGGAGGAGGGCCGGGCGCTGGTCTCCGGCCGCCTGCTCGCCGACATCTGCCGCAGCCTCCCTGCGAAGCCCGTCGAGATGACCATCGACGGCTCCAAGGTGTCGCTGACCTGCGGCTCCGCCCGGTTCAGCCTGCAGACCATGCCCGTCGAGGAGTACCCCACGCTGCCGGACATGCCGGCGGCGACCGGGACCGTGCGCAGCGACCTCTTCGCCAACGCCGTCGCCCAGGCCGTGACCGCCGCCGGCCGCGACGACATGCTGCCGGTGCTCACCGGCGTCCGGATCGAGATCGAGGGCGCCTCGATCTCGCTGCTGGCCACCGACCGGTTCCGGCTCTCCCACCGGGAGCTGGCCTGGGCCCCGGGCGCCACCGACGTCTCGGCCGCCGCCCTGGTGCCGGCCAAGGTCCTGGCCGACACGGCCAAGTCGCTGACCTCCGGTGCGGAGGTGACCATCGCGCTGTCCTCCTCCGGCGTCGGCGAGGGCATCATCGGCTTCGAGGGAGCCTCCGGCGGCGGCGTACGACGGACCACCACCCGGCTGCTCGATGGCGAGTTCCCGAAGGTCCGGTCCCTGTTCCCCGCCGAGCACACGACGGTCGCACGGGTCGACCGGGCCACCCTGGTCGAGTCGGTCAAGCGGGTCTCGCTGGTCGCCGAGCGCAACACCGCGGTGCAGCTGGCGTTCAGCCCCGGGGTGCTCACCCTGGACGCCGGCAGCGGCGACGAGGCCCTGGCGACCGAGCAGATCGAGGCCGGCGTCGAGGGTGAGGACATCACCACCGGGTTCAACCCGCAGTTCCTCCTCGACGGGCTCACCGCCCTCGAGCAGCCGGTCGTCGAGCTGGCCTTCACCCAGGCCTCGAAGCCGGCCGTCCTCTCCGGGGTCGACGCCCTCGACGGCGAGGTCGACCCCGACTTCCGCTACCTGCTGATGCCCCGCCGCCTGCTCTCCTGAGGCCCGCGGGCACGGGTAGGCTGCCGGAGCACAGCGGCACCACCACCTGCGGCGCGAAGGGGAACGGTATGGATCTCGGTCTGATCGGGCTCGGCAAGATGGGCGGCAACATGCGCGAGCGGCTGCGCCGTGCCGGCCACACCGTGGTGGGGTACGACCGCAACCCCGAGCTCAGCGACGTGGACTCCCTGGAGGCCATGGTCGAGAAGCTGCCCTCGCCCAAGGTCGTCTGGGTGATGGTGCCGGCCGGAGAGATCACCCGCCAGACCGTGCGCGACCTCAAGGACCTGCTCGACGAGGGCGACATCGTCATCGACGGGGGCAACTCCCGCTGGACCGACGACCAGGCCAACGCCGTGTCGTTGGGCGAGAAGGGCATCGGCTTCGTCGACTGCGGTGTCTCCGGCGGCGTCTGGGGCCTGGAGAACGGCTACGCGCTGATGGCAGGTGGGATCCCGGAGCACATCGAGACGGTCCAGCCCATCTTCGACGCCCTCAAGCCCGAGGGCGAGTTCGGCTGGGTGCACGCGGGCGACGTGGGGGCCGGGCACTTCTCCAAGATGGTCCACAACGGCATCGAGTACGCCATCATGCAGGCCTACGCCGAGGGGTGGGAGCTGCTCTCGGCGGTCGACGAGGTCGACAACGTCACCGAGGTGTTCCGCTCCTGGCGTGAGGGGACCGTGATCCGCTCCTGGCTGCTGGACCTGCTGGTCGCAGCCCTCGACGAGGACGACCACCTCGACCAGATCACCGGCTACGCCGAGGACTCCGGCGAGGGCCGGTGGACCGTGGAGGCCGGCATCGACAACGCGGTCGCCACCCCCGCGATCACCGCGGCGCTCTACGCCCGGTTCATCTCCCGCCAGGACGACAGCCCGGCCATGAAGGCGGTCGCGGCGATGCGCAACCAGTTCGGCGGGCACGCGACCCGGACCAGCCCGCCTCCCGGTGGGGACAAGGCCTGACGGCCGACCTCCCGTGCACGTCGCCCACCTCTCGCTGGTCGACTTCCGCTCCTACCCGGAGGCCGAGGTCACGCTCGGACCCGGGGTGACCGCCTTCGTCGGCCGCAACGGACAGGGCAAGACCAACCTGGTCGAGGCCGTCGACTACGTCGCCCGGCTCGCGTCGCACCGGGTCGCCTCCGACGCCCCGCTGGTCCGGTTCGGGTCGCCGCGCGCCGTCGTCCGCGCCGTCGTGGTGCGCGACGGCCGTGAGGCGCTGCTCGAGGTGCAGATCAACCCCGGCGCCTCCAACCGGGCCCGGGTCAACCGCTCGCCGCTGCCGCGGGCCCGCGAGCTGCTCGGGCTGGTCCGCACCGTGCTCTTCTCCCCGGAGGACCTGGCGCTGGTGAAGGGCGACCCCTCGGAGCGGCGCCGCTTCCTCGACGACCTGCTCGTGCAGCGGGCCCCGCGGCTGGCCGGGGTGCGTGCCGACTACGACCGGGTCCTCAAGCAGCGCAACTCGCTGCTCAAGACCGCGGGGGCGGCACGCCGGCAGGGCCGTCGCGACGGCGGGTCCGCAGCGGCGACCCTGGGGGTCTGGGACGCGCACCTGGCCCGGGCGGGCGCCGAGCTGCTCGCCGCGCGGCTGGACCTGGTCGGCGCCCTGCGACCGTACGTCGCGACCGCCTACCGGGCCGTGGCCGAGGGGTCCGGCCGCGCCGAGGCGACGATGACCTACAAGCCGTCGCTGGAGCTGCCCCCGTCGGCGGGGGGTGGGCACGACCGGGAGGCGCTCGCCGCCGCCCTGCTCGCCGAGGTCGAGCGCCGCCGCGACGAGGAGATCGACCGGGGGGTGAGCCTGGTGGGGCCGCACCGCGACGACCTGGTGCTGATGCTGGGACCGCTGCCGGTGAAGGGCTACGCCTCGCACGGCGAGTCGTGGTCGACCGCGCTGGCGTTGCGGCTGGCCTCCTACGACCTGCTGCGCGCCGAGGGCGACGACCCGATCCTGATCCTCGACGACGTCTTCGCCGAGCTCGACGGCGACCGCCGGGAGCGGCTCGCCGAGCTCGTCGCCGGCGCGGAGCAGGTGCTGGTCACCGCGGCGGTGCCCGAGGACGTCCCGGCGGTGCTGGCCGGGGCCCGGATCGACGTGGTGGACGGCAAGGTGCTGCCCGGTGTCTGCTGACCAGCCCGGCGACCAGCCCCACGACCAGCCCGTCGACCGGCCCCACGACGGGCCCGTCGAACCCGCTGCCGATGGGGCGGGGCCCCCGGCCCCGCACGACGACACCGGGCTCGACCTGGCCCGCAGCGTCGCGCGGTCCCTGGCCCGCCCGGGGACGCGCCCGCGGCGCCCCGGCGGTGGGTCGGGCGGTGGGTCGGGCGGTGGCGGCCGGACCGCTCGGCGCGGCCGGCCGGCGGACCCGCAGGCGTCGGGGGCCCACCCCGACGAGCGGGACCCGCAGCTGCTCGACTCGACGATCGGGCGCCTGATCGCCGACCAGGGGTGGGCGACGGACGTCCGGGTGCACGGGGTGTTCTCGCGGTGGGAGAGCCTCGTGGGACGCGAGGTCGCCGGCCACTGCTCGCCGGAGGCGTTCGCGGACGCGAGGCTGGTGGTCCGCACCGACTCCACGGCGTGGGCCACGCAGATGCGGCTGCTCGCCGGCACCGTCGTGCGGCGGCTCAACGAGGAGCTCGGGGACGGCACCGTCCTCGCGATCGAGGTCCGGGGACCGCTCGGCCCCTCCTGGAAGCGTGGCCCGCGCTCGGTCCGCGACGGTCGGGGGCCCCGCGACACCTACGGGTGAGGCGCGCACCCGGGACCTCCGAGAGCCCCGCAGAGAGGCTGTGACGGCCCGGGGGTCGGTATGGGGACTAGAAGATGCCCCCGTGCAGCCGTCCTGGCCGCCTTGCAAGGCTCAGAATCGGTCTTCTGTGGTCCGGCGTGGCCCGCCGGGTGTGGACGGCAGCCGCGATCCGGGGCCCTGGAGGGGTATACTTGAGCACGGTCGTTCCCGCTCCGGGCGGCCGTTGCTTTGTGCTCAGACGTGAAGAGGATGGCTTGTGGCCGACGCGATGCCCGCCAGTACCCCGCCCGACAGCACCGACAGCAGCACCCCTCCCGCCCCCCGGACCGACGACCCGTCCCAGCAGCCGGCGCAGCCCGAGCTGTCCGCGGAGGCGGTGAGCGAGGCCGCCGCCCACCTCGCGCCCGCGGGAGAGGGTCACGCCGTCGAGGCGGGCAAGTACGACGCGTCCGCGATCCAGGTCCTCGAGGGGCTGGAGGCGGTCCGCAAGCGGCCCGGCATGTACATCGGCTCCACCGGCGAGCGCGGCCTGCACCACCTCGTCTGGGAGGTCGTCGACAACTCGGTCGACGAGTCGCTCGCCGGCTACTGCACCCGGATCGTCCTGACCCTGCTCGCGGACGGCGCCGTCCGGGTCGAGGACGACGGCCGCGGCATCCCCACCGACGTGCACCCGGTCGAAGGCATCCCGGCGGTCACGATGGCGCTGACGATGCTGCACGCCGGTGGCAAGTTCGGGGGCGGCGGCTACAAGGTCTCCGGTGGCCTGCACGGCGTCGGGGTGTCGGTGGTCAACGCCCTCAGCAGCCGACTCCAGGTGGACGTCCGCAACCGTGGCCACCACTGGCGGCAGACGTTCAGCCTCGGCGAGCCCGACGGTCCGCTCGAGGAGCTCGAGGAGACCGACGCCACCGGCACGACGATCACGTTCTGGGCGAGCCCGGACATCTTCGAGACGACGACGTACTCGTTGGAGACGATCCTCAACCGGATCCGCGAGATGGCCTTCCTCAACAAGGGCCTGGAGATCGTCGTGCGCGACGAGCGGCCGCAGTCGGCCGACGTCGAGGACGCCCCGTCCGACGTGGAGGGCGCCGCTGCGCTGGTGGAGCCCCTCGAGGGCCGCGCCGCCCGGGAGGACGGCGTCTACGAGCAGCGGTTCTGCTACCAGCGGGGCCTGGTCGACTACGTCGAGCACCTCAACCGGCGCAAGGACAAGGCGCACCCGAGCGTCATCGACTTCGAGGCCCAGCAGCCGGAGAGCGGCATGAGCCTCGAGGTGGCCATGCAGTGGAACTCCTCGTTCACCGAGTCGGTGCACACCTTCGCCAACACGATCAACACCCACGAGGGCGGCACCCACGAGGAGGGCTTCCGCTCGGCGCTCACGACCCTGGTGAACAACTGGGGGGAGGAGTGGAACCTGATCAAGAAGCGGGAGGACCGGGTCTCCGGCGACGACGTCCGCGAGGGGCTGACCGCCATCATCTCGATCAAGCTCGGCGAGCCGCAGTTCGAGGGGCAGACCAAGACCAAGCTGGGCAACACCGAGGCCAAGGGCTTCGTGCAGCGGGTCGTCAACGAGCAGCTCGGCGACTGGTTCGCGAAGAACCCCTCGGAGGGCCGCGACATCGTCCGCAAGGCGCAGGCGGCGGCGTACGCGCGAGTCGCGGCCCGCAAGGCCCGCGAGCTGGCACGCAGCCGCAAGGGGCTGCTCGGCGGCGGCGGGCTGCCGGGGAAGCTGGCGGACTGCCAGTCGACGAACCCCGAGGAGTGCGAGATCTTCGTCGTCGAGGGCGACTCGGCCGGCGGCTCCGCGAAGGGAGGCCGGGACCCGCGGATCCAGGCGATCCTGCCGATCCGCGGCAAGATCCTCAACGTGGAGAAGGCGCGCCTGGACAAGGTGCTGGCCAACAACGAGGTGCAGGCGATCATCTCCGCGCTCGGGACCGGCATCCACGAAGAGTTCGACATCGACAAGGTCCGCTACCACAAGATCGTGATGATGGCCGACGCGGACGTCGACGGCCACCACATCCGGACCCTGCTGCTCACCCTGCTGTTCCGCTTCATGCGGCCGCTGATCGAGCACGGCTACGTCTACCTGGCCCAGCCACCGCTGTACCGGCTGCGCTGGAACAAGCCGCACGAGCACGAGTTCGTCTACTCCGACGCCGAGCGCGACGCCCTCACCCGCGCCGGCATCGAGGCGGGCAAGAGGCTGCCGAAGGAGAACCCGGTCCAGCGCTACAAGGGCCTCGGCGAGATGAACCCCGACGAGCTGTGGGACACCACGCTCGACCCCGACAACCGGCTGCTGCTGCAGGTGACGCTGGAGGACGCGGCCCAGGCCGACGAGATGTTCTCGGTGCTGATGGGCGAGGACGTGGAGCAGCGCCGCTCGTTCATCCAGCGCAACGCCAAGGACGTCCGGTTCCTCGACATCTGACCTCCTCATGGTCCCTCCCACCCCGATTCGTCTGCGCTCCGGCGGGTCGTCGTCGCGGGGGGGTCGCAGACGGATCGCAGACGGACCGCAGACGACAGAGAGATGACGCATGACTGACGACACCATCGGCGGCGGCACCCCCGGCCCTGGCGGACGGGTCGAGCCCGTCGAGCTCCAGGTCGAGATGCAGCGCTCCTACATCGACTACGCGATGACCGTGATCGTCGGACGGGCGCTGCCCGACGTACGCGACGGGCTCAAGCCCGTGCACCGACGCGTCCTCTACGCGATGTACGACGGCGGCTACCGTCCCGACCGCGGCTTCTCCAAGTGCGCGCGCGTCGTGGGCGAGGTCATGGGCCAGTACCACCCGCACGGCGACTCCGCCATCTACGACACCCTGGTGCGCCTGGCGCAGCCGTGGGTGATGCGCGCGCCGCTGGTCGACAGCCAGGGCAACTTCGGCTCGCCGGGCAACGACCCCGCGGCGGCGATGCGCTACACCGAGTGCAAGATGGCGCCGCTGGCCCTGGAGATGGTCCGGGACATCGAGCGCGACACCGTCGACTTCACCCCGAACTACGACGGGCGCTCGGAGGAGCCGAGCATCCTGCCGGCGCGGTTCCCGAACCTGCTGGCGAACGGCTCGGCCGGCATCGCGGTCGGGATGGCGACGAACATCCCGCCCCACAACCTGCGCGAGCTCAACGACGGCGTGCAGTGGGCGCTCCAGCACCCCGACGCGACCCGCGAGGAGCTGCTCGAGGCGCTGCTGGAGCGGATCAAGGGGCCCGACTTCCCCACGCGCGGGCTCATCGTGGGCCGGCAGGGCATCGAGCAGGCCTACCGCACCGGCCGTGGGTCGATCACGATGCGGGCGGTCGTCGACGTCGAGGAGGACGCCAAGGGCCGCACGCTCCTGGTGATCACCGAGCTGCCCTACCAGGTCAACCCCGACAACCTCGCCGAGAAGATCGCGGACCTCGCGATCACCGGCCGGGTCCAGGGGATCGCCGACGTCCGGGACGACTCCTCCTCGCGGACCGGCCAGCGGCTCGTCGTGATCCTCAAACGGGACGCGGTGGCCCGGGTCGTGCTGAACAACCTGTTCAAGCACACCGAGCTGCAGACCAACTTCGCCGCGAACATGCTGGCGCTCGTCGACGGCGTGCCCCGGACCCTGACCCTGGACCAGTTCGTCTCGCACTGGGTCGCGCACCAGGTCGAGGTCATCCAGCGCCGCACGCAGTACCTGCTCCGGGAGGCCCAGGACCGCGCGCACGTGCTGCGCGGCCTGGTCAAGGCCCTCGACATGCTCGACGAGGTGATCGCGCTGATCCGGCGCTCGCCCGAGGTCGACGACGCCCGCACCGGCCTGATCGAGCTCCTCGAGATCGACGAGACGCAGGCCAACGCGATCCTCGACATGCAGCTGCGCCGGCTGGCGGCGCTGGAGCGGCAGCGGATCGTGGACCAGCTCGCGAAGATCGAGCTGGAGATCGCCGACTACGAGGACATCCTCGCCAACCCGGCGCGTCAGCTGCGGATCATCGGCGAGGAGCTCACCGCGGTCGTCGACAAGTTCGGCGACGAGCGGCGCAGCCGGCTCATCCCCGCCGACGGCGACCTCTCCATGGAGGACCTGATCCCCGACGAGGAGCTCGTCGTGACGATCACCCGCGGCGGCTACGCGAAGCGGACCAACGCGGCGCTCTACCGCACCCAGAAGCGGGGTGGCAAGGGCGTGCGGGGTGCCACGCTGCGCGGCGACGACGTCGTCGAGCACTTCATGGCCACCAGCAACCACCACTGGCTGCTGTTCTTCACCACCGCCGGGCGGGTCTACCGCACCAAGGCGTACAACCTTCCCGAGGCGTCGCGGGACGCCAAGGGCGGCCACGTCGCGGGACTGCTGTCGTTCCAGCCCGACGAGACCATCGCGCAGGTCCTGGCGATCCGCGACTACGAGCAGGCGCCGTACCTCGTCCTGGCCACGCGCAACGGCCTGGTGAAGAAGACCCGGCTCGGGGACTACAACAGCCCCCGGCAGGCGGGCGTCATCGCGATCAACTTCCGTGAGGACGACGACGAGCTGATCGGCGCGGAGCTGGTCGACGAGGGCGACGACATCCTGCTCGTCTCCCGCAAGGGACAGGCGATCCGGTTCCGCGCCGACGAGACCCAGCTGCGCCCGATGGGCCGGGCGACCTCGGGCGTGACCGGGATGAAGTTCCGCGGCGGGGACGAGCTGCTGTCGATGTCGGTGATCCGGGCCGACCAGGTCGCCGCCGAGCAGGCCGCCGAGGTGGAGGCGACCTCGGCGGGGGAGTCGACGGACACCGGTGACCTCCCCGGCGTCACGGGGCAGTACGTCTTCACGATCACCGACGGCGGGTTCGCCAAGCGGACCCCGATCTCGGAGTACCGCCTGCAGTCCCGCGGCGGCATCGGCATCAAGGCCATGAAGCAGGACGACGACCGGGGCGATCTCGTGGGCGCCTTCATCGTCGTCGAGGGCGACGAGGTCCTGGCGATCAAGCAGTCGGGGCAGGTGACCCGCAGCGCGATCGACGAGCACCTGCGCCCGACCGGTCGCGACACCAAGGGTGTGCGGTTCGTGGGCGTCCGGGCCGGTGACCAGGTCGCCGTCGTGGCGCGCAGCGTGGAGCGCGCACCCGAGATCGACGAGGCCGTCGAGAGCGCACTCGCCGCGGACGACCAGACCGCCGGGGTGGACGACAGCGGCTCGGATGCGACAATCGACGAGGCTGCCGCCGACGTGGCCGCTCGGGCAACTGACGAACCAGCCGACGACGAGGAGGCCTGATGGCCGACCGACGTGCCGACGAGACCCCCCTGGCGCCGAGACGACCGCTGTCGGGGCCGTCGTCCCCGACCGGGTCCAAGGGCGCCGACTCCCGCACCGCAGGTACGACGGGCGGCGGCGGGTCCGGACGCTCCGGAGGGTCCGGCAGGTCGATGACGGAGCGGGTGACCTCGGCCGTCAGGTCGGCCGGCAGCTCCGCGCCGTCGGGCACCGGTGGCTCCGGCGCCTCCGGCAAGGGCGCGACGGCCGCCGGCGCGACCCGCGGTCAGGACCCGCGCCCGTCCTCGGGTGCCGGCTCCAGCGGGCGGGCGGGCGGCTCGAGGCCCCGTGGCACGCGACGGGCCCGGCTGCGGCTGGTCCACCTGGACCCCTGGTCGGTGATGAAGACGTCGTTCCTGCTCTCGATCGCCTTCGGCATCGTGACCGTGGTCGCCGTGGCCGTGGTGTGGTCGGTGCTCGGCGCGGCCGGGGTCTGGGACTCGATCAACCAGACCGTCGCGGACGTGGTCGGCGGTGACACGGCCCAGAGCTTCGACGTCCAGAACTACGTCGGGATGAGCCGGGTCCTCGGCTTCTCGATGATCGTCGCGGTCCTCGACGTGCTGCTGATCACCGCGATCTCCACCCTCGCCGCGTTCCTGTACAACCTCGCGGCGGCCCTGCTCGGGGGCCTCGACGTGACCCTGGCCGAGGACGAACGCTGACCCGTCCCTGGGGTCGTCCGTCGGCCCCGGTCGGTTTGGGCGGCCCGTCGGCGATGCGGTAACCTCTCCCGTCGGTCCGACCCACGGTCGCACCACCCGGGGCCTATAGCTCAGACGGTTAGAGCGCTTCCCTGATAAGGAAGAGGTCAGAGGTTCAAGTCCTCTTAGGCCCACCCTCGGATCGCGGTGTCACGACGCATCTCCCACGAGCAGACCGGGACACCGTCGGCCAGGTCGGGCAGCCCGCCGGTGACACGCCGACGGCGGCAGGATCCGGTGGCCGCTCGTCGCAGGAGACCCTCCGTTGGTCGCATTCCCTTTCCCGTGCCGTTGACCGCGTCGAAGCGCGCCGAGAACGGTGGGTGGGTCCGCTCTCGGAAGGGGTCCCCATGGATCAGCAGCACGTCTCGTCCCTCCTGCCGACCGGCCCGCTGGGCCGGCGGTCGTTCCTCACCCGCGTGGGCGGTCTCGCCGCACTCGGCGCCGTCGGGTTCGCAGGCTCCGACCTGCACCGCGGGCCCGGCTCCCTGGCCCGCGCCGCGACCACGGCCGTGGACGTGCCGGCCGCCGACCAGGACCCGCTCGACCTCCTGAAGCGGATGATCTCCATCGACACCCAGAACTTCGGTCAGGGCGGCAAGACCCGACCCTTCGCCGAGATGCTGAAGGGCGTCTGGGACCGCGCCGGGGTGCAGTCCGAGATCATCCCGACCCCCCAGCCGGACAACGTGCACCTGATCGCCCGGATCCGGGGTACGACGTCGGCGGCTCCCGTGCTGATGCTCGGGCACTCCGACGTCGTACCCGTGGAGCGGGACAAGTGGGACGTCGACCCGTTCGCCGGGGTCGTGAAGCAGGGCCAGATCTGGGGCCGCGGCGCGCTCGACATGAAGGGCATGGACTCCGCCACCGTCACCTCGCTGCTGCGGCACATCGACGAGGGCGGGCAGTTCGAGCGCGACATCATCGTGCTCACCGACTGCGACGAGGAGGCCGGGAACTACGGGTCGGGCTGGCTGGCGGAGCAGCACTGGGACAAGCTCGACGCCGGCATGGTGCTCACCGAGGGCGGCTGGTTCCTGGCCCAGCGGGACAAGCGGACGCCGATGCTGATCACGGTGACCCGACAGGACAAGGTCTACTTCAACCTCGACCTGACCGCGAACGGCCTGGCCACGCACTCCTCGAAGCCCAACCCCGACGCCGCCATCGTGAAGCTCTCGCGAGCCGTGTCCGAGCTCGCCGGCTGGCTGGCGCCGGTGCACCTGACCCGGGTGACCCGTCGCTACTTCCGCGCGCTCGCGGAGGCGACGACCGACCAGCTCTTCGCCCGCGCTATCCACCGGATGCTGTCGGCCCGGTCCCAGTCCGAGCTTGAGCGGGCCGCCAGGGTCGTGGTCGCGCGCAGCTCCTACCCGTGGCTGCACAGCGCCCTGCTGCGGACCACGGCCGCCTTCGTGATCGAGGACGCCGGCTACAAGGAGAACGTCATCCCCTCGACCGCCCACGTGCGGGTGAACTGCCGTGGCATCCCCGGCGGGCAGAAGCCGCGGGACTTCCTGGCCCAGGTGCGGCGGATGATGCGGGCCCGTGGCGTCAGCGTGGTCCTGGCGGCCCCGGAGGGGACGACGGAGGCGGAGTACCTCGACCAGCTCGACCAGGTCTGGGCCACCGAGCCGGCGGACCTCGACACGCCGCTGTACCACGCGCTGGCCCACGCGGCGGCCAGCACCTATCCCGACGCGGTGTTCGCGCCCGCGCTGTTCGAGGCCGGGACCAGCCTCGGCCCGTGGCGCGACCACCACATCCCCGGGTACGGCGTCTACCCGTACGTCATCGACAACGACCAGCTGATCGCCATGCACGGCAACAACGAGCGGATCTACGTCGACGCGCTCCGCCGGGGCACCGAGTTCATGTACCGGATGTTCGACCGGTTCCGGGTGTGAGCAGCGGCCCAGCGGCAGGCTGACCCGCCCCGACGTCGCAGAGCACGGCTCGGCCCTTGCCGGCCCCCTTCGCGGCGTACATGGCGGTGTCGGCGTGCCGGAGCAGGAGGGCCGCGGTGGCCTCCCGGTTCGCAGCGGCCGCGATCGAGGAGGCGCTCGGCGCGGCGAAGCCGGGCACCGACACGGAGACGTCGGGGTCCGGCCGCCGCTCCGGCGTGGTGTGCCGGGCGAGGCCGACGCTGATCGACGTCGCGAGGAGCCGGCCGGCGAGGCTGACCGGCTGGCGCATCGACGCCACGATCCGGTCCGCGACGCCACGGGCGTCGGCGGTGTCCTCCAGGAGGATGGCGAACTCGTCCCCGCCGATGCGGGCGACGGTGTCCTGGAGCCGCACGCAGGCACGCAACCGGTCGGCGA
The DNA here is from genome assembly GCA_025927595.1 of Nocardioidaceae bacterium. Classification (GTDB taxonomy): domain Bacteria; phylum Actinomycetota; class Actinomycetes; order Propionibacteriales; family Nocardioidaceae; genus Nocardioides_B. The sequence continues at coordinate 3,215 of JAICLD010000018.1, read as the reverse complement.
CCACGCGCAGCAGCTCGTCGCCGGTGTCGTGGCCGAACCGGTCGTTCACGTTCTTGAAGTCGTCGAGGTCGCAGAACAGCACGCTGACGTCGGCCCCGGGGCGGACCAGCGCCCGGTCGAGGCGGTCCGCGAACAGCACCCGGTTCGCCAGGCCGGTCAGCGAGTCGTGCAGCGCCTGGTGCTCGAGCTGGTCGTGCGCCTCGGCGAGGGCCTCGAGCAGGCGCTGGTTGTCCGCCAACGCCAGGAACTGTCGGCTCATCACGAGCGTGACCAGCGTCAGCCCGAGCAGCAGCTCGACCGTCGGGGTGCGCGGCGACTGGACGAGGTGCACGACGAGGGTCGCTCCCGCTGCCACCAGCGGGACGTACGGCAGGGTCAGACGCAGCAGCGACGGACCGTGCGCGGACGACCGGTCCCGGGTCGGCGTGCTCCCGGTGCCTCGCGGGACGGGGACGGTGAGCCCGGCCGCCCCGACCAGCAGGAAGCCGACGACCCAGCCGCCCGACACGAGGTCCGCGGAGGAGTAGCGGCCGGTGCCGACGAGGTAGACGTAGGCGCTGTCGGAGAAGGCGAGGCCGCCGAGGCCGGCGACGAGGGTGAGGAGGGTCCCGCGCTCCTCCCGCGGTCCCCGGGCGAGGGCGATCAGCACCAGGGTCGCCAGCAGGAGGTCGGTGACCGGGTAGGCGAGGGACAGCGCCAGCGGCAGCCAGGAGTCGGTGCCGCCGTCGACGATGGAGCGCAGCGTGGTCACCCACGACAGCACGAGCAGCGAAACGGCCATGATCGCGCCGTCCATGAGGTCGCGCCCCCGCGCGACCAGCTGGTCGTGCTGGGTGCCGAGCCACGCCACCAGCCCGGCCGCGGACAGCAGCGGGAAGAGCAGGAACCCCACGTCCGCCCACGACGGGAACGGCACCTCACGGCCGAGCCCGACCTCGTACCAGCTCCACACCAGCTGGCCGGCCGCCCAGGCGCCGGTGCCGGCGGACAGGCAGCACCAGGAGCGTCGCCGCTGGCTCGCGCTACGACGGGCCGCGACCGCACACCCAGCGGCGGCGGCGACCGCCGCCAGGAGCTGGCCGCCGTTGCTCACCAGGGACTCCGCGAGCCCGTCGGGGTCGAGGAGCTGGAGCGCGCCGACGAAAGCCAGGCTCAGCAACGTCGCCAGGGCGACGGTGGTCCGGCAGGTCATCGGGCTGCTTCCATGGCGTCCAGGGTGACACCGGTCACGTCCCCTTGCCGGTGAATCGGACATTTCGCCCAGCGTTCGGGCATCGGTCACCGCGCGCGGAGGCGGGCGGCCCGGTTGCTAGAGTCGACGCTCGCAGACCCCGTGAGAGGAACAGTCATGAAGAAGCTCGTGCTCGTGGCGGCCGCGGCCGCCGCCGCGGTCCTCGCCAGCCGCAAGGCCCGCGCCGGCCAGCGCGAGCAGGCACTGTGGGCCGAGGCCACCGACGAGGTCAAGCGCTCCTGACCCTGTCGGGCACCGCACCGCCGCGACCACCCGGTCGCGCCCGGGGCCATGGCGCAATTGGTAGCGCACCTGCTTTGCAAGCAGGGGGTTAGGGGTTCGAGTCCCCTTGGCTCCACCACAGGAAACCGCATCAGAGTCGCCCCTTTTCGGATGTCAGGTCTATCCCCTGCTGACTCAATCGGTTCCGTGAGGTACTGGTGGGGGTAGCGCTGGACTCGTTCGCATATGACGCGGTGACGTCTGCGCGGGAAGCCGACCAACCCATATCGCTGGCGATAACCCCCTCGGTACGCTGTGGGCGTGGACATCCGAGCGGAGCGGCGGGCGGTTGGTTTCAGCCAGTCGGAGCTGGCGCGGACCGCGGGAATCCCGCAGCCGAATCTGTCGGCGTACGAGAACGGCCGCCGGGTGCCCTCTCCGGAGGTGCTCGACCGGATCAAGCACGCCCTCGCGGTGCGACCGTCCGTGAGGGTCGAGCAGCATCGGGACTCCATCCGGGCACTGGTGGCGAAGCACCACGCCGTCTCGCCCCGAGTTTTCGGGTCCGTCGCCAGAGGGGAGGACGAGCCCGGGTCGGACGTCGATCTGCTCGTCGAGTTCACCGACGAGGCGTCGCTGCTCGACGAGATCGGCCTCCGGCTCGCACTTGCCGACCTTCTCCACGTCGGCGTCGACGTGGTCGCTGCGGACACTCTCAAGGGCCGGGTCCGCGACCGAGTACTGCGAGAAGCGGTGGAGGTGTGAGCGAGCGGCACCAGACGGCGCGTGACGCGGCGGAACGCGTCATCGCCGTCTGCGACGTCCTCGCGGGAATGGTTCCGCGCGATGTCGACGCCCTTGTTGCCGACCTGCGCACGCAGTGGGCCGTCGAGATGGGCCTCATCCGCATCGGAGAGGCCGTCAACCGAATCCCGGACGAGGTGCTCGAGCTGTTCTCCGAGCAGCCTTGGCGGCAGATCGTCGCCATGCGCAACTTCGCCGCCCACCAGTACGACGACCTCGACCCGCGACGAGTATGGCGCACCGTCACCCGCGACGTCCCTCACTTGCGCGCCTACCTCGTCGACACAGTGATCCCCGGGCTCGATCAATGAGCAACGTGTGTGCTGAGTTGCTTCACGAACCGGGGGGTACGGCGTGAGAGCTTTGGAACGTGACCGAACAGCCGCTTGTCCCCGGGCTCCACGAGCATCTCGTGACCAAGGGGATGCAGTTGGCACTCGCCGCTGAGCTCGAGAAGTGCTCCTGGCTCGTCAGTTGCTCGATCAGGCCACTGCGAGAGAAGGCCGTGTACCCCAGGTAGTCCCTCGCGGACCCGATGGCGTTCTCCTGCGCAGCAGTCAGGTCGCCGGTCGGGGCCGTGGGCGCAGTCACGGGCGGCTCCGGCTTCGATGCGGCCTTCGGCTGTGCGGTCACGGTGACCCGCACCGTCGGCCCGGGGACCCTCTTGACCTTGGTGACGGTGACGGTCTTCGTCGCACCGGGCGTCGGGGCTGCTGCCGCCGCTGTCGTGGTCACGGTGACGGTCTCGGTCGCGCTCGGCTCGGCGGACACGTCGGTGGTGTTGGTCGTGGTGCCGCCGTTCATGGGCTGCCGATGCCGCCTTGGAGGCCCGATCGGTGCGCCAGCGTCGGTCCCGCGGGTTCCCTCGTCGTGGGCGAAGCCCCCGCACGTAGGCTCGCCACCGTGCTCCGCCCGCTGCTGACCCCCCGGATGCTGGGCCTGCACCTGGCGGCCGTGG
>JAICLD010000268.1 GCA_025927595.1 Nocardioidaceae bacterium | reverse complement strand
ATCGCGGTCGCGGTGCACACCCGTCCGCTGCCGGACGCGAAGGAGGCCTTCGCGCGGCTGGAGGTGGTCCTCGCCGAGGCGGCCGAGCGGCACGGCCTGCAGCTCGAGCCGGGCCGGCTGGTGCTCGAGGTGCGCACGCCCGGGATGCACAAGGGCCTGGCGGTGCGGGAGGCCCTGCGTCGCCACCACGGCGAGGGGGTGCTGTTCGTCGGCGACGACCTCGGCGACCTCGAGGCGTTCGAGGCCGTCCGCGACCTGCGCGAGGACGGGCTGCCGGCCCTGCTGGTCTGCTCCTCCTCCGACGAGCAGGAGGCGCTCGCCGAGCTCGCCGACGTGGTCGTCGACGGTCCCGCCGGCGTCGTCGAGCTGCTCTCGGCCTTCGCGGCCTCCGCCGGCGCGGCCCCCCGCTGACCCCGCGCGGCCCCCCGCTGACCCGGCGCGGTCCCCCACCGAGGGGTCACCTAGTCAGGCAGACACGCCGTGTCGGCCGGAGGAGTCGACCCCTCAGCGGCTCGGGGTCCGAGACCCGGTGTCTCGCATGCTGGATGCAAGGGGCACATGCTGAGACGCGCACGTAGGCTGGCGACCGCTCATCGAGAGGGGCAGAGGGACACGGCCCGCTGAAGCCCCGGCAACCTGGCAGCGCACTCCTGACCGCGCCGCCAACGGTGCTACGTCCGTCCCGCGCCGAGAGTCGGACCCGGGGAAGATGAGAAGGAGGCCCCTTCATGAGCACGACCACCCTGTCCCACCCCGGCACCCGCCCGCTGCGCGACGGCGCCTTCGGGAACGCGGTCCACCTCGTCTGTCGCGAGTGCGGCGCGACCACGGCCCTCGGCCCGTCGTACGCCTGCCGGGAGTGCTTCGGTCCGCTGGAGGTCGGCTACGACTACCCGGCGCTGACCCGCGAGCAGGTCGAGGCCGGGCCGAAGAACATCTGGCGCTACCAGCAGCTGCTGCCGGTGCCCGCGGACATCACCGCAAGCCCCAACATGGAGCCCGGTTTCACCCGGCTGATCCGGGCCCGCAACCTCGGCCGCGCGCTCGGGATCGAGCGCCTGTGGGTCAAGGACGACTCCGGCAACCCCACGCACTCGTTCAAGGACCGGGTCGTCGCGGTGGCGCTCAGCGCCGCGCGGGAGTTCGGCAGCACGGTGTTCGCCTGCCCCTCCACCGGCAACCTCGCGAACGCCGTGGCCGCCGCCGGTGCGCGCGCCGGCATGAAGACCGTCGTGCTGATCCCGGACAACCTCGAGCGGCCCAAGGTCGTCACCACCGCGGTGTACGGCGGGACGCTGGTCGCCGTGCGCGGCACGTACGACGACGTCAACCGCCTCGCCTCGGAGATCGCCGGGGAGGAGGACGGCTGGGCGTTCGTGAACGTCAACGTCCGCCCCTACTACGCGGAGGGGTCCAAGACCCTCGGCTACGAGGTCGCCGAGCAGCTCGGCTGGAGGCTGCCGCAGCAGGTGGTGATCCCGGTGGCGTCCGGCTCCCAGCTCACCAAGGTCGACAAGGGGTTCACCGAGCTGGTCCGGCTCGGGCTGGTCGAGGACTCGCCCTACCGGATCTTCGGGGCCCAGGCGTCGGGCTGCTCACCCGTGGCGACCGCGTTCAAGGACGGCCACGACGTCGTCCGCCCCGTGAAGCCGGACACCATCGCGAAGTCGCTGGCGATCGGCAACCCCGCGGACGGCCCCTACGTGCTCGACGTGGCGCGGCGCACCGGCGGCGCGGTCGAGGACGTCACCGACGAGGAGGTCCGCGAGGGGATCCGGCTGCTGGCCCGCACCGAGGGCGTCTTCGCCGAGACCGCCGGCGGCGTCACGGTGGCCACCTTGAAGAAGCTCGTCGAGAGCGGCCGGCTCGACCCGGACCAGGAGACCGTCGTGCTCAACACCGGCGACGGCCTGAAGACCCTCGACGCCGTCGCCGACCGGGTCGGCCCGGCCGCGACGATCGACCCCAGCTACTCCGCGTTCACCGCGGCCGGGCTGGTCTGAGGCCCACCCGCGTCCGCCCGTCCCGTCCCCACCTCACGTCCCGAGGAGCACCTGCATGAGCGTCAGCGTCCGGATCCCGACCATCCTGCGCAGCTACACCGACGGCGCGTCCGAGGTCTCGGCCGAGGGGGGCACGCTGGCCGAGGTGCTGGACTCCCTCGACACCAGCTTCCCCGGCATCAAGGGCCGGATCCTCGACGAGCAGGGGGCGATCCGTCGGTTCGTCAACGTGTACGTCGGCAACGACGACGTGCGGTTCCTCGAGGCGCTGGAGACCAGCACGCCCGAGGGCGCCCAGGTGTCGGTGATCCCGGCGGTCGCCGGCGGCTGAGCACCGGCCGACCGCCGTGGCGGCCCGGTCGGCGACCTGCCGGCGGTGCGGGCGACTACCCGAGCGGACCGCCGATGCCGCCGCCGTTGCGGTGGACGGTGGTGGCCTGGAAGCGGCCTTCCTCATCGGACGGCGAGGGGTGGCCCCGACGGCCACCGAGGGGTCGGGCCCTGCCGCTGAGCAGCCACGCCAGACCGACCAGCGCGAGCACGACGAGTGCGGTGATGAGCCAGAACACGAGATCTCCCTGGGGCGACGCGGCGACCTGAGGCACCGACGCAGGCGCCCGGGAGAGACGGAGGCCGGCGAGCGCTTTCGCGTTCGCCGGCCGAAACCCCGTCGCACCCACGAGGTGTGTTCAGGTTAGGACGGGGCCCAGGGGCGGTCAATGGCCCGTCCGGGGGGTCGCGGGGCACGGTCTAGACCTACCGGCGCCGGGGGCGCCCGGCCCCCGTCCCGGGACACTGCGGCGGGCGCCGCCGTCGCCTTGCACTCGTGGGGGTCGAGTGCTAGACATGGACTGGCACTCTCGACATGAGAGTGACAACGGGCCGGGATGAGACGAGGCCCCGTGCGCCGGCGGGAAGGGTTCGCCGGGACAGCGGGGGGCCGTCCGTCGCGGGCGTCCACCGGGCCCACTCCACCATCTCAGCGTGAGGAACCGCGGAGAATGCCGAAGCTGATTGCGTTCAACGAGGAGGCACGGCGCGGCCTGGAGCGTGGCATGAACACGCTCGCCGACGCCGTCAAGGTGACGCTCGGCCCCAAGGGCCGCAACGT
>JAICLD010000084.1 GCA_025927595.1 Nocardioidaceae bacterium | reverse complement strand
CTCGCCGGCCACTCCCAGCTCCGCGCCCGCCCGAGGCCGTCACCGTCGCGGTCGGGCGTCACCGGCAGCAGGTACTCGTGACCGCCCTGCACGAACGACGTCGTCCAGGTGCCGTGCACGTGCCACATGAGGATCCGCACGCCCTACCTCGCTCCCCGCCCCAGGGCGCGGACCTGCCAGCCTGCCGCGCCCCACTTGTGCGCGTCGAGGACGAGCCGACCGTCGAGGACGACAGGCCGGCGGACCACTCCCGCGAGCGAGACGGGGTCCAGGCCGCGGAACTCGGCCCAGTCGGTCAGCACGAGCACCAGGTCGGCGTCCCGGCAGGCCCCCTCGACGCTGTCGGCGGTGCGGAGCGCCGGCACCGCCCGGCGCGCGTTGGCCATGGCCCGCGGGTCGTGCAGGCGCAGGTCCGCGCCGAGGTCGAGGAGCCGGGCCGCGACGTCCAGCGCCGGCGAGTCCCGTACGTCGTCGGAGTCGGCCTTGAACGCGGCGCCCAGCACGCCGACGCGCCGGCCGCGGACGGACCCGCCGAGCAGCCGGACGGCGAGGTCCACGGTCCGGGCGCGCTGGTGCACGTTGACCGCGTCCACCTCGCGGAGCAGCGCCAGCGGCCCGTCCACGCCGAGCTCGTGCGCCCGTGCGACGAAGGCGCGGGTGTCCTTGGGCAGGCAGCCGCCGCCGTACCCGATGCCCGGGGCCAGGAACCGGGGCCCGATCCGGGGGTCCAGCCCGAGGATCGAGGTGAGGTCCTCGACGTCGGCGTCGGCCGCCTCGCAGACCTCGGCGAGCAGGTTCACCAGCGACACCCGTGCGGCGAGCATGACGTTCGCCGAGACCTTGGCCAGCTCGGCGGTCTCCAGGTCGGTCCGGACCACCGGGACCCCCCGGGCGAGGGCGGCCGCGTAGATCTCGCGCAGCAGCAGGTCCGACTCGTCGTCGGTCACGCCGAACACGAGCCGGTCCGGCCGCAGCGAGTCCTCGACGGCGTGCCCCTCGCGGAGGAACTCCGGGTTCCACGCGAGGGCGACCTCGTCGCCGGCGGGACACTGGGTGCGCAGCCGCTCCGCGAGCCGCCGCGCCGTCCCGACCGGCACGGTCGACTTGCCGATCACCAGACACCGGCGCTCCAGGTGCGGCGCCAGGCCGGCGACCGCGGCGTCGAGGGCGGAGAGGTCGGCGGCGTCGCTGCCGGCACGCTGCGGCGTCCCGACGCAGAGGAAGTGCGCGTCCGCGCCGGCGGCCATGCGGCTGTCGGTCGTGAACCGCAGTCGCCCGGAGTCGACGCCGCGGCGCACCAGCGCGTCGAGCCCCGGCTCGTGGAACGGCGCGGACCCCGACGCCAGCCGCGCCACCTTGGCAGGGTCCACGTCGACGCCCACGACCTCGTGGCCGATAGCCGCGAGGCAGGCGGCATGGGTCGCCCCCAGGTAGCCGGTGCCGATCACGGACAGGAGCACGCGGGCGATCGTGCCCGAGGGCCGCGACTTTCATGCTCCGGGCGCGCGTGGCACTTGACAAGCCGAGAAGCACTTCTCTCGCGAGAGCCGTTTGCAGTGGTGAGAAGTGGTAACCAGAGCCTCCGTCGGACGTGCCTCGCACCGTGGAGCAGGAGGCCCCATGAAGGTTCTGGGCATCAATGCGCTGTTCCACGACCCCGCAGCGGCGCTGGTCGTGGACGGCCGGACGGTCGCCGCCGCCGAGGAGGAGCGCTTCTCCCGGCGCAAGCACGGACATCGCCCGGTCCCCTTCGCGGCGTGGGAGCTGCCCGAGCTGGCCGCGCGCTGGTGCCTGGAGTCCGCCGGTCTGGACATCACCGACGTGGACGCGGTCGCCTACTCCTACGACCCCGACCTGGCCCGTCCGGCCGACGAGCTCGGCCTCGACGACCCCTGGGACCACCTGCGCCAGACCTACGCGCGTCGCGCCCCCGGCTTCCTGGCCACGGCCCTGCCCGGTCTCGACCCCGCGGCCGTGCGGTTCGTCCCGCACCACGTGGCGCACGCGGCGTCGGCGGGACTGGCGTCGCCGCACCACGACGCCGCGGACGTCCTGGTCCTCGACGGGCGGGGTGAGGCGGCCAGCCACCTGGCCGGACGCTACGAGCAGGGACGGCTCGAGGTGCTGCGCACCCAGGAGCTGCCGCACTCGCTCGGGCTCCTCTACGAGAACGTCACCGAGCACCTCGGCTTCCTGCGCAGCAGCGACGAGTTCAAGGTGATGGCCCTCGCGTCGTACGGCCGCCCGCGGTTCCTCGACGAGCTGCGCCGCGCCGTCTACACGACGGGCGACGGTGGCTTCCACACCGACCCGATCGACCTGGCCGCGCTGGTGAAGCCACGCGGCGCCGAGGCGGAGTGGACCGCCGACCACGCCGACCTCGCGGCGAGCGTCCAGCACCGCCTCGAGGAGGTGCTGCTCGAGCTCGTCGGCTGGCTCCACGAGCGCACCGGTGGCCGCGTCCTGACCCTCGCCGGCGGGGTGGCCCTGAACTGCGTCGCCAACACCCGGCTCCTCGACAGCGGCCCGTACGACGACGTCTGGGTGCAGCCTGCGGCGGGAGACGCGGGCACCGCGCTCGGCGGCGCGCTCCACGTCGCACGGGCCGAGGGCGACCTCACCGCCGCGATGCCGGGCGCCGACCTCGGTCGGGGCTGGAGCGAGGCCGAGCTCGAGGCGTGGCTGACCACGGCCCGCGTCCCCTTCGAGCGGCCCGACGACGTCGCCGAGACCGTCGCGGAGTGCCTGGCGGGCGACGGCGTGGTGGCCTGGTTCCAGGGCCGCAGCGAGTACGGGCCGCGGGCGCTGGGCCGACGGTCGCTGCTGGCCCACCCGGGCCACGAGCGGAACCTCGAGCGCCTCAACGACGTGAAGGGCCGTGAGCAGTTCCGCCCGGTCGCGCCGATGGTGCTGGCCGAGCGGGCCGCTCGGATCTTCTCGCGGGGACCGCTGCCCTCGCCGTACATGCTCTTCGTCCACGACGTCGACCCCGCCTGGCGCGACCGCATCCCCGCGGTCGTGCACGTCGACGGCACCGCGCGCGTGCAGACCGTCGACGGGGACGCCGACCCGCTGCTGCACCGGATGATCGAGGGGTTCGAGCGGCGCACCGGCCTGCCGGTCGTGGTCAACACCAGCCTCAACACCGCCGGACGGCCCATGGTCGACGACCCGCGCGACGCCCTCGAGTGCTTCGGCTCCGCGCCGGTCGACCTGCTCGCGATCGGCCCGTTCGTCGTACGTCGCCCGAAGGGGGTGTGATGCAGCCGCTGACGTCGGTCGTCGTCCCGACCATCGGCCGCCCGAGCCTGCGCACCCTGCTGCAGGCCCTGGCCGCCGGCACGCAGCCGGTCCCGGGGCCGGTGGTCGTGGTCGACGACCGCCGGGACGGGCCGGACCTCGCGAGCGAGCTCGCGGACGTGGGACTGGAGGACCTGCGCGTGGTGCGGTCCGGGGGCGGCGGCCCCGCTCGCGCCCGCAACATCGGCTGGCGGCACACGTCGACGCCCTGGGTGAGCTTCCTCGACGACGACGTCGTTCCCGACCCCGACTGGAGCGCCGCCCTCGTCGGCGACCTGGAGCGGGCCCCGGCCCCGGTGGCCGGCATCCAAGGGCGCGTGCGGGTGCCGCTTCCGGACGACCGCCGCCCCACCGACTGGGAGCGCGGCACCGCCGGGCTGGCCACGGCCACCTGGATCACCGCGGACATGAGCTACCGCAGGGACGCCCTCGCGGCCGTCGGCGGCTTCGACGAGCGGTTCCCCCGGGCGTTCCGGGAGGACGCCGACCTCGGCCTGCGGGTCACCGCGAGCCGCGGCTCGATCGTCATGGGCGAGCGCCGGATCACCCATCCGGTCCGTCCCGCCGACGACTGGGCGAGCCTCCGCCAGCAGGCGGGCAACGCCGACGACTTCCTGATGCGGGCGCTGCACGGCTCCGACTGGCGCGAACGTGCCCGCGCACCTCGCGGACGCCGGGGCCGCCACGCCACCGTCGCCTCGGCCGCGGGTCTGGCCGTGGGCGCCCTGGCCACGGGGCACCGGCGGACCGCCTCGGCCGCCGCCGCGGCGTGGCTGGCGGGCACCGCCGAGCTGGCCTGGGCCCGGATCGCCCCGGGTCCCCGGGACCGGGACGAGGTCCGGCGGATGCTGCTCACCAGCGCCGCGATCCCGCTGGCCGCCACGTGGCACTCCCTGGGCGGGGCGTGGCGGCACCGGCATGCGCCGCCGTGGCGGGGGCTGCCCGACCTGGTGCTGTTCGACCGCGACGGCACGCTCGTCCACGACGTGCCCTACAACGGCGACCCCGAGCTGGTGGCGCCGGTCGCCGGCTCCGCCGCCGCGCTGGACCGGCTCCGCGTGCTCGGCGTCCGGGTGGGCCTGGTCACGAACCAGTCCGGGGTGGCCACGGGCCGTCTCGACGTCGAGCAGGTGCACCGGGTCAACGACCGCGTCGCCGACCTGCTCGGTCCGTTCGACGTCGTCCGGTTCTGCCCGCACGGCCCGGACGACGGCTGCACCTGCCGAAAGCCGGCGCCCGGCATGGTCAAGGACGCCTGCGCGGCCCTCGGGGTGGAGCCGGAGCGGTGCGTGCTGGTGGGGGACATCGGCAGCGACGTCGAGGCGGCGGCCGCGGCGGGCGCCCGTGGGCTGCTGGTGCCGACCGGCGCCACCCGGGCCGAGGAGGTCCGCACCGCCGACCGGGTCGCCCCCGGGCTGGCGGAGGCCGTCGACCGGATCCTCGCGGGGCGCTGGTGACCCGGGCGCTGGTGGTCCGGTCCGACAACGCCGGCGACGTCCTGCTCGCCGGCCCGGCCGTGCGCGCCGTCGCCGCCGCGGGCCACCGGGTGACCGTGCTGGCCGGCCCTCACGGCGCCGACGCGGCGCGGCTGCTGCCCGGCGTCGACGACGTCCTGGTGTGGCGCTGTCCGTGGATCGACCCCGAGCCCGCACCCGTGGACCCCGCCGAGGTGACGGGTCTCGCCCAGACCCTGGCGCGCCGCCGCTTCGACCTGGCCCTGGTGCTGACCTCCTTCCACCAGTCGCCGCTGCCGACCGCCCTCGTGCTGCGGCTGGCCGGGGTGCCGTGGGTGGGAGCGATCAGCGAGGACTACCCCGGCTCGCTGCTGGACCTGCGGCACCGGTGCGACGACGACGTCCCCGAGGCGGAGCGGGCACTGTCGCTCGCCGCCGCCGCGGGCCTCCGGCTCCCCGACGGCGACGACGGCGGCCTCGCCGTCCGCCGGCCGCTGCCCGACGTCGCGCACCTCCTGCCCTCGGCACCCTTCGTCGTCCTGCACCCCGGCACGTCGGTCCCGGCGCGGGCCTGGCCGGCCGAGCGGTTCGCCGAGACGGCCCGGCTGCTGGCAGACGCCGGTCTCGCAGTCGTCGTCACCGGGGCGCCGTCGGAGCGGGCGCTGACCCGGTACGTCGCCGCGGTGGCGCCCGGGGTGGTCGACCTCGGCGGCGGGACGTCGCTGGCGGAGCTCGCGGCGGTCCTCGAGGCGGCCGCGACCGTCGTCGTCGGCAACACCGGCCCCGGGCACCTGGCAGCGGCGGTGCGGACCCCGGTGGTGTCGCTGTTCGCGCCCACCGTCCCGGCCGCCCGATGGGCGCCGTACGCCGTCCCGATGGTGCTGCTCGGCGACCAGGAGGCCGTCTGCCGCGACACCCGGGTCACCCGGTGCCCCTTCCCCGGGCACCCCTGCCTCACCGGCGTCACCGCCGAGGACGTCGTGACGGCGGTCGCCGACCTGGTGGCCGCGCCCCCACCCGTCTACGCCGGAGCCCCGGCCGAGGAGGGACGATGAGGATCGCGCTGGTCTCCGAGCACGCCAACCCGCTGGCCGCGGTCGGCGGCGTCGACGCGGGCGGGCAGAACGTCCACGTCGCCGCGCTGGCCGGCGGGCTCGCCCAGCGGGGTCACGACGTCACCGTCTACACCCGCCGCGACACGTCCTCGGCGCCCACCCGGGTGCTCACCCCTCAGGGGTACCTGGTGCACCACGTCCCCGCCGGACCGCCGTCGGAGGTGCCCAAGGACGCGCTGCTGCGGTACATGCCCGTCTTCGCCGAGCACCTGCGCGGGGAGTGGGCCCGCGAGCCCGTCGACGTGGTGCACGCGCACTTCTGGATGAGCGGCGTGGCCTCGCTCGACGCGACCCGGGAGAGCGGGGTGCCGGTCCTGCAGACCTTCCACGCGCTCGGCACCGTCAAGCGACGCCAGCAGGGCGACCGTGACACCAGCCCGTCGGCACGCATCGCCCTGGAGCGCCGGCTGTGCCGCCGGGTCGACCGGGTGATCGCCACCTGCCACGACGAGACCCGGGAGCTGGCCCGGATGGGGCTCCCGCGAGGACGCGCGGCGGTGATCCCCTGCGGCGTCGACACCGACCTGTTCCGGCCGCTTCCGCCCCGCCGACCCGGCCCGCCCCGGCTGCTGGTCGTCGGGCGCATCGTCGAGCGCAAGGGGGTCGGCAACGTCATCGAGGCGCTCGCGCACCTGCCCGGCGTCGAGCTGCAGGTCGCCGGCGGCACCACCCCCGACCTGCTCGGCACCGACCCGGAGGTGCACCGCCTGCGGACGCTGGCGGCGCGTCTGGGCGTCGCCGACCGGGTCCGGTTCACGGGGTCGGTCGGCCGCGACGACGTTCCCCGGCTGATGTGCGACGCCGATGTGGTGGTGGCCGTGCCGTGGTACGAGCCGTTCGGGATCGTGCCGGTCGAGGCGATGGCGTGCGGGCGTCCGGTCGTCGGCTCCGCGGTCGGCGGCCTGCTCGACACGGTGCTGCCCGGCGTGACCGGCGAGCTGGTGCCGCCCCGGCGCCCCGACCTCCTGGCGCCGGTCCTGCGGGACCTGCTCGCCGACCCCGCCCGCCGCGAGGCCTACGGGCGCGCCGGGCGGGACCGTGCGGTGCGCACCTACCAGTGGCGCCGCGTCGCCGCCGCGACCGAGGACGTGTACGCCGACGTCGTCGGGGCCGCCCTCGGCGCCCCGCTCGGATCTGCGGTCGGCTCCCTGGCCGGCGCCCGACCGGGACGGGAGGCGACCCGATGACCCCCAGCACCCCCTGCGCGCACGAGCACCTCGGCGAGCTCGTCGACGCCGTACAGCGCTTCGCGCCGTGCGTCGACCTGGCGGACGACTGGGGCACCCGGCTGGCCTCCGTGCTGGAGCGCGGCGGCCGGCTGCTCGCCGCCGGCAACGGCGGCAGCGCGGCCCAGGCCCAGCACCTGACGGCCGAGCTCGTCGGCCGCTACCGCGACGACCGGCCGCCGTACTCGGCGATCTGCCTGTCGGCCGAGACGTCCACGCTGACCGCGATCTGCAACGACTACCCGCCCGAGGAGCTGTTCGCCCGCCAGGTCCAGGCGCACGGCCGGGCCGGGGACGTGCTGGTGCTGATGTCGACCAGCGGCACCAGTGCGAACATCGTCGCCGCCGCCGAGCGGGCCCGCTCCTGCGGCCTGCGGGTGTGGGCGCTGACCGGGCCCCGGCCGAACCCGCTGGCGGACGCGGCGCACGAGGCGCTGTGCGTGGACGCCCGGTTCACCGCCACCGTGCAGGAGCTGCACCTGGTGGCCCTGCACATCCTGTGCGCCGGTCTCGACCGCACCCTCGGTGCCGTGCCGGCCACGACCCGCTCGGCGGCCGCGTCGGGGAGCCTCGCGTGAGCCCCGGAGGCAGCCCGAGCGCCGGCAGGCTCGTCGTCGTCGGCGACGCGCTGCTCGACCTCGACCTCGAGGGCGTCGCCACGCGGCTCGCGCCGGACTCCCCCGTCCCGGTGCTGGACGGGCTCGTGGAGCGGCCCCGCCCGGGTGGGGCCGCGCTCGCCGCCCTGATGGCCGCCGGCGACGGGACCGAGGTGGTCCTGGTCACCGCCCTGGGACACGACGAGGCCGGGGCCCGGGTCGAGGCACTCCTCGAGGGCGTCACGGTCCTGCGGCTGCCGTACGACGGACCCACTCCCGTCAAGCAGCGGGTGCGGGCCGCCGGGCAGTCGCTGCTGCGTCTCGACAGCGGCACCGCACCCGGCACCCTCGGCTGTCCCGCCACGACGCTGGCGTCCGTGACGGAGGCGCTGGCGCGCGCCGACGCCGTGCTCGTGGCGGACTACGGCCGAGGGGTCACCGCGGTGCCGGAGCTGCGCCAGGCGCTGGCGAGGCTCCCCCGTCGCGTCCCGCTCGTCTGGGACCCGCACCCGAAGGGCTCGCCGCCGGTGCCGGGAGCGCGACTGGTCACCCCCAACCGCGCCGAGGCGGCCGGGTTCGCCGAGCGCCTCGGGCTCCCCGTCCCGTCCGCGACGACGATGCTGGGCGAGACCGCCGGGCGGGCGCACAGCCTGGTCCGGCAGTGGCGGGTGCAGGCTGTCGCGGTGACCCTGGGCGAGGCCGGGGCGCTGCTGTCCTACGGCGACGGCGCCCCCGTGGTCGCGCCCGCCCCGGTCGTGGACTGCGTGGACGCCTGCGGCGCCGGGGACCGCTTCGCGGTCAGCGTCGCCCGTTGCCTCGCCGCCGGGCGGGTCACCGTCGAGGCCGTGCAGGAGGCCGTCGCCGACGCCGCCGCCTACGTCGCGGCCGGAGGACCGGCCTCGCTCGTCGCCCCGGACGGCGCCGCTGCGGGCAGGCACCAGGACGGCGACGCGCCACCGGTGGAGGACCTGCTCGAGGCGGTGACCCGTCGCGGCGGGACCGTGGTGGCCACCGGCGGCTGCTTCGACCTGCTGCACGCGGGCCACGTCGCCACGCTGCGCGCCGCCCGCCGGCTCGGCGACTGCCTGGTCGTGTGCCTCAACAGCGACGCGTCCGTGCGCCGGCTGAAGGGCCCGTCCCGCCCGCTGGTGCCCGCCGCCGACCGGGCGCGGGTCCTCGAGGCGCTCGAGTGCGTGGACGCCGTGGTCGTCTTCGACGAGGACACCCCCACCGAGGTGCTGCGCCGGCTGCGCCCCCACGTGTGGGCGAAGGGCGGCGACTACGCCGGAGCCGACGTGCCGGAGGCGGCCGTGCTCCGGGCCTGGGGCGGCCAGGCGGTGGTGCTGCCCTACCTCCAGGGCCGGTCCACCACCGGGCTGCTCGACACCGCCGGCCGACGGGCCCGGCCCGACGCCCACGACCCCGACACCCGCGACCTCGACACCGCCGACACCGCGACCAGCAGGGAGACCATGCGATGACCGTAGGAACCGTTCTCGTGACCGGAGGCGCCTCCGGCCTCGGCGCCGCCGTGGTGGACGCCGTGACCGACGCCGGCGGCCGGCCGGTGGTGCTGGACCGGGTGCCGTGCGAGTCCGGCGTCGAGCAGCAGACCGTCGACCTCGCCGACCCACGGGCGGCGGAGGCGGCCGTGCGTGCGGCCTCCGAGCGGGTCGGCGGCCTCGACGCGGTGGTCACCTGCGCCGGGACCGACGCGTGCGGGCGGCTCGACGACGTACCGGGCGAGGACTGGGACCGCGTGGTGCTGGTCAACCTGCTCGGCACCGCCGCCGTGGTCCGGGCGGCGCTGCCGGACCTGCTCGCGCGCCGCGGACGGGTGGTGACCGTGGCCTCCACGCTCGGGCTGCGCGCCCTCAGCGACGCGACGGCGTACTGCGCGTCGAAGTTCGGCGTCGTCGGGTTCACCCGGGCGCTCGCGGCGGAGACGCAGGGCCGGATGGGCGTGACGATGCTCGTGCCGGGCGGCATGCACACCGCCTTCTTCGACGGCCGGCCCGAGCAGTACCTCCCACCGCCCGACGCCAAGCTGAACCAGCCCGCCGACGTCGCGCAGGCGGTGTTGTTCGCGCTGCGGCAGCCGCCGGGCTGCGAGGTCCGCGAGCTCGTCGTGACCCCCGCGGTCGAGGGGTCCTGGCCCTGACGGCCCGCGCGTCCGAGCGGCCGCGGCTCCTGGTGCTGCGCGCGCTCGGCCTCGGCGACCTGCTCACCGGGGTCCCCGCACTGCGGGCGCTGCGACGCGGGCTGCCGGGCCACGAGCTGGAGCTCGCGGCGCCGTCCTCCCTGGCGCCCCTGGTCGAGCTCGCCGGGGTCGCGGACCGGCTGCTGGACACCCGGGGGCTGGAGTCGCCGACCTGGGCCGGCTCGCCCCCGGACCTGGCGGTGAACCTGCACGGGCGCGGACCGCAGAGCCACGCCCTGCTGCGGGCGCTCGACCCCGGCGCGCTGGTGGCGTTCGGCTGCCCCGCCGCGGGGCACGCCGGGCCGGTCTGGCGTGAGGACGAGCACGAGGTACGCCGCTGGTGCCGGCTGCTCGAGGAGGTCCTCGGCCTGGACGCCGACCCGGCCGACCTGCGCCTGGCAGCTCCTGCGGTGGCAGCACCGGTGCCGGGTGCCGTCGTCGTGCACCCCGGCGCGGCGTACCCGTCCCGGCGGTGGCCCGCGGACCGGTTCGCCGCGGTCGCGTGCGCCCTCCAGCACGCCGGGTACGGCGTCGTGGTGACCGGCGGCCCCGACGAGGTGCCGCTCGCCGAGGAGGTCGCCCGCGGCGCCGGGCTGCCGCCGGACGGCGTGCTCGCCGGCCGCACGGACCTGGGTCGGCTCGCGGCCCAGGTGGCGGGCGCCGCGCTGGTCGTCTGCGGCGACACGGGGGTGGCGCACCTGGCCACCGCCCTCGGCACGCCGTCGGTGCTGCTGTTCGGGCCGATGCCGCCGTCGCGCTGGGGGCCGCCGCAGGGGGACGCGCACGCGGTGGTCTGGCACGGCAGCGGCCTCGGCGACCCGTGGGGCACCGAGGTCGACCCGGCGCTGCTGCGGGTCGGGGTCGAGGAGGTCGTGGAGCGGGCGCTGGACCTGCTCAGCGGGGCCGCACCCGGGCGGCGAACCACTCCAGGGTGCGCTTGAGCCCCTCCTCGACGGACACCCGCGGCTCCCACCCGAGCAGCTCCGCGGCCAGGCGGCCGTCCGGGCGGCGCACCTTGGGGTCGTCCTGCGGCAGGTCGACGAAGCGGACGGTCGAGCCGGAGCCGGCCAGGTCCCGCACCCGCTCGGCCAGGTCCAGCATCGTCGTCTCGTCCTGGCTGCCGATGTTGACCGGCCCGGGGTGCGTGCTCGCGGCCAGCGCGAGGATGCCCTCGACCGTGTCCTCCACGTAGCACAGGGACCGGGTCTGGCTGCCGTCGCCGGCCACCGTCAGCGGACTGCCCCGGAGCGCCTGGGACATGAAGGCCGGGATCGCCCGCCCGTCGTCGACCCGCATCCGCGGCCCGAACGTGTTGAAGATCCGCACGATCGTCGTGTCCGCTCCGCGGGCGGTGCGGTAGGCCGTCGTCAGGGCCTCCGCGAACCGCTTCGACTCGTCGTACACGCTGCGCGGCCCGACCGGGTTGACGTTCCCCCAGTAGGTCTCCGGCTGCGGGTGGACGGCGGGGTCGCCGTACACCTCCGACGTCGAGGCGAGCAGGAACCGGGCTCCCGACCGCTCCGCGAGGTCGAGGGCGTTGCGGGTCCCCACACTGCCGACCATCAGGGTCTCCAGCGGCAGCCGGAGGTAGTCCAGCGGCGACGCCGGGCAGGCCAGGTGCAGCACCCAGTCCACAGGGCCGTCGACGTCGTGGCCCCACCCGGGGTCGGTGAGGTCCTGCTCGAGGAGGTGGAACCCCGGGTGGTCCTCGAGCGCCGCGACGTTGTCGCGGGAGCCGGTCAACAGGTTGTCGACGCAGACGACCTCGACCCCGCGGTCGAGGAGGTGCTCGCACAGCCAGGAGCCGACGAACCCGGCGCCGCCGGTGACGACGGCACGACGGACCTCCCGGGGGGCGCTGACCACGCGCCCCGTCT
>JAICLD010000133.1 GCA_025927595.1 Nocardioidaceae bacterium | reverse complement strand
GCGCTCGTCCACCGGCCGGATCGCGACGCCGGGACCGACCATCTCGGCGGCGAAGACCGGGTCGGGCACCTCGGTCATCGCCACGACGCGGCCGGCACAGGGCGCCAGGACCCGGAGCCTGTCGGGTCCGGACCCGCTCACATCAGGTCCTCGATGTCCTCGGCGAGCGTGTCGGCCTCGGGGCCGACCACGACCTGCACCACGCTGCCCGAGGCGACGACGCCGTGGGCTCCGGCCGCCTTGAGTGCGGCCTGGTCGACCAGGCCGCCGTCGTGCACCTCGGTGCGCAGGCGGGTGATGCAGGCCTCGATCTCGACGACGTTGCCGGCGCCGCCGAGTCCGGCCAGGATCTGCTCGGCCTTGCTGCTCATGTCAGGGGTCCTCTCTGCGGGTGGGGCGGGGCGGTGGGGTCGGGACCGGGGTGGCCCGGTGCACCGGTCACGAGTCTGGGTCGGTGCGGGTCACCTTGGCCAGCCCCCGCGGGCGGTCCGGGTCCAGGCCGAGGCGCGTGGCGACCCGCTCGACGAGCCGCTGCACGGGGACCGCGGCCGCGAGCGGTGCCAGCGCCTCGGGAAGCGAGGGCCCGGCCAGGTGCTCGGTGCAGGCGGCGGCGAACGCGTCGTCGCCACCCACGCCGACGGTGCGCGCGCCCCGGTCCCCGAGGTCGCGGGCCAGCTCGGACATCGCGCCCGTGAGGGGGCCGTCCGCCGCGGCGACCAGGACGGCCGTGACGCCCTCGGCGACCACGGAGATGGGCCCGTGCCGCAGGTCGGCGTAGCTGTAGCCGCGGGCGGCCCGCAGCGTGGTCTCCTCGAGCTTGAGGGCGGCCTCCAGCGCGGTGCCCAGGAACAGCCCGCGTCCGCTGGCGACCACCGTCGCGGCACCGGCGACCAGGTCGGCGGCGGCGTCGAGACGCGGCAGCGGGCCGAGCAGCCGCGCCACCTCGTCGGGGACCCTGGCGAGGTCGTCGTCCAGGTCCGCCGGACGGGGCGCGAGCGCCGTCGCGAGCACGGCCAGGGCCACCAGCTGGGTGAGGTAGCTCTTGGTCGCCGGCACCGCCAGCTCCGGTCCCGCCCTGGTCACCAGGGGAAGGTCGGCGCGGGTGGCGAGCGCGGACCCCTCGGCGTTGGTGACCGCCACGGTGGCGGCGCCGCAGGACCGGGCCCACTCCTGCGTGGCGACGATCTCCTCGGTCTCGCCCGACTGCGAGACCGACACGACCAGCGCGTCGTCGAGGGCCAGCCGGGCGCCGTAGTGGGTGGCCACGCTGGGCGCGGCCAGCGCGGCGTCGACGCCCGCGTGGGTCTCGAGGAGGTAGCGGGCGTAGACCGCGGCGTTGTCGCTGGAGCCGCGGGCGACCAGGAGCACGCGGTGCCGACCCTCGAACAGCCGCGCCAGGTCCGGCCGCAGCGGCAGCAGCGCCTCCAGCGTCCGTCGCACGGCGTCTGGCTGCTCGGCGATCTCCTGCGCCATCAGCGTCGTGGCTCCTGCAGACCCCATCCGGACTCCTCCTCCGTCACTGCCCTCTTGACACGGCGGCCGCCATGCGTCGATGCTCGACTGGTACGTACCAGACCGTATCAGTGCAGCGACACGGCGTCGAGAGGAGAGACGTGACCCCGCGCACCGGCCCCGAGCCGGGCCGGATCACCGACGGCCCGCGACCCAAGCACGCCCAGCTCACCGACGTGCTGACCGGCCTGGCGACCGAGGGCCGCGGGCCCGGCACGGCCATCCCCTCCGAGCGCGAGCTGATGACCACCTACGGGGTCTCGCGGGCCACCGTGCGCAAGGCGATCGACACGCTGGTCTCCGACGGCCTGCTCGAGCGGGTGCACGGCAAGGGAACGTTCGTGGCCCGCCCCCGGGTCGAGAGCCGCCTGCACCTCGCGTCGTTCAGCCAGGACATGCGCCGGCGTGGCCTGAGCCCGTCCACCCGGCTGCTGGCCCTCGAGTGCGGCCGCCCGCCGGTCGAGGTGGCCCGCGCGCTCGCGATGCGCGGCGGTGCGCTGGCCTGGCGGCTCTCCCGGGTCCGGCTCGCCGACGGGGCGCCGATCGCGCTGGAGGACGGCTGGTACCCGCGTGCCGTGCTGCCCGACCTCGACACCCGAGACCTGGGCGGCTCCCTCTACGCCCTCCTCGCCGACGCGTACGGCATCGTCATCGACCGGGGCGAGCAGACCCTGTGGAGCGAGGCCGCGGACGGCGTCACGGCCCGTCGGCTCGAGGCGCCGGTGCACACGCCGCTGCTGGTGTTCCGCCGGATCTCCACCGCCGCCGGCCGGCCCGTCGAGCACGCCGTGTCCCGCTACCGCGGCGACCGCTACCAGGTCCACATGAGCCTCGACCGGAACCGCTCCGGCTGAGGCCCCCGCCACCACTTCCGACCCAGCCCGACCCAGCCCGACCCAGCCCGACCCAGCCCGCACGACCGCCTGAGAGGAAACCCCGTGAGCACAACCGACGTCTCGTCCACGGACACCGGGGGCCGCCGGCTCAACCTGGCCGGCCTCCAGAAGTTCGGCCGCAGCCTGATGCTGCCGATCGCCGCCCTGCCCGTGGCCGCGCTGCTGCTGCGCCTGGGACAGCCCGACCTCCTCGGGGCCGACGGCCTCGGCTGGGTCAAGGTCGCCGCCGTCATCGGCGCGGCCGGCAACGCGATCTTCACGAACCTGCCGCTGCTGTTCGCGCTCGGCATCGCGATCGGCATGGCCAGGAAGGCCGACGGCTCGACCGCCCTCGCGGCCGTCGTGGGCTACCTGGTCTTCAAGGGCGTCGGCGACGCCATGTCGCCGTTCGTGCTGGGGCCGCCCGCCAAGGGCGCCACGCAGGACCTGATCAACTACGGCGTGCTCGGCGGCATCATCATGGGCCTGATCGCCGCCTACCTGTGGCAGAACTACCACCGGACCAAGCTCCCGCCGTACCTCGCCTTCTTCGGGGGCCGGCGGTTCGTGCCGATCATCACCTCGTTCGCGGCCATCGTGGTCTCGGTGCTGCTGAGCCTGGTGTACCCGGTGTTCAACAGCGGCCTCACCTCGATCGGCACGTGGGTGACCGACCACGCGGTCGTCGGCGGCTTCGTCTACGGCACCCTCAACCGGCTGCTGATCCCGCTCGGCCTGCACCACATCCTCAACTCCGGCCCGTGGTTCGTCATCGGCAGCTTCAAGGGCGCCGACGGGACCGTCTACCACGGCGACATCCTGAGATTCCTGCACGGCGACCCGACCGCCGGCGACTTCATGACCGGCTTCTTCCCGATCATGATGTTCGCGCTGCCGGCGGCCGCCCTCGCGATCTGGCACGAGGCCCGGCCGAACCAGAGGAAGGCGGTCGGCGGCATCATGCTGTCCGCGGCGTTGACCTCGTTCCTCACCGGGGTCACCGAGCCGCTGGAGTTCGCGTTCATGTTCGTCGCGTGGCCGCTCTACGTCATGCACGCGATCCTCACCGGCACGTCGATGGCCCTGGTCAACGCGCTCGGGATCCACGACGGGTTCGGGTTCTCCGCGGGCCTGTTCGACTACGTGCTGAACTTCAACATCGCGACCAAGCCGGCACTGCTGATCCTCATCGGCCTCTGCTACGCCGTCGTCTACTACTTCTCGTTCCGGTTCGTGATCCGCAAGTGGAACCTGCGGACGCCCGGACGGGAGGACGACGCCGAGGGCGCCGAGGGCGCCGGCTCCTCGGTCGTGGCCGACACGAGCGCCTGAGCCGTGCTGCTGAGCGCCGCACGCATCGTCACCCCGGCGCGGGTCTTCGCGCCGGGGTGGCTGCTGCTCGACGGCGACCGGGTGGCCGACGGGGGGCCCGGAGCCCCGCCGCGGGTCCCGGACCTCGACCTCGGCGAGGCGACGCTCGCGCCCGGGTACGTCGACGCGCACGTCCACGGCGGCGGGGGAGCGGCGTTCACCGACGGGACCGAGGCCTCGGCCCGCACCGTCGTGGCGGCGCACCTCGCGCACGGCACCACCACGATGATGGCCAGCCTCGTCACCGACGGGGTGGACGCCCTCGAGCGGTCGGTCCGCCTGCTCGCCGAGGCGACCGGCGACGGCCTGCTGGCGGGCGTGCACCTGGAGGGCCCCTGGCTCTCGCCCCGCCACGCAGGGGCGCACGACGCCGCTCTGCTGCGCGCTCCCGACCCGGCCGACGTCGACCGGCTGCTGCGCGCCGGCGAGGGCACCGTCCGGATGGTCACGCTCGCCCCCGAGCTCGACGGGGGCCCCGAGGCGATCCGCCGGCTCGTCGGCGCGGGCGTCGTCGCCGCGATCGGGCACACCGACGCGACGTACGACGTCGCCAGGGCCGCACTCGACGCGGGGGCCGGCGTCGGCACCCACCTGTTCAACGCCATGCGCGGGCTGCACCACCGCGAGCCCGGACCGGTCACCGCGCTGCTCGAGCACCCCGACGCCTTCGTGGAGCTGATCGCCGACGGGGTGCACCTGCACCCGGCGGTGCTGCGGCTGGCCGCCGAGGCCAAGCCGCACCAGGTGCTCCTGGTGACGGACGCGATGGCGGCGGCGGCGGCCGAGGACGGCGACTACCGGCTCGGGCCGATGGCGGTGACGGTCCGCGACGGCGTGGCCCGGCTGCGCGACTCCGGCGCCATCGCCGGGTCCACCCTGACGATGGCGGCGGCGGTGCGGCACGCCGTCCTGGTCGCCGGACTGCCGCTGGCCGAGGTGGTCCGCGCCGCCACCACCACGCCAGCGGCGATGCTCGGCCTCGCCCGGGTCGGCGCGCTGCGACCCGGCTACGCCGCCGACCTCGTCGTGCTCGACGCGCAGCTGCGGGTCACCGGCGTGATGCGGGGGGGCCGGTGGGCGCGCCGGGACTGACGGAGCCGGGCCGTCGGGCTCACCACCCGTTTCCCGGTCGGAGTGGCGGGTAACCGCCCACCCATGGCCTCCAACTCGATCCACTACACGGTCCCCGGGATGAGCAGCGAGGACGCCGCGCGCGTCATCGAGATCCTCCAGGACCGGCTGCACGCCTACAACGACCTGCATCTGACCCTCAAGCACGTGCACTGGAACGTCGTCGGACCCCACTTCATCGCGGTGCACGAGATGATCGACCCTCAGGTCGACGAGGTGCGCGCGATGTCGGACGCCGTCGCGGAGCGGATCGCGACGCTGGGCGGGTCGCCCCAGGGCACCCCCGGCGCCCTGGTCGCGGCCCGCAGCTGGGACGACTACAGCATCGGCCGGGCCACCACCCAGGAGCACCTCGGCGCGCTGGACCTGGTCTACCGGGGTGTCGTCGGCGACACCCGCGCCGCCCTCGAGGAGCTCGACAAGCTCGACCTGGTGACCCAGGACATGCTGATCGGCCAGAGCGAGAAGCTCGAGCTGTTCCACTGGTTCATCCGGGCGCACCTGGAGAACAGCGGTGGCGAGCTGGCGACCGGCGCGGCGACCGACGAGACCCAGGCCGCGGTGGCCGGCTCCGAGACCCAGCCGGCCGACCCGGCCTGACCGGCGCGCCGGCTGCGCGGGCGCTCAGGTGTTCGCGCCCCGCGCCGCCACCGCCCACACCGTCGCCTCGTCGACCACGAGCTCGTCCGCGAGGTTCACCGCGCTGCACACGTGGTTGGGCACGACGCGGAGCCGGCTCCCGGGCTCGGGGACGGGGGAGCGGTCCCACTCGACGACGGCGTGGTGCTCGGACAGCGAGGTGACCCGGGCGTCGGGGTGGTCGAGGAGCCTGCCGTAGCCGCTGCTCCACGCGGGACGGTCCGCGCCGAGCGTCTTGCTGCCGCAGTCCAGGACCACCCGTCCGGGACGGGCCGAGACGACGGTGGCGACGCAGCACAGCGCCAGCCGGTCCGGCGTCGTCGTCCCGAGCTCCCACTGCTGCGCGTCGCCGAAGGCGTAGACGCCGGGGCGCAGCTCGGTGAGCACGCCCCCGCCGAGTCCAGACGCAGCGGTCGGGGTGGAGCCGCCGCTCACCACGCGAGGCGCGAGGCCGTGCCTTCCCAGCGAGGCCGCGGCCCGTCGCAGCCCGTCCTCCTCCTCGTGTGCCACCCGCTCGCGGACGCCGGGGGAGTAGGAGTGCCCCGGGAACGTGAACACCCCGCGCACGTCGAGCCCCGAGCGCGCCGCTGCCTCGGCCAGCCCGCCCGCCTCCTCGGGCGGGACCCCGGTGCGGTGGTGACCGGTGTCCACCTCGACCAGGACGGCCGCGCCCGGCAGCTGCGCCGCCAGCGCCCGCGCCCCGGCGACCGAGTCGACGCCCATCGCCACCGAGGCGTGCTCGCGCAGCGCCCGGAGCCGGGCCCCGCGGGCGGCGTCGACCCACAGCGGGTACGCGACGAACAGGTCGCCGAAGCCACCCTCGGCGAACACCTCGGCCTCCGCCACGGTCGCCACGGTGAGCCCGACCGCGCCGGCGTCGACCTGCAGCCGCGCGACCTCCAGGCACTTGTGGGTCTTCGCGTGCGGGCGCAGTGCGACCCCGTGCTCCCGGGCGAGAGCGGCCATCGCGGCGACGTTGCCGGCGAGCAGATGGGCGTCGACGTGCAGGTACGGCGTCGGCCGGGCACCGGCGGCGGGGGCGACGCCGGGCTGCCCTGCGGGCGGATGCGACATCCGGCCACCGTAGTGAGCGCGCCGGGTCCCGTGGGGCGACACGTGCGGCGCGTGCGTCGCAGCACTTTGCCCAGAAACCGGCATACCGGGACTTAAGTCACCTTAGGCTGGTGTCACGCCGGGCCGCCGCCCGGTGCCGACGGTCGTCACACTTCACCTCACGGGGGTTCCTGCATGCGCTGGGGTCAACGCTCACGGCAGCGCACCGCCCCGGGCAGCGGCGTGCGGACACCCCGCGACGAGGCCACGGGGCTCACGACGTACGCCGGGTTCCTGCACGAGTGCGCGGACGCCCTGGCCGCCCGGCGCGCGGACGGCGCACCGGCCCAGCCGGCGGTGCTGCTCGTCGACCTCGAGGGGGTCACGGCCGCCACCACCGCCGACGGCCACACCGCCGCCGACGAGCTGCTGCGGCTGACCGCCGCCCGGATCGCCCGCGAGGTCGGCTCGCTCGGCCTGCTCGCGCGGATGTCGGACAGCCAGGTGGCGGTGCTGTTCCCGGACCTGTCCGCGCCGGCGCTCGCCCTGGACCTCGCCTACCGGATCGTCACCGTGGTCAGCTCGCCCGCCGTGCTGGACAGCCAGCGCCGCGTCGTGCTCTCCGCCGGCTGCGGGCTCGTCACCCGGGACGTCCTGCCCGCCCGGACCACCGCCACCGAGCTCGTGCGTGCCGCCGGGCTGGCAGTGCGGGAGGCGCACCGGTCCGGGCGCAACCGCATCGAGGTGTGCACCACGGCCCTCGTGGCGTCGGCCGACGAGACGCTGGTGATCGGCAAGGACCTGCGCCAGGCGCTGCAGGAGCAGGGACTCGACGTCTGCTACCAGCCCCTGGTCGACCTCGCCCACGGCTCGGTGCTCGGCTTCGAGGCCCTGGTGCGGTGGAGCCACCCGGTGCACGGCCACGTGTCCCCGGCCCGGTTCGTGCCGGTCGCGGAGGAGTTCGGGCTGATCTCGGAGCTCGGCCGGATGGTGCTCTCGACCGCGAGCGCGCAGCTGCAGACGTGGTCCACGACGTTCCAGCTGCCGCTGACCGCCCACGTCAACATCTCGGGGCAGGACCTGGCCAACGAGGGGTTCATCTCGATGGTGGAGACCTGTCTGGCCGACAGCGGGCTGCCGCCCACGCAGCTGGTGCTCGAGGTCACCGAGACCACCGTCGAGCCGGACCTGGACACCGCACGGGCCCGCTTCGAGGCGCTGCACGACCTCGGCGTGCGGGTCGCCCTCGACGACTTCGGGACCGGCCGCTCGGCCCTGTCCTACCTGCAGAGCCTCTCGGTCGACATCCTCAAGGTGGACCGGTCCTACCTCGACAGCATCGACGCCCCGGGTGGGCCCCACGGCGGTCCCGGCGGTCCCGGCGGTCAGCGGGGCGACGACCTGCTCCGCGGGGTCATCGCGCTCGGCCAGGCACTCGGGATGTCGGTGTACGGCGAGGGGATCGAGGACGAGCAGCAGCGCCTGCGGCTGCTCGGCAACGGCTGCGAGATCGGCCAGGGCTACCTGTTCGCGCGCCCGCTGCCGGCGGCCGAGGCGGTGACGCTGCTGCACCGGCAGCGGCCGGCGTCCTCGCTGAGCAGCCGGATCCTCGCCGCCGACGCGGCGCAGTCCGCCTGAGCCGCCGCGACGCGCCCGGCGCACCGACGCCCGCACCTGCGGGACAGGCCGGGGGGCGATGTGGTCGGATCGGCCCCGTGACTCCCGAGACCCCCGAGACCCCTGCCCCGACGGACGCGACCGAGCCCGACCGGACCGTGCTGCCGATCGACGTACGCACCTCGACGGCGCTGGCGCACGCCGGCACCGGCGACACCGGCGACTCCGGCGACACCGGCGACACCGGCGGTAGCGGCCCGCGACCGCTGATC
>JAICLD010000267.1 GCA_025927595.1 Nocardioidaceae bacterium | reverse complement strand
GGCGTGACACGGAAGGGGTCCGTTCGGTGAGGGAGTGGGCAGGTGTCGGGGAGGTCCCGAGTCACGCCTGGGCGCGTGGTCCGGTGAGGACAGGGTAGGAACGCCGTCGTCGCTGTGGAGGTGTTTTGGATGTATTTGTCCTAGCGACTCCGGCAGTCACGCGGCCGCGGGCCCGGCCGCGTGCATGCCGGTGCGCCCACGTGGGTAGGCAGCACTGGCCTCATGCCCCGCCCCTGACGCACAAGGAGACCAGCCATGTCCACGACCGGTCGCACCGGCTCGGGACCCCGCGAGGCGGGAGCACCGATCCGGCTGATCACCACCGCGGTCGCGGTGGTGTTCCTGCTCGTCGGCGTCCTCGGCTTCATCCCGGGGATCACCACGCACTACGGCTCGATGACCTTCGCCGGCCACATGAGCCACGCCAAGCTCGTCGGGCTCTTCCAGGTCTCGGTCCTGCACAACGTCGTGCACCTGCTGTACGGCGTCGTGGGGCTCGCCATGGCGCGCCGGGCCGCCAGCGCGGTCACCTACCTGATCGGCGGCGGCGTGGTCTACCTGGTGCTGTGGATCTACGGCCTGATCGTCAGCGAGCAGAGCCAGGCGAACTTCGTCCCGCTGAACACCCCCGACGACTGGCTGCACTTCGTCCTCGGCCTCGGGATGATCGGCCTCGGCGTCGTGGGACGGAACATGCTCCGCTCGCACGCCGGCGGCCCCTCCTACGGCTGAGCGACCACCGGGTGGACGGCTGGGCGGGGGTGTCGCTCGACGACGCCCGCCGGGTGGCGCGCGAGGTCTTCGGCCACGAGCGGCTGGCGCCGGGCCAGGAGGAGGCGATCGAGGCGCTGCTGCGGGGCGACGACGTCCTCCTGGTGTCGGCGACCGGGACGGGCAAGTCGCTGGTCTACCAGCTGCCGGGGGTCCTCAAGGACGGGCTGACCCTGCTGGTCTCGCCGCTGCTGGCCCTCCAGCAGGACCAGCTCGTCGGGCTTCCCGACGACCCGCGGTCCCGGGGCGCGCGGCTCAGCTCCGCGGAGTCCGCGTCGGCGAAGGAGGCGGCCCTCCAGCGGGCCGCCCGCGGCGAGATCGAGTACCTCGCACTGTCTCCCGAGCAGCTGGCGTCCACGGAGGTCCGGGACCGGATCGCGCGGCTGCGGCCGAGCCTCGTCGCGGTCGACGAGGCGCACTGCGTCTCGACCTGGGGCCACGACTTCCGGCCCGACTACCTCAGGCTCGGCGAGCTGCTGGGCGACCTGGGGCCGCCCCAGGTGGTCGCGCTGACCGCGACGGCGGCGGGCCCGGTGCGCGACGACATCGTCGAGCGGCTGCGGATGCGCAACCCCTGCGTCGTCGTGGCGGGCTTCGACCGCCCCAGCATCGAGCTGGCCGTCGACCGCTGCACGGACGACGACGCCCGGATGGACCGCGTGGTGGACGCCGTGCTGGCCGGGTCGGGCTCGGGGCTGGTCTACTGCCGGACCCGCAGGGCGGCGGAGCGCTACGACGAGCGGCTGCGCCGCGAGGGGGTCCGGCCGGCGGTCTACCACGCGGGCCGCGGCGCACGAGCACGGCGCGAGGTGCACGAGGCCTTCCTCGCCGACGAGGTCGACGTCGTGTGCGCGACGTCGGCGTTCGGGATGGGCATCGACAAGCCGGACGTGCGGTACGTGCTGCACGCGCAGGCTCCCGAGTCGCTCGACACCTACTACCAGGAGTTCGGCCGCGCCGGCCGTGACGGCGAGCCGGCTCGCGCGGTGCTCTACTACCGCCCCGAGGACCTCTCGCTCGGGCGGTTCTTCTCCGCCGGCGTCCCACGGCCCGGTGACGTGGAGGCCGTCCTGGGTGCCGTCGCGGCGGGCGAGCACCCGGACCCCGCGCGGGTGCAGGAGCGCACGGGCCTGGGCCGGCGCAAGGTCGGTCGGATCCTCAACCTGCGCTCCGACGTCCTGTCCTCGCCCACGCCGCCGGAGGACGGCGACGTCGACGCGACGGTGGCGGCGGTGCTCGAGCGCGCGGAGGCCGCGAAGCGCCTGGACCGCTCCCGGGTGGAGATGGTCCGTGCCTACGCAGAGACGGACCGGTGCCGGATGGCGTTCGTCCTCGGGTACTTCGGCGAGCAGCGCCGCCGGCCGTGCGGCCGCTGCGACCGCTGCCGGGACGGCTCGGCGCAGGAGACCGCACCGACCTCGACGCCGTACCAGGTGGGGGAGGCGGTGCAGCACCCGCGCTTCGGGCGCGGAGCGGTCGTGGACGTCACCGCGGACGAGATCACCGTGCTGTTCGAGGACCAGGGCTACCGGACGCTGGACCCGGGGATCGTCGAGCGACGACAGCTGCTGCGCCCGGCCTGACCCCACCCCGCGAGGGTGCCGGAGGACAGGAGACCACGGCTTCCGTGCCGTCCCGGGCGGCTTCCGTGGTGGTGGTCACCTGTCCGGCGGTACCCCCGGCCCCACGCGTCGGCCACGCCTCGAGCAGGCGGCGGGCCCGCTCCACCTCCGGCGGCAGGCGCCGGCGCCGGGCGAGCGCCCGGGGCAGTCGGACGGCGGCCTCCAGGACGGCCCGTCGCCCCGGGGCGCCCAGCCGCACGGTCTGGCCGAGCACCCTCGCGACGACGGGCCAGGGGCGGCGCAGCAGCGCGGTCAGCAGGCGGTTGCGGGCGGCGCGGGTGCGCCGAGCCGCACTGTCGCGAGCCGGGGAGGGGTGGTGGTGGGCGACGACGTCCGGGACGTAGCTCAGCCCCCAGCCGGCGGCCCTGAGGTCGAGGGCGAGCCGCTCCTCCTCGCCCATGAAGAACACCAGGTCGTCGAAGCCGCCCGCGGCGAGGTAGGCCTCGCGGCGGACGACCGCTCCGCAGGCGAGGAACCCGAGCACAGACGGCCCGGGCAGGTCGGCCGCTCGACGTCGTCGCCCACCCGCTCCAGGACGGCGTCCCGCAGGCTCGCGACGTCGGCGGCGGGCGGCACCGCGTCCGGTGCGCCGACGTGCACGCGCTCGCCGTGCCGCTGGTGGCGCCGGTCCGGGTCCACGCCGGCGTGCGCGTAGAGCCTCGCGATCTCCCGGTCCCGCCGGTGCAGCAGTCGCTCCTGGACCACGACGAGGATCTGCTCGCGGTCGAAGAGCCCGAGG
>JAICLD010000001.1 GCA_025927595.1 Nocardioidaceae bacterium | reverse complement strand
TGGCCGCTGCGTCGCCTCCGGGTGCGGTGGCACGGTGGTCCGGTGCTGGTCCTCGGACTCCTGGTCGTCCTGGCGGCGACGTTCCTCGCCGGCGTCGTGGGCTTCGCCTACGGGCTCGTGGCGCTGCCCGCTCTCCTGCTGGTGGGGGTGCCGCTCGACGTCGTGGTGGTCGTCAACCTGCTGGTCGGCCTGGTCAGCCGGGTCGGCCTGGTGCTGCGCCACGGCCGACGCATCGAGACGGCTGCCACGGCGCTGCTGGTCGCCGGCAGCCTGCCGGGGATGGCGCTGGGGCTCCTCGTCCGCGAGTCGGTCCCGGCGCGGGCGGTCGAGCTGGCGGCGGGCGCCATGACGGTGGTGGCGGTCCTGGCCCTGTCGCGTCCGGCCACCCGGGCGCCCTCCACGCGATGGTTCCCCGCCGCCGCGCTCACGGCCGGTGGCGTCGGTGGGCTGCTCGGGGTGACCACCAGCCTCAACGGCGTGCCACCGGCGCTGCTGCTGATGCGTCGTGCCGGCTCGGCGACCGGCATGGTCGCGGACCTCGCGGCGTACTTCGTCGTCGGCAACACCCTCACGGTCGCGGTGCTCGTGCTGGGGCCGGGTGCGGACCTGCGCCCGGCGCTGCCGCTGCTCGCCGCGTGGCTCCCGGCCGGCGTCCTCGGGCAGGCCGTGGGCGTCGCCGTGGGGGCCCGGCTGCCCCAGCCGCTGTTCCGGCGGCTCGTGCTCGGGGTCGCCCTCGTGAGCGGTCTGGCCTCGGTGCTGCAGGCGCTGTGAGCCACGATGGGCCGGTCGGGACCTAGACTGCTCCTTCCAACATGTGGAAGCGACGGAGGAGAGCCTCGTGACGACGTCCCCGCGGACCGAGGACGAGCGGGTGCTCGGCACCCAGACCGTCGTGCGTGCGCTGTCGGTCCTCGGCGTGCTGCGCCGGGCCACGACGGACGTGGGTGTCTCGGAGATGGCGCGCTCGCTGTCGCTGCACACCAGCACCGTGCACCGGATCCTCAAGGCTCTGGTCGCGGAGGGATACGTCTCCCAGAACCCCGAGACCGACCGGTACCGCCTGGGCCGGGAGGCGCTGCTGCTGGGCCTGGCCGCCGAGCGCAACCTCGGCTTCGCGGCCGTCGCGCCGGTCCTGGAGCGGCTCCGCGCGGCGACGGGGGAGTCGGCGAACCTCGTCGTCCGCGACGGCGACCACGGCCTGGTGGTGCTGCGGGTCGAGTCCGAGCAGCCGCTGCGGTTCACCCAGCCCGTCGGCGCCCGGATCCCGCTGTACTGCACGAGCACCGGCAAGGCGCTGCTGGCCTACTCCCGGGAGCCGGCCGCGGAGCTGGAGCGGCTCGGGGAGCTCGCCGCGATGACGTCGAGGACGATCACCTCGGCGCGCGCCCTCGGTCGGGAGCTGGAGACGGTCCGCGACCGCGGCTACAGCGTCAACCGCGGGGAGCGGATCGCCGGGGTGTGCGGCGTCGCCGCCCCCGTCCTCGAGCCGTCCTCGGGGCTGGCGACGGCGGCGGTGGCCGTGCAGGGGCCCGACGTGCGGCTCCCGGAGGAGCGGCTGCCGCAGCTGGGCGCGCTCGTGGTCGACGCCGCCGCCGAGATCGCGGCGATCCTGCCCTCGGACTACCGGATCTGAGCCTCGACCGGCCGCCCCCGTCCTCTTGACGGTGCGCCGCCGCCGACGTACGTTGTTGGAAAGGTCTTCCACAAGTTGGAATAGGTGTCGTGGGTCGGCGGCTTCGTCCCCACCACGACCGAAGGAGTGAGCGGGATGCCCGGACAGCCCACGGACCAGACCCAGCGGGACGACGAGGACGTGGTCGGCACGATCGCCGAGCTCGTCCGGCGCGCCCGCGAGGCGCAGCGGGTCTTCGAGGAGTTCGGACAGGAGCAGGTCGACGCCGTCGTCGCCGGCGTCGCCTGGGCCGTCGCCGAGCCGGAGCGCGCACGGATCCTGGCCGAGCTGTCGGTGCAGGACACCGGGCTGGGCCGGGTCGAGGACAAGATCGTGAAGAACCGGCGCAAGACGATGGGGACGCTGCGCGACCTCACCGGGGCACCCTCGGTCGGCGTGATCTCCGAGGACCCGGAGCTGGGCCTCACCGAGTACGCCAAGCCGATGGGCGTCGTCGCGGCGGTGTGCCCCTCCACGAATCCCGCTGCCACGCCGGCGAACAAGACGATGATGGCGCTCAAGGGGCGCAACGCGATCGTGCTGTCGCCGTCCCCCAAGGGCGCCTCGACCTGCGGGCTGCTGGTGCGCTACATCCACGAGCAGCTCGACAAGGTCGGCGCCCCCCGCGACCTCGTGCAGTACGTCGACCACCCCACCAAGGCCCTCACCTACGAGCTCATGCGCCAGGCGGACTTCGTCGTCGTGACCGGCTCCCAGAAGAACGTCCAGGCCGCCTACAGCTCGGGCACCCCGGCGATCGGCGTCGGGGTCGGGAACGCGCCCGTCATCATCGACGCGGACGCCGACGTCGAGGACGCGGCCGAGAAGATCCGGCTCAGCAAGACCTTCGACTACGCCACCAGCTGCTCCTCGGAGAACTCCCTGCACGTGCACGCCGACGTCTACGACCGGGCCCTCGCGGCGCTGGCGGACCAGGGCGGCTACCTCCTGACTGCGGCGGAGAAGCGCCGGCTGCAGGACGTGATGTGGGTGGACGGCCACCTCAGCGGCGCGGTGACCGCCCAGTCGCCCGAGAAGATCGCCGCTCTCGCCGGGCTCGACTCCCCGGCGGCCCGGAACGCCGCGTTCTTCCTGGTGGAGGAGGACGGCGTCGGCCCCGACCACCCGTTCAGCGGGGAGAAGCTGTCGGTCGTCGCGGCGGTCTACCGGTTCCAGACGCTCGACGAGGGCCTCGAGC
Organism: Nocardioidaceae bacterium; assembly: GCA_025927595.1. Lineage (GTDB taxonomy): Bacteria > Actinomycetota > Actinomycetes > Propionibacteriales > Nocardioidaceae > Nocardioides_B. The sequence goes on along the minus strand of JAICLD010000001.1, from coordinate 52,533 downwards.
GGATCCAGGCGCTGCTGGACCACCAGGGCGCCGGCCACTCCTGCGGGATCCACACGGCCACCGAGGAGCACGCCCGGCGGGTGGCGGAGCGTCTGCGGGTCGCCCGGGTGCTCGTCAACCAGGCGCACTGCTTCGGCACCGGCGGCGGCTTCGACAACGGCCTCGGGTTCACGCTGACGATGGGCGCCGGCACCTGGGCCGGGAACAGCATCTCCGACAACCTCTCGTTCCGGCACTTCCTCAACATCACGCGGCTGGCCCGCGTCATCCCCGCGAGGGAGCCCTCCGAGGACGACCTGTGGGGCAGCTACTTCGAGAGGTACGGCCGGTGAAGCTCCTCGAGCACCACGGCAAGCAGCTGCTGGAGCGGGGCGGCCTCCGCGTGCCCGTCAGCGGTGTGGCCTCCAGCGCGGAGGAGGCCCGCGACGTCGCCTCGCGGATCGGCTCGCGGGTCGTCGTCAAGGCCCAGGTGCCGACCGGCAAGCGCGGCAAGTCCGGTGCCGTGCTCTTCGCGGACTCCGCCGACGAGGCGGCGGAGGTGGCGGAGCGGCTGCTCGCCCTCAGCGTCGACGGCTACCCCGTCCACGAGGTCCTGGTGGAGGAGTGCGCGGACATCGAGCGCGAGCTGTACGCCGCCGTGCTCAACGACCCGGTGAGCAAGGGGCCACTGGTGCTCTTCTCCACCTCGGGCGGCATGGACATCGAGGAGGTCAACCGGGCGACGCCGGAGCTGGTGCGGCGGCACCCCGTCGACATCACCCGCGGTCTGGACGCCGAGGAGGCGTTGGAGGTCGTGGCCGGCACCGACCTCCCAGACGCCGCCCGTGGGGCGGTGGCCGACGCGCTGGTGCGGCTGTACGGGGTCTACCGCGACAGCGATGCCGACCTCGCCGAGGTGAACCCACTGGTGCTGACCCGCGCCGGCGACGTGGTCGCGCTGGACGCGAAGATCTCGATCGACCCTGGCTCCGAGCCGCGCCAGGAGGCCGTCGTGGCCGCGGCGCCCGAGTCGGCGCAGGAGCAGCTGACCGAGCTCGAGCGGCGGGGCCGCGAGCTCGGGCTGCAGCTCATCGAGCTGGACGGCGACGTCGGGGTGCTCGCCAACGGGGCCGGGCTCACCATGACGACCCTCGACGTCGTGCACCACTACGGCGGCCGGGCGGCCAACTTCCTCGAGATCGGTGGCGACGCCTACACCAAGGCCACGCCCGCCCTGTCGCTGGTGCTCGACAACCCGCGGGTGAAGAGCCTGCTCGTGAACTTCTGCGGCGCGTTCGCCCGCACCGACGTGATGGCGGAGGGCGTCGTCGCGGCCCTCGAGGAGCTGCGCCCCGACGTCCCGGTGTTCTTCACGATCCACGGCACCGGCGAGGAGGAGGCCGTGCGGCTCGTGCGGGAGCGGCTGGGCGTCGAGCCCTACGACCTGATGGACGACGCGGTCCGCGCGGCCGTCGCAGCGGCCGCCTCGGCCGCTCCGGCGCCCTCGACGGCCCCGGTGAGCGCGGAGGTGCGCTGATGCTGGTCAGGAGCGGTGAGTCGGTCATCGTCCAGGGGATCACCGGACGGCAGGGGTCCTACTGGTCGCAGCGGATGGCCGAGTGCGGCACCCGCGTGGTCGCCGGTGTCAGCCCGGGCAAGGGCGGCCGCGAGGTCGCGGGCGTGCGGGTCTACGACAGCGTCGCCGAGGCGGCGGCGCGGCACCAGGTCGACGCCACGGTGCTGTTCGTGCCTCCGATGGCCGCCCGGGAGGCGGCGCTCGACGCCGTCTCCGCGGGCGTGCGCAAGGTGGTCTTCCTCGCCGAGCACGTGCCCGCCCAGGACGTGATGGAGGTGCTCGCGCGGGCCCGGGAGAGCGGCGCACAGGTGCTGGGACCCAACACCGCCGGGCTCGTGGTGCCGGGGGAGACCTCCGTGGGCATCATGCCGGGCTTCGCCCCCAACATCTTCCGTCCGGGCAACGTCGGGGTGGTCTCGCGCAGCGGCAGCCTCGGCACGCTCGTCTGCCTGAACCTCGTCACCGCCGGCTTCGGGCAGTCCGCCTTCGTCGGCATCGGCGGTGACCCGATCCTGGGCACCACCACGCTCGACGCCGTACGCACCCTCGACGCGGACGAGCGCACCCATGCCGTCGTGCTCGTCGGCGAGATCGGCGGGGTCATGGAGGAGGAGGCGGCGGCGTACGTCGCGACGATGACCAAGCCCGTCGTCGCCTACATCGCCGGGCGGACCGCTCCACCGGGCAAGCGGATGGGGCACGCGGGCGCGATCGTCACCGACGGGCGCGGCAGTGGCGAGTCCAAGGTCGCCGCGCTCACCGAGGCCGGCGCGACGGTCGTCGACGTCCCCAGCCAGATCGGCGACGCGCTGCGGGCGGCCGGTGCTCAGGCCGGAGAGCCGGACGCGGCCGTGCGGAGCAGCGTGCGGGAGGCGTCCCCGAGCCGCTGACCGCGTCGCCACACCGCGCTGATCGGCCGGTGCAGGTCCAGCCCGTCCACGGCGACCTCCACCAGCTGCCCACGACGGACGTCCTCGCCGACCGCGAGGACGCTGAGGACCGCGGCCCCGACCCCCGCCTTGACCGCGCCCTTCACCGCCTCGTTCGACCCGAGGACCAGCAGCGGGTCGGCCGGGTTCGCACGCAGCACGCGGTCGAGCGTGTCCCGGGTGCCGGAACCGTGCTCCCGCACGATCAGCGGGGTGCGGGCGAGGTCCTCGGCACCCAGCGACCGCCGCCTCGCGGCCCAGGCGTGGGTCGGCGCCACCACGACCGCCAGCCGGTCCCGCATCAGCCGGCGGCTCTCCACGCGGGGGTCCAGGGTCGCTGTCTCGACGAAGCCGAGGTCCACCTCCCCCCGGACGACGAGCTCCTGCACGTCGTGGGAGTTCGTCACCCGCAGGCCCACGTGCACGTCCGGGCGGGTCGCCCGCAGCGTGGAGAGCCAGGCCGGGGCGAGGTGCTCCGCCACCGTCATGCTCGCCGCGACGACCAGGTCGGGGTCCGCATGCACGCGCATCGACTCCACGGCGCCGCGCATCTGCTCGACGGTGGCGAGCACCCGCCCGGCCCAGCTCGCGACCACCTCGCCCTCGGCGGTCAGGGTGGAGCCGCTGGGGGCGCGGCGCAGCAAGGGCAGCGACATGGCCCGCTCCAGCGCCGCGATCTGCTTGCTGGCGGCAGGCTGGCTGACGCCCTCCAGGCGCGCGGCCTCCGTGATGCTGCCGTGCTCGCCGACCGCCACGAGCAGCCGCAGCGGCCCGAGGTCGCTGGCCCAACGCTGCGTCCTCATAACCGTAGATTATGACGGCATAACCAACGCGCTCTACCGCGGGACCCGGACCTGCCCGAGGATCGTGCTGGGACCAGAGCTCCAGGGAAGGGCGTGGACGGTGCAGTACGGCTTCGCGATCGACCAGCGCACCTGCATCGGGTGCCATGCCTGCACGGTCGCCTGCAAGACCGAGCACGACATCCCGCTCGACCAGTTCCGCACCTGGGTCAAGTACGTCGACTCCGGGACGTTCCCGGACTCCACCCGCGACTTCGGCGTGATGCGCTGCAACCACTGCACGGACGCGCCGTGCGTGAAGATCTGCCCGACCACCGCGCTGTTCAAGCGCGACGACGGCATCGTCGACTTCGACAGCGAGCGCTGCATCGGCTGCAAGTCGTGCATGCAGGCCTGCCCCTACGACGCGATCTACATCGACGCCGAGACGCACACCGCCGCGAAGTGCAACTTCTGCGCCCACCGGGTCGACGAGGGCCTGGAGCCGGCCTGCGTGACGGTCTGCCCGACGCACTCGATCTGGGTCGGCGACGTGGACGACGAGACCACCGGCATCTCCCGGCTCGTCGCCGCGAACCCCACGGCGGTGCGGGCGCCGGACCAGAACACCGGCCCCAACGTGTTCTACCTCGGCGCCGAGCGAGCCGTGCTCGACCCGCTCGCGGCGCCCGTGCGCGACACGTACCTGTGGGCCCGCCCCGACGAGCAGCGGCTGCGGACCTCGCACGACTACGAGGGCGACGACCCCACCGCGCACACCACGCTCAACACCTCGCACCCGCGGCCCTGGGGCTGGCGGGTGGTCACCTACCTGTGGGCCAAGGGCCTCGCCGGCGGCGCGCTGTTCCTGGCCGCGCTGGCCGTCATCCTCGGTGTCTCCCTCGGGGCGGTCGGCGACGTGGTGGCCCCGGTCCTCGCCGCGGTCGGCGCTGCGGCGACCGGCGTGCTGCTGGTGTGGGACCTCAAGCGCCCGGACCGGTTCTACTACCTGTTCACCAAGCCCCACCACACCTCCTGGCTGGTCCTCGGCGGCTACTGCCTGCTGCTGTTCGGGCTGGCGACGACCGCCTGGTTCGTGGCGGGGGTGCTGGGCCTCGACGGCGTGCTGGGCTGGCTGGCCTGGCTCGTGCTGGTCCCGTGCGCGCTGGTGGCCGGCTACACCGCGTTCCTGTTCGCCCAGGCGGAGGGCCGCGACCTGTGGCAGTCGCGCTGGCTGCTGCCGCACCTGCTGGTGCAGGCGCTGATGGTCGGGTCCGGCGCGATGGCGGTCGCGCTGGTCCTCGCCGGTCAGAGCTCCTCCGCCGTCGCACTCGCGGCCCGGGCGCTGCTCGTCGGTGCGGTCCTGCACCTCGTCGTCACCGCCCTGGACCTCGGTGGTGGGCACCGGTCGCGCGGTGCCGCGGTGGCCGCGCGGATCATCGTCCGGGGCCGCTACGCGCGGCTGTTCTGGCTCGGGTCGGTGGTCCCCGTCGCCCTGTCCGTGGTCCTGGCCGCGCTGGCCTGGACCGGCTCCGCGGGCTGGGCGGCCCTGGTGGCCGGCCTCCTGGTGCAGCCGGCGCTGCTGGCCTACGAGTCGGTGTTCGTCCGTGCCGGCCAGGACGTCCCGCTGTCCTGACACCACCCGCACCGCCTGACCCGTCCTGACGCGTCCTGACCTCGAGGGAGCCGGAGTGACCACCACCGAAGAGCCCCGCACCACCCCGGCCGCCGGCGGGCTCCCGGCCCCGCCGGTGCTGCCGGGCGCCCGGCGGCACGAGAACCTCGCGAACTTCCCTCCCCCCGAGACCTGGGACCACCACGTCGCGTACGACGCGAAGGCACACCCCCGCAAGGTCCCCCGCGAGTTCATGCTGATCCCCACCACGTGCTTCAACTGCGAGTCGGCGTGCGGGCTGCTCGCCTACGTCGCCAAGGACGACCTGAGCATCACGAAGGTGGAGGGCAACCCGGCCCATCCGGGCTCGCGCGGCCGCAACTGCGCGAAGGGCCCGGCCACGATCAACCAGCTCAACGACCCCGAGCGGATCCTGCACCCGCTACGCCGCACCGGTGAGCGCGGGTCGGGCCAGTGGGAGGAGTGCACCTGGGACGACGCGCTCGACGAGATCGCCGGCCGGATCCGCAGGGCGATCGTCGAGGACCGCCGCGACGAGGTGGTCTACCACGTCGGCCGCCCCGGCGAGGACGGCTTCGCCGAGCGGTTCCTGCTGGCCTGGGGCGTCGACGGCCACAACAGCCACACGAACATCTGCTCCGCGGGAGCCCGCCTCGGCTACACCCTGTGGGGCGGCTACGACCGTCCCTCGCCGGACTACGCGAACGCGAAGGTCGTGCTGCTGCTGTCCTCCCACCTGGAGTCGGGGCACTACTTCAACCCGCACGCGCAGCGGATCATGGAGGCCAAGAACGAGGGCAACGCCAAGCTCGTCGTGCTGGACCCGCGGATGTCCAACACCGCCTCGCACGCCGACCTGTGGATCGCCCCGTGGCCCGGGAGCGAGGCGGCGATCCTGCTCGCCGTGGCGGCGCACCTGCTCCGGACCGGTCAGGTGGACCGGGACTACCTGCGTCGCTGGGTCAACTGGTCGACGTACCTGGAGCGGCTGCACCCCGGCGCCGAGCGCGACTTCGACACCTTCCTGGCCCTGCTGACCGAGGACTACGCGGGCTTCACCTTCGAGTACGCCGCCGAGGAGGCCCGGGTCCCGGTCGAGAAGCTGCGGGAGCTCGCCGAGACCGTCGCGACGGCAGGGTCGGCGCTGTCCGCGCACATCTGGCGGTCCGCGGCGGCGGGCAACCTCGGCGGCTGGCAGGTCGCCCGGTCGCTGTTCTTCCTCAACGTGCTCACCGGCAGCGTCGGCACCCCCGGCGGCACCAGCCCCAACGGCTGGGACAAGTTCATCGCGCACGGCTTCGACGTGCCCGAGGGGCACGAGAGCTGGAACGAGCTGCTGTGGCCCCCGGAGTACCCGCTGTCCACGAACGAGATGTCGATCCTGCTGCCGCACCTGCTCAACGACGGCCGCGGCAGGCTGGACGTCTACTTCTCCCGCGTCTACAACCCGGTGTGGACGAACCCCGACGGGTTCACCTGGGTCGAGGCGCTCACCGACCGTGACAAGGTCGGCCTGCACGTTGCGCTGACCCCCACCTGGTCGGAGACCGCCACCTTCGCGGACTACGTGCTTCCCATGGGGCACTCCACCGAGCGGCACGACACCCAGTCATACGAGACCCACGCGGCCCGCTGGCTGGGCTTCCGGCAGCCCGTCCGGCGGGTCGCCATGGACAAGCTCGGGATGCCCGTCGGAGACACCCGCGACGCGAACCCGGGCTCGGTGTGGGAGGAGAACGAGTTCTGGTTCGAGCTGTCCTGGCGCATCGACCCGGACGGCTCGCTGGGGATCCGCCGGTACTTCGAGTCGCCGTACCGGCCGGGGGAGAAGGTCACCGTCGAGGAGTACTACCGATGGGTCTTCGAGAACCGGGTCCCCGGCCTGCCGGAGAAGGCGGCCGCGCAGGGGATGGAGCCACTGGAGTACATGCGCAAGTACGGCGTCGTGGAGATCGCCCGCGACGTCTACCGTCAGGACGAGCGGCCGCTCACCGAGGCCGAGCTCGCCGACACCGAGCCGGACGAGCTCGGCGTGCTCCGCAAGCCGACGACCGACGAGTCGACCCCGCCCCTGGTCGGGGAGGCGGGCGCCGTCGGGGTCCGGCTCGACGACGGCTCCGCGGTGGCCGGCTGGCTGACCCCGAGCCGCAGGCTCGAGCTGTACTCGCAGTCGATGGCGGACTTCGGCTGGCCGGAGCACGCCACCCCCGGCTACATCGAGTCCCACGTCTCGCACCGCACCATGGACACCGAGGCCGGCGAGATGGTGCTGGTCCCGACCTTCCGGCTGCCCACCCTGATCCACACCCGGTCGGCTAACGCGAAGTACCTCAACGAGATCAGCAACACCCACCCGATCTGGGTCAACGCCGACGACGCTGAGCGGCTCGGGCTCGCCACCGACGACCTCGTGCGGGTGACCACCCGGATCGGCTACTTCGTGGCCCGGATCTGGGCGCACCAGGGCATCCGCCCCGGGGTGATCGCGATGAGCCACCACATGGGCCGGTGGCGGCTGCACGAGGGCGACGGCAGCCGGTGGGCCACGGGACGGGTGGACCTCGACCGCAGCGAGGACGGCATCTACCGGATGCGCTACGCGCAGGGGGTGGCACCGTTCGACAGCGCCGACCCCGACAGCTCGCGGATCTACTGGGAGGATCCCGGCGTGCACCAGAACCTCACCTTCCCGGTCCAGCCGGACCCGTGGTCGGGGATGCACTGCTGGCTGCAGCGGGTCCGGCTGGCCAAGGCGCTGCCCGGCGACCGCTACGGCGACATCGAGGTCGACATCCGCAAGTCCCGCGAGGCGTTCCACGAGTGGCTGGCCCGGACCCGTCCCGGCCCGAGCGCCGACGGCCGCCGCCGCCCGGAGTTCCTGATGCGTCCGGTGAAGCCCAAGCGCAAGGCCTTCAAGGTGGCGCCGTGAGCCGGACCCTGCCGCTCGCCCGGGCGTCGCGCAGCGGCCTGGGGGACGCCGTCCGTGCCGCCGTGGCCGGGGTCGTGCATCCGGCGCTCGACCGTCCGCTCGGCGAGCTGGGCCTCGTCGGCGACGTCACCGCCCGCGGCGGCCGGGTCGCGGTCACGGTCCGGACCCTGGTCCGCGAGGCGTCGCCCGCGGACCCGCTCCGCGGCCTCGTGGAGCTCGCCGCCCTCGGCGTCGACGGGGTCCGTGACGTCGAGGTGCGGACCTCGACGCTCGAGGAGACCGGGAGGGCCTCGCTGGCCGGCCGGCTGCGGGCCGGCAACCGGCGTCCCGGCGCGCTCGGCTCCTCCGCACGGGTCTACGCCGTCGCCTCCGGCAAGGGTGGTGTCGGCAAGTCCTCGGTCACCGCGAACCTCGCCGTGGCGCTGGCCCGCTCGGGGCAGCGGGTCGGCGTCCTGGACGCCGACGTGTGGGGCTACTCGGTCCCGCAGCTGTTCGGGGTCCGCGAGCAGCCGGTCGCGGTCAAGGGCGTGATGCTGCCGGTGCAGACCCACGGGGTCCGGCTGATGTCGATCGGCTTCTTCGTCGACGAGGAGCAGCCGGTGGTGTGGCGCGGGCCCATGCTGCAGAAGGCCCTCGAGCAGTTCCTCGACGACGTCTGCTGGGGCGAGCTCGACGTGCTGCTGGTGGACCTGCCCCCCGGCACCGGTGACGTCCCGCTCACCGTCCTCGAGCTGTTGCCGGATGCGGCGATGCTGGTCGTCACGACCCCCCAGCGGGCCGCGGAGCAGGTGGCGGCCCGGGTCGGGCGGATGGCCCTGGACGCCCGGATGCCGGTCGCCGGCGTGGTCGAGAACATGACCGGCGGCGGGTTCGGGTCCGGCGGCGGCGACCGGCTCGCGGAGACGCTGGGTGCGCCGGTCCTGGGCCGGGTGCCGCTGGACGAGGCCCTGTGCCGCGCGGGGGACGACGGGGTCCCGCTGCTGCTGTCCGAGCCGGACGCGCCCGCGGCACGGGCCCTCGCCGGGGTCGCCGCCGCCCTGCCCGTCGTACGCCGCAGCCTCGTGGGCCGGTCCCTGCCGCTGTTCGTGGGCTGAGCGGGGTGAGCGGCGGCAGGCGCTGGCCCGGCTGGGTCTACGGCTCGGGCGCCGAGCCGGACTACCGGTTCAGCTTCGCCAACGAGCGCACCTTCCTGGCCTGGATCAGGACCGCGCTGGCCCTGCTGGCCGGGGGCGTGGCGCTGGACGCCATCGACCTGTCGATCCCCGGCGCGCTGCAGGAGGGGCTCGCCGCACTGCTGGTGGCGCTGGGACTGGTGTGCGCGGTGCTGTCCTGGCTGCGCTGGGCACGCGCGGAGCGGGCGATGCGGCACTCCGAGCCGCTGCCGTCCTCGACGTTGAGCGCGCTGCTGACAGCAGCGGTGGTGGTCGCGGCCCTCGCGATCCTCGTGGTGGGGTTCTAGCGCCGTGCCCGAGCCGGAGGGCGCCCAGAACGAGCGGACCGCCCTGGCCTGGCAGCGGACCGCCCTGTCGCTGCTGGCCGGGTCCGCAGCGGTGTCCCGGCTGACCGTCGACCGGCTGGGGCCGCTGGCGCTGCTGTGCGTGGTCGTCGCGCTGCCCGCCGCCGGATGGGTGTTCCTCGAGAGCCGGGGGCGCTACCGCCACGACGCCGACATCAAGGCCCGGGACCGACCGCGGGGCGGACGCGCGCCGGCCGCCCTGACGCTGGTCACCGTGGCGATCGCGGTGACCGAGCTGGCCGCCCTGCTGACCGCGCCGTGAGCGCTCGCTACCCTGCGCCGGTGGCGCGCACCCGGCTCTCGATCGAGCGCGGCACCGACAAGCCGCTCTACCGCCAGCTGCGGGAGGCCCTCGAGCACGAGATCGCCGCCGGAGCGCTGGACCCGATGCGTCCGCTGCCGTCCTCGCGGGAGCTCGCCCGCGAGCTCGGCGTCTCGCGCAACACCGTCAACACCGCCTACCTCGAGCTCGAGTCCGAGGGGTTCGTGGAGGCGCGACCGCGAAGCGGGCTGTTCGTCAACCGGGACATGCTCCGCGAGCTGCGGCGCGGCCTGCCCGCGGCCGCCGTGGCCGAGCCGGTGGACTGGTCGCGGCATCTTCAGGCGCTGCCCGACGCCGGCCTGCCGGAGATCGCCAAGGTGCGCGACTGGCAGTCCTACCCCTTCCCCTTCGTGGCCGGCCAGGTCGACGTCTCCTCGTTCCCCCGGCTGCCCTGGCTGCGGGCGCTGCGGGAGGCGCTCGAGCCGGCCCACCTCCACGACAGCCTGCGCGACGGCGTGGACGAGGACGACCCGATGCTGGTCGAGGAGCTCTGCCGGCACGTGCTGCCGGCCCGCGGGATCGAGGCCGACCCCGCCCAGGTCCTGGTGACGCTGGGCGCCCAGCAGGGCCTGGACCTGCTGGCGCACGCGCTGGTGCGACCCGGCTCCGTGGTCGGCGTGGAGGAGCCCGGCTACCTCGACGCGCGCCGGATCTTCCTGCGCGCGGGCGCCACGCTGCGGCCGATCGAGGTCGACGGTGCTGGGATGGTGCCGCCGGAGGACCCCGCCGGGCTGTCCCTGGTGCACCTGACCCCGAGCCATCACAGCCCCACCAACGTGACGTTGTCGATCGCCCGCCGGCGCCGGCTGCTGGCCCTGGCCGCCACCCACGACCTGCTGCTGGTCGAGGACGACTACGACAGCGAGTTCCGCTACCACGGCAGCCCCACGCCCGCCCTCAAGGCCCTGCCGGACAGCGAGCGCGTCGTCTACCTCGGGACGTTCTCGAAGTTCCTGGCCCCGGGGCTGCGGCTCGGCTACCTGGTCGCCGCGCCGGAGCTCGTCGAGGAGCTGCGCCGGCTGCGCCGCTACCGGATCCGGCACGCCTCCGGGCACACGCAGCGGGCCATGGCGCTGCTGATCGCGAACGGCCAGTACCACCGCACGGTCCGCCGACGACGTACCCAGCTCGCGCAGCGGTGGGCCACGCTGCGCGACGCGCTCCAGGCCGAGCTCCCCTGGCAGGTGGAGGCTCCACCCGGCGGCGTCAGCATCTGGCTGCCCGGTCCACCGGGGCTCGACTGCGTCGAGCTGGCCGCCGCCGCCCTGCGTCAGGGGGTCGTGGTGGAGCGCGGCGACATCTACTTCACCGACCCGGAGCGGCACCGCGAGAACCTGCGGCTCGGGTTCGCCGCGATCACCCCGGAGGCCATCGTGCCCGGGGTGCGGATCCTCGCCGGTCTGGTCCGCCGGCAGCTCGGGTGACGCTCCGGCTCTGGTACCACTAATCTCGTTCCGATCTGGACCTTCATCAGACCAGTCCTGTCCCCCACAGTGGACCCACGTCCCCCGGGACGTCGAGCGAAGGAGGTCGGCGATGAACCAGTCAGACGTGAGGGCCCGTGCGCGGGAGCACCTGTTCCCGCACTTCACCCGCGGGGCGGTGTGGAGCGCCGACGAGCTCCCCGTGATCGTGCGCGGCGAGGGGTGCTACCTGTACGACGACCGGGGCACCCGGTTCCTCGACGGGCTCGCCGGGCTGTTCTGCGTGAACATGGGGCACGGCCGCTCGGACGTCCCGGCCGCGGCCACCAAGCAGATGGAGCAGCTGGCCTACTGGACGAACTGGTCCGCGGCCCACCCCGCCTCTGTCGAGGCCGCCACGCTGATCAGCGGCCTGGCCCCCGGGGACCTCGACACGGTCTTCTTCGTGAACTCGGGCTCGGAGGCGGTCGAGTCCGCGATCAAGTTCGCCCGGCAGTACCACCTCAGCCAGGGCGAGCCGCAGCGCACCAAGATCATCTCGCGCGACATGTCCTACCACGGCACCACGCTCGGGGCCCTGGCCGTGACCGGGATCCCGAAGTTCAAGGCGCCGTTCGGGCCGCTGATGCCCGGGGTCTTCCACGTCCCGCACACGCTGGGGGAGCGGGTACCCGAGGGCGGCACCGCCGCGGACCTGCCGAGCCTGCGCGCGATGGTCGAGGTCATCGAGCGAGAGGGCCCGGACACCTTCGCGGCCGTCTTCGCCGAGCCGGTGCAGAACTCCCGGGGCGCCCTGGTCCCGCCCGACGGCTACTGGGCCGAGCTCCGCTCGATCTGCGACCGCTACGGGATCCTGCTGGTCGCCGACGAGGTGATCTGCGCGTTCGGCCGCCTCGGCGACTGGTTCGGCAGCGCCAAGTACGGCGTCGTGCCCGACCTGATCACGTTCGCCAAGGGCTCGACGTCCGGCTACGCGCCGCTGGGCGGCGTGCTGATCCGGGAGCCGCTCGCGCAGGGGCTGATGGCCTCCTCACGGGCCGGCGTGTTCACCCATGGCTCGACCTGGGGCGGCCACCCCGTGTCCACCGCCGTCGCGGTCGCCAACGTCTCGGCCATGCGGGACGAGGACGTCCTCGGCAACGTCCGCACGCTCGAGCCGCACTTCCAGGCGGGACTGGACCGGCTGCGCGAGGCCCACCCCAGCGTGCTGGAGTGGCGTGGCACCGGGTTCTTCTACGCGATCGAGCTCACGGGAGACCGTGACTCCGGCCGCGACCTCACCGAGGAGCAGGGCGTCGAGCTGGTCCGCGAGGTGATGCCCCGGGCGATGCGCGAGGTCAACCTGATCACCCGGCCCGACGACCGCGGCGCGACCCTGCTGATGCTCTCGCCGCCCCTGGTGGCCGACCGCGAGGTCCTCGACGACCTGCTGCACGGGGTCGACGCCGTCCTGTCCGCCGTCGACGCCCACGTCCGCGCCTGAGCCCCGCCGCACCCCGCCGCACCCGGCAGCCACCACGCAGCACGTCGAAGGAGAGAGGTCCCGATGCACGTCGGCATCCCCACCGAAGTCAAGAACCACGAGTACCGGGTGGCGATCACGCCCGCCGGGGTCCACGAGCTCGTGCGCCACGGCCACGACGTGGTGGTCCAGGCCGGTGCCGGCATCGGCTCCTCGATCCGCGACGAGGAGTACGTCGCCGCGGGCGCGAAGATCGAGGAGAGCGCCGACGAGGTCTGGGCCGGTGCCGAGCTCGTGCTGAAGGTGAAGGAGCCGGTCGCCGAGGAGTACCACCGGCTCCGTGAGGACCTCACCCTCTTCACCTACCTGCACCTGGCCGCCTCCGCCCCCTGCACGCAGGCGCTGCTCGACGCGGGCACCACCGCGATCGCCTACGAGACGGTCCAGCTGCCCAACGGCGCCCTTCCGCTGCTCTACCCGATGAGCGAGGTCGCCGGCTGCCTGGCACCACAGGTCGGCGCGCACGCGCTGATGGCGGCCCAGGGCGGCCGTGGCCTGCTGCTGGGCGGCGTCACGGGCGTCGCGCCGGCCGACGTCGTCGTGCTCGGCGCCGGGGTCTCCGGCAGCAACGCGATCGCCATGGCCACCGGGTCGTGGGCCGACATCACCGTGCTGGACACCAACGTCGACAAGCTGCGGGCGATCGACCGGCGCTACAACGGCCGGGTCAAGACGCTCGCGGCGAACGCGTACTCGATCGAGCAGGCGGTCCTGGCCGCGGACCTCGTGATCGGCGCCGTCCTCGTGCCGGGCGCGCTGGCACCGCGACTGGTCAGCAACGAGCTGGTGTCCAGGATGAAGCCGGGCAGCGTGCTCGTCGACATCGCGATCGACCAGGGCGGCTGCTTCGAGGACTCGCGGCCCACGACGCACGCCGATCCGACGTACCAGGTGCACGGCAGCGTCTTCTACTGCGTGGCGAACATGCCGGGCGCGGTGCCGAACACCTCGACCTACGCGCTCACGAACGTCACGCTGCCCTACGCGGTGGCGCTGGCGGACCGCGGCTGGCGCCGCGCACTCGCGGAGGACCCGGTGCTCGCGGGTGGTCTCAACACGGTCGCGGGCCGGGTCACCAACGAGCCGGTCGCGGCGGCGCACGGTCTGGAGCCCGTGCCCGTGTCGCAGGTCCTGGCCGCACCCGGCGCGGTAGCCTGACCGACCACCATGACCGAGACCACCACGGGGCTGACGGCCGCCGCCGCCGGGGTGGCGCCGTCCCGTGACCCGGGTCCCTGGCTGACGCGGCTCAGGTCCGGCGACCTCGCCGGCACTCGGGTGGCGCTCGCGGAGGGCGACGACCCGCGGGTCCGCGAGGCGGCCGCGGAGCTGGGTGCCCACGGGGTGCGGCCGTTGCTGCTGTCCTCGTCCCCGTCGGGGTCCGGACCCGCTGACACGCTGTCCCTCCACGAGCTGGCCCAGGGACCCGCCGGCGCGTGCCTGGAGGAGATCGGCGAGGCCGCCGGCTGGTCCTCGGAGGTCGCGCACGCCCGGCGGTGCCACCCGGTGTGGCTGGCCGCCGCGCTGGTGCGCACCGGCGCCGCGGACGCCGCCGTCGCGGGCAGCACCCACAGCAGCGGGGAGGTGGTCCGGGCCGCCCTTCGGGTCATCGGGATCGAGCCCGGAGGGTCACTGCTGTCGAGCAGCTTCCTGCTGCGCACGGCGGACGGTCGTTCGCTGGGCTTCGGGGACTGCGCCGTCGTACCCACCCCCGACCCCGCCCAGCTCGCCGAGATCGCGGTCGCCACCGCCCGCACCTACGCCGCGCTCACCGGCGAGGTGCCGCAGGTGGCGATGCTGTCGTTCAGCACGCTGGGCAGCGCCGAGCACCCTTCGGTCGACCGGGTCCGGGAGGCCACGGAGCTGGTCCGGCGACGTGCGCCCGCGCTCGCCGTGGACGGCGAGCTGCAGGCGGACGCCGCCCTGGTGGCCTCCGTCGCCGACCAGAAGGCCCCGGGGTCGCCGGTCGCCGGACGAGCCAACGTCCTCGTCTTCCCCGACCTGTCCTCCGGCAACATCGGCTACAAGCTGGTCGAGCGTCTCGGCGGCGCCGAGGCGTTCGGCCCGCTGCTGCAGGGGCTCGCCGCCCCGATGAACGACCTCTCCCGGGGCTGCGGGGTGCACGATGTCGTGAACGTCGCAGCGATCAGCGCTGTCCAGGCCCGAGCCCGACGCATCTCATGGGAGTAACCATGGCCCAGCCCGTCACCACCGTCACCACGTCCGGGCCGACACCGGTCGCGCCACCCGGAGCGCCCCGCCGCGGCTCCGGCCGCGGGAGGTCCACCTCGTGGCTGATCCGGATCTCGGTGCTCGTCTTCACGATCGTCGCCTGGTGGCTGGTGACCGAGCTGAAGCTGATCCGGCCGCTCTACCTGCCCGGACCCGGTGCCGTGTGGCACGCCTTCGTGCAGGCCAACAGCGACCACCAGGTGGCTCCGGGCGTGAACCGGATCGTCCGCGGTGCGCAGAACTACTACCTGTGGGAGCACCTGGTCGCGAGCTTGCAGCGGATCGCGGTCGGCGTGGGTGCCGCGATCGTGGTCGGGATCCCGCTCGGCCTGATGATGTCGACCGTCAAGTGGATCGGCATCGTCACCGAGCCCTACCTCAACTTCCTCCGGTCGCTGCCGCCCCTGGGCTACATCGGCCTGCTGATCGTCTGGTTCGGGATCGGCGACACCTCCAAGATCTGGCTGCTGTTCCTGGCGGCGTTCCCGCCGATCACGATGGCCACGATCAGCGGCGTCCGGGGGGTCCGCGAGGACCAGGTCAACGCCGTGCTGAGCCTCGGGGCGTCGCGTCGGCAGGCCCTGACGTCGGTGACGATCCCGGCCACCCTGCCCGAGGTGCTCAACGGCATCCGGGTCGCGGTCGGGTTCGCGTGGACGACGGTCGTCGCGGCCGAGCTCAACAACGGCATCCCGGGCATCGGCGGCCTGGCCTACCTGTCCGGCACGCAGCTCCAGACACCGCTGACGATCGCCTGCATCATCGTCATCGGCGTCGCCGCCGTCGCGCTGGACGGCATCATCAAGCTCCTCGAGACCGTGCTCGTCCCCTGGCGCGGCAAGGCCTGACCCGACCCCACCCTAAGGAAGCCCATGTTCACACGCTCGACCCTCCTCGCCACCGGCACCGTGGCCGTGCTCGCCCTCGGGCTCAGCGGCTGTGTCGACTCCAACCGGAGCGCCTCCGGTGGCACGGGCACCAAGTGCCCGTGGAAGCCGGACTCGTCGGTCACCACCAGCGCGCGCATCGCCTACCAGAAGATCCCCAACGCCGACCTGGTGGTCAAGGACCGGGGGATCCTCGAGGCCTGCATGCCCAAGGCCACGATCAAGTGGTCGAACTTCGCCTCCGGCGGCGACGTCGTCCAGGCGTACGGCGCGAAGAGCGTCGACCTGGGCCTGATGGGCTCCTCACCCGCCACGATCGCGATGTCGAAGCCGCTCAACCTGCCGGTGTCGGTGATCTGGATCCACGACATCATCGGTGACGCCGAGTCGCTGGTCGCCCGGGACCCGTCGGTCAAGAAGCTGACCGACCTCAAGGGCAAGACCATCGCCGTGCCGTTCGGCTCCACGTCGCACTTCTCGCTGCTCCAGGCGCTGCAGGACGCCGGGATGGACCCGGACAAGGACGTCAAGCTGATCAACCTCGAGCCGGAGAAGATGCCGTCGGCCTGGCAGGGCAAGCAGATCGACGCGGCGTGGGTGTGGAACCCGTCGCTGGCCACCCTGCTGAAGAGCGGGCACCTCGTGCTGAGCAGTGCGGACACCGCCAAGGCGGGCAAGCCGACGTACGACCTCGGCACCGCCCGCAACGACTTCATGAAGGCGAACCCGGCGTTCATGAAGCAGTGGGCCAAGGCGGAGGACTGGGGCGTCAAGCAGATCGAGGACAAGCCGAGCACCGCCGCGGAGAGCATCGCGGTCGAGCT
This sequence comes from Nocardioidaceae bacterium, assembly GCA_025927595.1. GTDB lineage: Bacteria > Actinomycetota > Actinomycetes > Propionibacteriales > Nocardioidaceae > Nocardioides_B. The sequence goes on along the minus strand of JAICLD010000001.1, from coordinate 35,975 downwards.
CGGGGTCTCCACCAAGCAGGCGGTCGCGCTGTTCAAGGGCTACTCGTACCTTCCGGCGGCCCAGCAGGCCGACGCGCAGCACCTCGGCGGCAAGATGGCCAAGGACCTGCTCAGCACCGCGAAGTTCCTCTACGCCCAGGGCGGGATCGCCGCGGTGGCGCCCGCGAGCGTCTACGCCGCCGGCGTCGACGCCGGGCCGGCGAAGTCGGCGTCGCAGTGAGCCACGACCAGGCCGTCGAGATCGAGGGGCTGCGGCACTACTTCAACGTCCGTGGCTCCCTCGTCCACGCGATCGACCGGATCGACATGACGATCGAGGCCGGCCAGTTCGTGTGTCTGGCCGGCCCCTCGGGGTGCGGCAAGACCACGCTGCTGCGGCTGCTGGCCGGCTTCATGCGGCCCTCCGAGGGCACGATCACGGTCGGCGGGGAGCGGGTGCGCCGGCCCTCCGCCGAGCGGGGGGTCGTGTTCCAGCAGCCGATGCTGTACCCCTGGCTGAACGTCCGCAAGAACGTCGAGCTCGGGCCCAAGCTGCGGGGCGTGGGCGCCAAGGAGCGGCGGGCCGAGGCGGAGCGGTACCTCACGATGGTCGGCCTCTCCGACTTCGGCGACCGGCGTCCCTACGAGCTGTCCGGCGGCATGCAGCAGCGCTGCCAGATCGCCCGGGTGCTGACCAACGACCCGGACATCGTGCTGATGGACGAGCCGTTCGGCGCCCTGGACGCGCTGACGCGTGAGCGCCTCCAGAACGAGCTGCTCGACATCTGGCGGGCGACCGGCAAGACCATCCTGTTCATCACCCACAGCGTCGACGAGGCCGTGTTCCTCGGCTCCCGGGTGCTGGTGATGAGCCCGCGTCCGGGTCGCGTCGTCCTCGACGAGCCGGCGTTGTTCTCGGAGCCGGGGGAGCAGATCGCGGCGGAGCGGATCCGGGCGATGCCGGAGTACAACCGGCTGCGCGAGCGGGTCCGGCAGGCGATCCAGGAGACGCCGACGGCGGCTGCCGCGACGGGATAGGGGCCCACGCCACCCGGGTCGAGGCCCGAGTGTGGCCGATCCCCGCGTCGTACGGCGTCGAGGGGCTGCTGCGGTCGGCCACCACCAGACCGGGCCGCAGGGATCGGCCACCTTGCGGCGTTCGGCGGCTCACCCCGCCAGACCCGCCCGCACCAGCGTCGCCACCGAGAGCACCAGCAGCACGACGACGACCACGGTGCGGAAGCTGCGTCCGCCGCCCGTCCGGCGGAACCCCCGCTGGCCGACCGCGATGCCGACCAGGGCCAGGGGCGCGAACACCGCCGAGTGGGTCAGCACCCTGGCGTCGACGAGGCCGGTGGCCGCCATCATCGCGAAGCCCGCCGCGTCCGTGCCGAGGAAGTAGGCGATGAGGGTGGCCCGGCCGACCGCGTTGGAGTCCGCGCCGGAGAAGTAGAGCAGCACTGCCGGTGGCCCGCCGAGCCCGGTGCTGCCGTTGACGACGCCGCTGACCGAGCCGGCGGCCAGCGCCGTACGCGTGCCCGGGCGTCCTGCGGTGCGGACGCCGAAGGCCATGGCGAGGGTGCCGGCGAGGATCACGAGCGCCACCACGACCCGCATCGGCCGGGCCGGGAGCACCTGCAGCAGGGCGACGCCCAGCGGCATCGTGAGCACGCTGGCCAGCAGCATCCAGCGCATCCGGCGCCAGTCGACGTCGTGCCACACCGCCGGCACCAGCACCAGGCTGGCCAGCACCTCCAGCAGCAGCACGGTGGGCACGACCCCGGCCGGCGGGTACACCAGCGAGAGGCTGGCCACCCAGAACATGGAGGCGCCGAAGCCGGTGTAGCCACGCACCAGCGCCCCGACGAGCACCGCGACGGCGGCGACCGACAGCAGCGTCACCGGGTCACCGCCGTCCCGGCCGGGACAGCAGGCGTACGACGTCGGCGAGCACCTCGTTGTCGATGCCGTGCCGCAGGTCGAGGGCCTGGCTGCGCGGGTAGAACGCGCCGAGGTCGAGCCCGAGGCCCAGGCCGTGCACGAGCACCGAGCCCTCCTGCTCCTCCCGCCGCACCACCTCGCGCAGGTGCGCGTCGAGGTAGTCCGGGCCGTTGAGGCGCACCGTCGCGGTGTCCATCGGGCTGCCGTCGGAGACGACCACGAGCAGCCGCCGGGCCTCCGGCCGCGACCGCATCCGGGCGCAGGCCCAGGCGACCGCCTCGCCGTCGACGCCCTCGCGGTAGAGGTGCTCGGTCAGCATCGCGGCCAGGCCCGGCCGGGCCCGGCGCCACGACGTGTCGGCGTCCTTGAACACCAGGTGCGACAGCTCGTTGAGGCGGCCCGGCATCGGCGGCCGCCCGGCACGCGTCCAGGCGCGCAGGACCCGTCCGCCGTTCCAGCCCCCGGTGGTGAACCCGAGCACCTCCGTGCTCACCTCGGCCTGGTCCAGGGCGCGCACCAGCAGGTCCAGCGCGGTGGCGACGTCCTCTCGGTGGCCGCGCATGGACCCCGAGCAGTCGACGAGGAAGGTCACGAGCGCGTCGGCGTGCGGCTCCCGGCGCGGCCACTGGAAGAGCCGCCGCTCGGTGGGGGAGGTGACCAGCCGGGCCAGCACCCGCCCGTCGACGAGGCCCTGCTCGCGGCCGCGCTCCCAGCCGCCGTCGGCCGGCTCGGTCAGCGCCGCACGCAGCTGCCGGACCAGCCGGTGCCGGTTCACCGGCGTCCGGGAGACGAGCTCGTCGAGCCGCTCGCGCAGCTCCCGGAGCCGGGCGGGCCGCACGAGCGAGGCGGCGTCGCGCTCGGTGTCGTACTCGCGGGTGAGCACCCGGTAGGCGGAGACCTCGTCATCGTGCCGGCCACCGCGGGCGGCGCTTGCCGGCGGTGCGCCCTCGTCGTCGTCGCCGTCGACGAGCAGCGAGAAGGTGTCGCGCAGCGGCTGCGGGGGAGCGCCGTCGGCCTCGACGACGTACCGCTCGAGGAGGGAGGCGACGTGCGCCGCGATCCGCAGCGCGTGGACCGCGTAGCCCGCCTGGTCGTGCCGCAGCCGGCGCAGCGCGGCGAGGTCGGGACCGACGGCGGGCGCGAGCGCGAGCCGGGTGCCCTCGAGCAGGTCCTCGGTGACCTCGACGACCGGCTCGCCGGTGACCTTGGCGCGGGCGACCTGGGCGACGGTGTAGAGCAGCAGCCCACTGGGCGTCTCGGTCAGTCCGGAGGCGTGGAACGCCGCCGACCAGGTCTCGTGGCGGTGCCGCAGGTTCGCCACCACACCGGCCATCGCCCTCGGGGCGAGCGCCTCGGCGCGGAGCTGCTCGAGCAGGTCGAAGACGAGGCGCTCGGGTCCGGGCTCCGGAGCGAGGCGGCCGTGGAGGTCGGGGTCGGAGTGCAGGCGGCGCAGCGCCAGCCCGTCGGCGGCCCCCCGGAACGAGCCGAGGTCGTCGGAGTCCAGCGATGGCCGCAGATGCGGGGCCCGGGCCGGGTACACCACCTCGCCCCGGTGCAGCCGGCCGCCGCGGAAGTGCAGTGCGGGGTCGCCGCTCAGCGCCCGGACCGCGGCGCCGCAGAGCTCCTCGATCCGCTGCTGGTGCCGCGCCCGGACGGCGGCGTCGGGCGCGGGGCTCACGCCGGCCGGGCCAGCCGGTCCGGCTCGTCGAGCTCGTCGCCGAAGCAGCGCTGGTAGTACTCCGCCACCAGGGGCCGCTCCGCCTCGTCGCACTTGTTCGCGAACGACAGCCGGAACGCGGTCGCCGGGTCGCCGAAGATCTCGAGGTTCTCGGCCCAGGTGATCACCGTCCGCGGCGACATCAGCGTGGACAGGTCCCCGGCGTGGAAGCCCGCCCGGGTCAGGTGGGCCACCGACACCATGGCGTCGACCAGCGCCCGGCCCCGGTCGTCGTCGAGCCCCGGCACCCGGGCCAGCACGATCGCGGCCTCCTCCTCGGCGGGCAGGAAGTCCAGCGTCGCCACGATGTTCCAGCGGTCCATCTGCGCGTGGTTCAGACGCTGCACCCCGTGGTAGAGCCCGTTGAGGTTGCCGAGCCCGACGGTGTTCGCCGTCGCGAACATCCGGAACCCGGGGTGCGGGCTGATCACGCGGCTCTGGTCCATCAGGGTCAGCCGCCCGTCCCGCTCCAGGATCCGCTGGATCACGAACATCACGTCCGGGCGGCCGGCGTCGTACTCGTCGAAGACCAGCGCGACCGGACGCTGCAGGGCCCACGGGACGATGCCCTCCTGGAACTCGGTGACCTGCAGGCCGTCGCGGAGCACGATGGCGTCGCGGCCGATCAGGTCCAGCCGGCTGATGTGCCCGTCGAGGTTGACGCGGACGCAGGGCCACCCCAGCCGGGCCGCGACCTGCTCGACGTGGGAGGACTTCCCGGTGCCGTGCAGGCCCTGCACCAGCACCCGCCGGTTGCGGCTGAAGCCGGCCAGCAGGGCGAGCGTGACGTCCCGGTCGAAGCGGTAGACGGGGTCCACCTCGGGCACGTGCTCGTCGGGCTCGACGAAGGCCGGGACGGTGAGGGAGGAGTCGATGCCGAAGACCTCGCGGACACCGACCTGGTGCTGGGGCGGCAGCTGGGGAGCGTTCATGCCCGGTCCGCCGAGCCCTCGGCCTCGATCCGCGCGATCGCGTCGGCGGCCCGCCGCAGCGCCGGGAGCACGTCGACGGCGTGGTCCGCGCTGAGCCGGACAGCCGGGGCCTGGGCCGCGACGCACAGGTTGGAGCGGCCGGACTCGGTCGGGACCAGCACCGCGACGCAGACCAGCCCCGGGAGGAACTCCTCGGCGTCGACGGCGTACCCGTCCCGGGCCACCCTCGCCAGCTCGTCCTCGAGCCGGTCGAGGTCGGTGAGCGTGTGCGGGGTGTGCCGCTCCAGCGGCACGGCGCCGAGGAGCTTGCGACGCTGCACCGGGCGCATCTGCGAGAGGATCATCTTGCCGCTGGCCGAGCAGTGCACCGGCACCCGCGAGCCGGCGTGCAGGTAGAACCGCAGCGGCTCCGGGGTCTCGACCCGGTCCAGGTAGACGACCTCGTTGCCGGAGAGGGCGGTGACGTTGCAGCTCTCCCCGATCTCGCCCACCAGCGACCGCAGCACCGCGTGCCGGGCGCCGTGCTGGGTGGCGTTGAGCAGGAGGTTCTCGGCCAGGCGGCGCAGCCGGGCCCCGGTGCCGTAGTGCCGGCCATCGCTCTGCCGCACGAGCAGGTCCGCGCCCTCGAGCTGCTGCAGCATCCGGTGCAGGGTCGGCTTCGGCAGCCCGGTCTCCTCGACCAGCCCGGGCAGCGAGACGAAGGCGTCCTTGGCGGCGATCAGCTCCAGCAGCCCGAACAGCCGGAGCGCGGGGGTCTCACCGATGGTCGGGGCGTCCTGAGCGTCGTCGAGGACCAGCTCGTGGGTGCTCTCCATGATGGGCCAGTCTAGACGGCGTCTCGGAAAATAGTAAGTTCCGTCTCGAAATGTCGAATCCGGCGTTGACCAGCACCCACCTCGGAGCCTAGGGTCGAGGGGCTATCGCGGACACGAGAGGGAGCATCGATGACAGACACGGTTGACCGGGTGGAACAGGCACCGGAGCGCACGGTGGCGCAGGGCAGGCAGCGGATGACGCCGTCCGAGGCGTTCGTCGAGACCCTGGTGGCCAACGACGTCCGCGACATCTTCGGGATCATGGGCTCGGCGTTCATGGACGCCATGGACATCTTCGCCCCCGCCGGCATCCGGCTCGTCCCGGTCGTCCACGAGCAGGGTGCCGGGCACATGGCCGACGGCTACGCCCGCGTCAGCGGCCGGCACGGCGTCGTGATCGGCCAGAACGGCCCCGGCATCAGCAACTGCGTCACGGCGATCGCCGCGGCGTACTGGGCGCACAGCCCGGTCGTGATCGTCACCCCGGAGGCGGGGACGATGGGCACCGGCCTCGGCGGCTTCCAGGAGGCGAACCAGCTGCCGATGTTCCAGGAGTTCACCAAGTACCAGGGGCACGTGAACAACCCCGCCCGGATGGCGGAGTACGCCGGCCGGTGCTTCGACCGGGCGATGTCGGAGATCGGCCCCACCCAGCTCAACATCCCCCGCGACTACTTCTACGGCGAGATCGAGACCGAGATCCCGCGGCCGTTCCGCCTCGACCGCGGCGCCGGGGGGGCCCAGAGCCTCGACGAGGCCGCGGAGCTCCTCGCGACCGCGCAGTTCCCCGTCATCATCTCCGGTGGCGGCGTCGTGATGGCCGACGGCGTCGCGCAGTGCCAGGCGCTCGCCGAGCGCCTGGGCGCCCCGGTGGTGAACAGCTACCTGCACAACGACTCGTTCCCCGCCTCGCACCCCCAGTGGTGCGGCCCGCTGGGCTACCAGGGCTCCAAGGCCGCGATGAAGCTGATCTCCCAGGCCGACGTCGTCGTGGCGCTCGGGTCCCGGCTCGGCCCCTTCGGCACACTGCCCCAGCACGGCATGGACTACTGGCCCAAGGACGCGAAGATCATCCAGATCGACGCCGACCACAAGATGCTCGGCCTGGTGAAGAAGATCACCGTCGGCATCTGCGGCGACGCCAAGCAGGCGGCCGAGGCGCTGACCCGGCGCCTCGAGGGCCGCACCCTCTCCTGCGACGCCACCCGCGAGGAGCGCGCCGCCAGGACCGCGGCGGAGAAGGACGCCTGGGAGAGGGAGCTCTCGGAGTGGACCCACGAGCGCGACCCCTACAGCCTCGACGTGATCGCCGAGGCCGAGCAGGAGGAGGGCAGCTGGCTGCACCCGCGCCAGGTGCTGCGTGAGCTGGAGAAGGCCATGCCGCCGCGGGCGATGGTCTCCACCGACATCGGCAACATCAACTCGGTGGCGAACTCCTACCTCCGCTTCGAGGAGCCGCGCTCGTTCTTCGCGCCGATGTCGTTCGGCAACTGCGGCTACGCGCTGCCCACGATCATCGGCGCCAAGGCCGCGGCCCCCGACCGGCCCGCGATCGCCTACGCCGGCGACGGTGCCTGGGGCATGAGCATGGGCGAGGTGATGACCGCGGTGCGCCACGACATCCCCGTCACGGCCGTCGTGTTCCACAACCGCCAGTGGGGTGCGGAGAAGAAGAACCAGGTCGACTTCTACAACCGGCGCTTCGTGGCCGGGGAGCTGGAGAGCGAGAGCTTCGCCGGCATCGCCCAGGCGATGGGCGCCGAGGGCATCGTGGTCGAGAAGCTCGACCAGGTCGGCCCGGCGCTGGAGCGCGCGATCGACCTGCAGATGAACGAGGGCAAGACCTGCATCGTCGAGATCATGTGCACCCGCGAGCTCGGCGACCCCTTCCGACGCGACGCGCTGTCCAAGCCGGTCCGGCTGCTGGAGAAGTACCAGGACTACGTGTGAGCTGAGCACCCGCACGACGAGGCCCCGGCCGTCCCGGCCGGGGCCTCGTCGCGTCCGCGGGACCTCGCCCGGCGGCAGCCGGTCAGGACGGGAACGTTCGGATGACGGGCACGACCCCGGCGCGGTGCTCCTGGTGGCTGAGGCGGCCAGGCGTCGGTGTGGAAGAGCTGAGTGGCGCTCACCGGCCACGGGGGAGGGTGACCCCTCACACCAGTGCGGTCACGCCGACGAGCGAGACGCCGGCCACGACGAGCGTGGAGAGGACGGCGAGCAGCAGCGCCCGGCCACTGCTGCGCCACAGCGTGGGCACGTGCACGCCGGTGCCCATGCCGAACAGCGCAGCGCCGAGCGCGACCGTCTGCAGCTGGCCGACGACCGTCAGGACGGCCGCCGGCACCAGGCCCGTGCTGCGCAGCGCCACGCAGGCCAGGAAGCCGAGGACGAAGAGGGGCACGAGCGGGGGCAGCGAGGCGTCCCCGGCCGCGCCCGGGTGCTCGGCGGCCCGGCGCCGCCGCAGCACGCTCACGCCTGCGACCACGGGCGCGAGGAGGAGGACCCGGGTCAGCTTCACGACGACCGCCACCCCGACGGCGGCCGCGCCCGCGGGGCTCGCCGCCGCGACGACCTGCCCGACCTCGTGCACGCTCGCGCCCGCCCATGCGCCCAGCTGGGTGTCGGTCAGCCCGAGCGGTCCCTGCAGCAGCGGGAGCGTCACCATGGCGACCGTGCCGCAGATCGTCACCATCGCGATCGCGACCGCCACGTCGTCGTCGTCCGCCTCGGCGTTCTCCTCCATGGCCGCGATCGCCGACGCGCCGCAGATCGCGAAGCCGGTGCCGATCAGGAGGCTGCGCGCGTGGCCGAGCCCCAACCTGTTCCCCGCCCAGGTCGTGAGGAGCAGGGTCGTCGACAGCGTGACCACGACGAGGGCGATGACCGGAGCGCCGAGAGCGGCGATCGACACCAGCGACAGCGAGAACCCGAGCAGCACCACCCCGATGCGGAGCAGCTTCTTCGTCGCCACGCGCAGGCCCGGCCGCGCGACCGCCGGGAGCAGGTCGAGGTTCGCGGCGGCGGCTCCGAGCAGCACCGCCCACGTCAGCACCCCGACCTGCCCCACGAGGCGGTGGGCCCCGAAGGCGCCGGCGACGCCGGCCGCGGTGACGAGCAGGCCGGGCAGCAGGGCAGCCGTGTCGCTGTGAGGAGCCGGCGGGGCGGGGCGCTGCAGCTCACGAGTGGTCATGCTGTCGAGGCTCCCCGAGCCGGGGCGCCGCCGGTAGCCGTCGATTGCCTATCGCGTCATACGCTGTGTGCATGACGCGGTACCCCGATCTGGACAGCCTCGCCGTGCTGCTCCTGGTCGCGCGCAAGGGCAGCATCGGGCAGGCGGCCGAGGAGCTCGGGCTCTCACAGCCCAGCGTCAGCCGGCGGATGGTGGCGCTGGAGAACGCCATGCGCGTGCAGCTGCTGCACCGCACCAGGCAGGGCACCGTCCTGACGCCCACCGGGCGGGTCGTCGTCGACTGGGCCTCGACGCTGCTCGAGGCGGCCGACGACTTCCGTCGGTCCGTGGGGGCGCTGCAGGCCCAGAGCGCGGTGTCGGTGCGGGCAGCGGTGAGCATGACGATCGCCGAGCACCACGCCCCGGTCTGGGTGGCGCGGCTGCACCGCACCAGCCCCGACTACGTGGTCTCCATGGAGGTGCACAACTCGCGGGAGGTGGCCGACCTCGTCTCCTCGGGCGCCGTCGACGTCGGCTTCGTGGAGTCCCCGACGGTGCCGAAGGGGCTCCGCCGGCGCCGGATCGGGTGGGACGTGCTCGTCCTGGCCGTGCCGCCCGGGCATCCCTGGGCGGACCGGGGAGAGGTCACCGCGGCCGAGCTCGCCGCCGTGCCGCTGCTGGTCCGTGAGCCCGGCTCCGGCACGCGGGAGACCGTCGAGGGCGCGCTGCGCCGGCGAGGACTGACGATGACGGTGGGCATGACCATGGCGTCGAACACCGCCCTGAAGTCCGCCGCGATGGCGGGGATCGGCCCGGTCGTGCTCTCGGAGCTGGCCCTGCACGCCGAGCTCGGCTCCGGTCAGCTGGTCCGCGTCGAGGTGTCCGACCTGCCCCTGCGGCGCCCGCTGTCGGCCGTGCTCCGCGCGACCGAGAGGACCCCGCCGGGCGTCACGGCCCTGCTGTCGGTGGTCGGGGTCAGGCCGGATCGACCGCCTCGCGGGCCGTCTGCGCCGCGCCCGTCGGCGTGATGTCCTTGAGGTGGGTCTCGGGCATGGTCGCGAGCACCACCAGGCCGAGGACGGCGATGACGACGACGTACCCGGCGAACGCCCACGGCTCGCCGCCGGTGCGCTGGATCAGCCAGGCGCCGATCAGGGGGGTGAGCCCGCTCGCGTAGATCCCGGAGAACTGGTAGACCGAGCCGATCCCGGTGTAGCGCACGCGGGTCTCGAACAGCTCCGCCCAGAACGCCGCGAGCGGCGCGTAGATCGCCGAGTACACCACCCCGAGGCCCAGGACGACGCTCAACCAGATCAGCGCCGTCGACCCGCTGCGCATCATGGCGAAGGACGGGAAGATGAACAGCCCGATCCCCACGACCCCGGCGCCGTACACCTTGCGGCGGCCGAACCGGTCCGAGAGGTGGCCGTACACCGGGGTCATCACGCAGCCGACCGCCGCGCCGAGCACGATGCCGTTGAGGATCGTGGTCTTCGGCACGTGGACGTACTCGGTGGCGTAGGTGACCGCCAGGACCGCGTAGGCGTTGAAGGTCAGGCCCTCGATCCAGCGGGTGCCCATCCCCTTGAGCAGCTCCTTCGGCTGCGTGCGCAGCAGCTCCGCGAACGGGATCCGAGCCTCGTCCTGGGCCTCCTTCACCTGGGAGAACGCGGGCGTCTCCAGGACCTGGAGCCGCACGTAGAGACCGATGCCGGCCAGCACGATCGTGGACAGGAACGCCACCCGCCAGCCCCAGCTGAGGAACGCGTCGTCGGGGAGCAGCGAGAGCAGGCTGAACATGCCGGACGCGAGCAGCAGGCCGCCGGGCACGCCGACCTGCGGCCAGCTGCCGAAGAAGCCGCGACGGCCCGTGGGCGCGTACTCCACCGCCATCAGCACCGCGCCGCCGTACTCCCCGCCGACGCCGATGCCCTGGAAGACCCGCATGACGACCAGCAGGATCGGCGCCACGATCCCGACCTGCCCGTACGTCGGCAGCAGACCGATCACGAACGTCGCCGTGCCCATGATCACCAGCGTCAGGATCAGCATCCTCTTGCGGCCGACGCGGTCTCCCATGTGACCGAAGAGGACGGCCCCGAACGGCCGGGCCAGGTAGCCGACCGCGAAGGTCCCGAAGGCGACGAGCGTGCCGGCGGCCGGCGTGAGGTTGGCGAAGAACAGCTTGTTGAACACCAGCGCCGCGGCGGTGCCGTAGATGAAGAAGTCGTACCACTCGATCACGGCGCCCAGCGAGGAGGCGAGCGCCACCCGCCGGATCGTCGGCGGAGCGGGGGCTGCGACGGAGAGGTCGTCCTGCGACATGACGGGGGCTCCTGAGGGTCGGGGCGTCAGGCTCGGGGGGACTCGGCTCAGAGGGACTCGTGGAAGATGGCCTTCAGGGCCGCGGGGGTCACCGGCCTCGGCACGACCGCCAGCTGGCGGGTCTGCTGCATCGTGCCGGCCACCAGCGTGTCGATGTCGTCCTCGTCGTAGCCGAAGCTGCGCAGTCCTCGCGGCATCTCGATGTCGGCCATCAGCTCGCTGAGCACGTGCGCGAGGGCCTCCGCGCCGTCGGTGGCGGTGAACGTCTGCCCGCTCAGCAGCTCGGCGGCACGCAGGTGGCGCTGCGGGTCCCCGGGGTAGGTCCAGCGGAACACCGAGGCCGCCGTCGCCGAGACCGCCTGGCCGTGCGGCACCATCGGCATCTCGGGGTAGCCCTCGGCCCGGTAGTCCTCGACCGCGCCGGCGATCGGGTAGGCGTTGGCGTGCGGCAGGTGCGTGCCGGCGTTGCCGAACCCCGTCCCGGCGTACGTCGACGCCAGCATCATCTGGTAGCGGGCCTCGAGGTCTCGGCCGTTCATCACCGCCCGGCGCAGGTAGCGCCCGACGAGGCGGAGCGACATCTCGCACCACACGTCGCTGATCGGGTTGGCACCGCAGAAGGCCGGGCGCCGCATCGGGTCCTCGGCGGCCGGCTTGGCGTCGAACCGGACGCTGGTGTAGCTCTCCAGCGAGTGGGACAGGACGTCCATGCCGCTGGCTGCGGTCACCTGCGGCGGGAGCGACACCGTGGTCAGCGGGTCGATGACCGCCAGCGACGGACGCAGCCGGGCGTGGCTGACCCCGGCCTTGAGGTGCAGGCCGAGGAAGTCGACGACGCAGATGGTCGTGGACTCCGACCCGGTGCCCGCGGTGGTGGGCACCGCGATGAGCGGCTTGAGCGGGCCGTCCGGCACCCGGCCGCCGCCGATCGGCGGGGTCACGTAGTCGAGCAGCTCGCCGGGGTGCGTCGTCAGCAGGTTGACGGCCTTGGCGGTGTCCATGGAGGAGCCGCCGCCGACCGCGACGAAGCAGTCCCGGTCCTGCTGGCGCGCGAAGGCGACCGCCTCCTCGATGCTGGCGTCGGTGGGCTCCACCGCGACCCGGTCGAAGACCTCGGTGTGGACGCCCGCCTTCAAGGCCAGGTCGCGGACCCGGTCGGCGAGCCCGGTGGCCGCCACGCCCGGGTCCGTCAGCACCAGGCAGCTCCTCGCGCCGGTGGCCGCCACCTCGCGGCCGGTCTCCTCGAGCGCGCCGGTGCCGAACTTGAGCGGCGGAGCGCCCCAGGTGAAGACGGACTCGTTGGGGGAGGGGTGGCTCACGGTCTGCGCTCCTATCACCATGTGGGACGGTCCCCACAATGTGGGAAGCCTCCACCCTAGGGGCCGGTCCCCCGTTTGGGAACCCCGGCCCGGACCGGTCGGATCAGCGCGAGAGCGCCCGGTCCAGGGGGACGTACCGCCCGACCTCGTGAGCCGCCCCGCGGGCCACCGCGCTCAGCTCGACGACGCGTTCAGGGGGCATCCGCACGGTCGGGACCTGGATCACCAGGGCCGCCTGCGCGCACCCCTCCGGGTCGAGGACGGGGGCGCCCACACAGCGCACCCCGGCGACGTTCTCCTCGTCGTCGATGCTGTAGCCGCGCTCGCGGGTCTCCTCGAGCTGGCGGCGCAGCACCGTCGGGGACCGCAGCGTGTGCGGGGTGAGCTGCGGGAGCTCCGCGGGCAGCGAGGACAGGTAGGCCTCGGCGTCGGGGGAGAAGGCGAGGATCGCCTTGCCGGACGCGGTCGTGTAGAGCGGGAAGCGCGCCCCGGGGTGCTGCTCGAACCGCAGCGGCAGCGTGGACTGCACCCGCAGCATCACCACGGACTCGTCGGCCTCGCGGACCACGAGGTTGACCGACTCGCGGGTCTCGCTGCTCACCCGCTCGAGCACCGGCAGCGCCCGGTCCAGCCCCAGCACCCGCTGCGCCGCCTGCCCCAGCAGGATCGCGCCGCTGCCCAGGTAGTAGCCCTCGGTCCGCGGGTTCTGCGTGACCAGGCCGGCTGCGACCAGCGCTCGCAGGATCCTGCTCGTGGTCCCGGAGGACAGGCCGAGCTCCGCCGCCACGGTCGCGGCACTCAGCTCGCCGCTCGACCCGGCGAGCAGGGACAGCACCGACAGCGCCCGGCCGATCGCCTGGGTGCCTCCCGGCATCTGCCCGGACCGGTCGCCTGCCATGGGGGCAGTCAACACCAGCAGCCGTCCGGATCGCTCAGCCGCGCAGGTGCACCAGCGCTCCGTGCCCGTCGACGACGCGGACCCCGGCGACGGCGAGCCGGGCCCCTGGAGCGTCGCTCAGGAAGGCGGCGACGGCGTCCGCCTGTGCCGCGTCGAGGACCTGGAGCACCGCGCCGCCGCCCTCGACGAGGTGGCGGTCGAGGACCTCCAGGCTGACCCGCACCAGCGCCAGGCCGTCCGCGCCGCCGTCCACGGCCGTCAGCGGGTCCTCGGGGTAGCGGGCGGTGTCGGCGGAGCGGAGGTACGGCGGATCGGCGATCGCGAACGCGAACCGCTCGCCGGCGCCCAGGACCTCCCGCATGTCACCGTGGCGTACGTCGACGCGCTCGGCGCACCCGGCCGCGGCCGCGTTCGCGCGGGCGATGACGCAGGCCGACCCGTTGGCGTCGACCGTCACGAGACGGCGCGAGGTCAGCCGGACGAAGGCGAGGCCGATGTGGCCGGCGCCCGCGCACAGCTCGAGCACCGGCCCGGGCGGTGCCGCGGCGACCAGGTCCGCCGCCCAGCGCGACTGCTCGAGCGTCCACGGCCGCGGCCGCAGCACGGTGTCGTCGAACGCGATGTCGAGGTCGCCGAAGCGCAGCGTCTCAGTCACGCCGGACGGCCTTGTGGGTGCCGTCGCACCACGGCAGCCGCTGCGAGCGGTGGCACATGCACACCGCGACCACGGGACGGGTCGCCTCGTGCAGCTCGCCGTGCTCGTCGCGCACCGCCGAGACCCCGCGCAGCAGCATCGGGCCGCGGGGGCACAGCTCGGCGACGACCTCGTGCCCCTCGGCGCCGCCGGCGGTCACGACGCCACCCGCTCCGGGCCGTCCGCGGCCACGGCAGCCACCGCGGGGCCGTGGTTCCAGCGGTCGAGCAGCTCCGCGCCGGCGACCGCGTCGAGGTGCAGGCACACCGCGACCCCGAGGAGCACGTCCTCCTCGAGGCCCGGATCCTGCTCGACGAGGCCGCCGCAGATCGTGCGGGCGGCCAGCTGCTCGTGGACCGCGTCGGCCTCGACGTGCTCGTCGAAGTAGGCCGCCACGACCTCGGGCAGCCCCACGCGCCGGATCCCGGCGGCGATCTTGCGGGACGGCACCGAGCTGGTGGCCTCGAAGGCCGCGAGGTGCCCCATGGCGGCGCCCCTCAGCCGCCGGTGCAGGCACAGCAGCGACATCGCGTTGTTCACCGCCAACGTGGTGGCCGAGACGTCGTCGACGTATGCGCCGTACCGGGGGTCCAGGCCCGCCGCGGCGACGCCGTCGGCGAACATCGAGGCATGCAGGCGGGAGGGCCGGCCACCGCCGAACTCGTCGTAGAGCAGCTCGGCCAGCGCCGCCTTCGGCGCTCCCTGCAGCCGCGGAAGCACGAACGCCTGGGGGTCGGACTCCTTGAGGTGGAAGATGGTGCGCTCACGCAGGAAGTCCACGACCTGCTCGCTGGTCGCGTGCCGGTGCAGGTAGGCGGCGACCTTCGGGCCGTCGTCGGCCGCCACGACGTCGAAGATGCGCTCCCCGAGCGGGCCCTCGGCCGCGAGTCCCGCGGCCACGGCGTCGCCGGTCCGGCGCCGCAGCTCGGCCTCGACGCGGCGCTCGAGCACCCCGCGGGCGGCGAGCAGGCGAGGGTCCCACTCCCGGTCCGCCGGCACGTCCTCGAAGCCGCCGTAGTGCGGCTCGTAGAGGGTCCACAGGGCCAGCTGCAGGTCCGCGTCGGTGAGCACCCCCTCCGCCGGTACGTCGTCGGCGAGCCGGGTGAAGCGCTCGAGGTCCAGGTCCTCGGTGCCGAGGAGCGCCAGGCGCACCATCGCGCTCAGCGGGCCACGGTCACGCGGGCAGAGCATGGGGTTCGGTTCCTCCAGGGTCGGAACGGGTCTGCCGGGTCCTTACCCTGGCGCCGGGCGGGCATGCCGCAGACTGGCGGGCATGCTGACACTCGACGAGGCCAACGACCTCTGCACCGCTGCACGGGCCGCCGCAACCGACCGGGGACTGGCGATGTCCTTCGCGGTCATGGACGCCGGCGGCCACCTGCTCGCGTTCGCCCGCATGGACGGCGCTCCCTGGGTCAGCGCCGACGTGGCGCAGGGGAAGGCCTGGACCGCGGCGGCGTACGGGGTGCCCAGCGACGCCCAGAAGGAGAAGATGGCGCCGATGCCGAACTTCGCCGGCGCGGTCACCGCGATGACCCACGGCCGGTTCACCCCGCAGACCGGGGCCGTGCCGGTCTACCGCGACGGCACGCTGCTCGGCGCGCTGGGAGCCAGTGGCGGCACCGGCGCCGAGGACGAGGCCGTCTGCAGCGCGGCCGTCACCGGCACGGGCTTCTCCCTCAGCGCGTCCGACGCCTGAGCCGTCCGCCACGCGGACCGCGCATCTTGCCGGGACAGCCCCCGGCCCCTAGAGTCACGCCGAAAGTGAAATATATCTTCCACGATTCGGAATCTCGGAGGCCCGGTATGGACGACCGTGTGCAGCTCGGCGGACTCAGCGTGGCGGCGGCCCTGCACCGTTTCGTGCGCGAGGAGGCGCTTCCGGGCTCGGGGGTCGACGAGGACGCCTTCTGGGCGGGCGCCGACGCGGTGATCCACGACCTCGCACCCCGCAACCGTGAGCTGCTGGCGCGCCGGGACGAGATCCAGGCGCGCATCGACGAGTACCACCGGGAGCACCCCGGCCGCCCCGACCAGGACGCCTACCTGGCGTTCCTGACCGAGATCGGCTACCTGCTCGACGAGCCGGGCGACGTCGAGGTCACCACCGCGAACGTCGACGACGAGGTCTCCCGGATCGCCGGACCGCAGCTGGTCGTCCCGCTGCTCAACGCGCGGTTCGCCACCAACGCCGCGAACGCGCGCTGGGGGTCGCTCTACGACGCGCTCTACGGCACGGACGTGATCTCGCAGGAGGGCGACCTCGCCCCCGGGTCCAGCTACAACACCGTCCGCGGGGCCGAGGTGATCGCCCGGGGGCGGTCCTTCCTCGACGAGCACTTCCCGCTGGCGAGCGGCTCGCACGCCGACGCCGAGGCCTACACCGTCGACGCCGAGGGACTGGCCGTCACCGTCAAGGGTGACGTCGCCCGTCTCGCCGACCCGGCCCAGCTCGTCGGGTACCGCGGCTCCGCCGAGTCGCCCGAGGCGGTCGTCCTCGTGCACCACCGCCTGCACGTGGAGATCGCGATCGACCGCGAGGACCCGATCGGGTCGACCGACGCGGCCGGCGTCAAGGACCTCGTGCTCGAGGCGGCGGTGTCGACGATCATGGACCTCGAGGACTCCGTGGCGGCCGTCGACGCCGAGGACAAGGTCCTCGGCTACCGCAACTGGCTCCGGCTGATGCAGGGCACGCTCGCCGAGGAGGTCACCAAGAACGGGAAGACGTTCACGCGCGCGCTGAACCCCGACCGCACCTGCACGGCCCCCGACGGCGGCACCGTCACCCTGCCCGGCCGGTCGCTGCTGTTCATCCGGCAGGTCGGCCACCTGATGACGACCGACGCGGTCCTGGACCGGGACGGCAACGAGGTCCCCGAGGGGATCCTCGACGCGCTCGTCGCGGGGCTGGGCAGCCTGCCGGACCTGCGGGGCGGGTCGCGGCTGTCGAACTCGCGGACCGGGTCGATGTACGTCGTCAAGCCGAAGATGCACGGCCCGGACGAGGTCGCGTTCACCGTCGACCTGTTCTCCCGGGTCGAGGAGGTGCTCGGCCTCCCGCCGCTGACGATCAAGGTCGGGATCATGGACGAGGAGCGCCGGACGTCGGCGAACCTCAAGGCCTGCATCGAGGTCGCCCGCGAGCGGGTCGCGTTCATCAACACCGGCTTCCTGGACCGCACCGGCGACGAGATCCACACCTCGATGCTGGCCGGCCCCATGGTCCGCAAGGGCGACATGAAGTCGCAGACCTGGATCAAGGCCTACGAGGACCAGAACGTCGACATCGGGCTGGCCTGCGGCCTGCTCGGACACGCGCAGATCGGCAAGGGGATGTGGGCGGCGCCCGACAGCCTCGCGGACATGCTGGAGGCCAAGATCGCCCACCCGCAGGCCGGTGCCAGCTGTGCCTGGGTGCCCTCGCCCACCGCGGCCACCATCCACGCGCTGCACTACCACCAGGTCGACGTACGGGCCCGGCAGGAGGAGCTGAGCGGCAGCCGGCGGTCCACACGCGCCGAGCTGCTGACGATCCCCCTCGGCGACCCGGCCGACTGGTCGGAGGAGGACCGCCAGGCCGAGCTCGACAACAACCTGCAGAGCCTGTTGGGGTACGTCGTCCGCTGGATCGACGCGGGAGTCGGGTGCTCCAAGGTCCCCGACATCACCGGTGAGCCGCTCATGGAGGACCGCGCCACCTGCCGGATCTCGGCGCAGCACGTGGCGAACTGGCTCTACCACGGCGTGGTCGGCGCCGAGCAGGTCGACGAGACGCTGCGCCGGATGGCCGCCGTGGTCGACGAGCAGAACGCCGGCGACCCGGCGTACGTGCCGATGGCGCCCGACTTCGACGGCGACGCGTTCCTGGCCGCCCGCGCCCTCGTGTTCGAGGGGATCGAGCAGCCCAGCGGCTACACCGAGCCGATCCTGCACCGGCGCCGGGCCAGCCGCAAGCAGAAGGTGGCGTCCGCGTAGCCGGTCCCCACCCCTCATCTCGAAGGCACCCAGCGGAAGGACGTGCGGCATGGCCACCACCGAGCTCCACGAGCGGTCGACCGACCACGGCGCGCTGGCGGCGGTCGAGCGACGGGCCCGCGAGCTGCTCTCGCGCGAAGGCGTGATCAGCGACCACCAGCGGCTGCGCACCTACGAGTGCGACGGTCTCGCTCACTACCGGGTGACGCCGGCCCTCGTGGTGATCCCGGAGGACGCCGAGCAGCTGGCGGGCGTCGTCGAGGCGTGCGCCCACAACCGGGTGCCGTTCGTGGCGCGCGGCTCGGGGACCGGGCTGTCGGGCGGGGCGCTCCCGCACGCCGAGGGCGTGCTGGTGGTCACCTCGCGGATGCGGGCGATCCGCGAGGTGCGCCCGCAGGACCAGCGGGCCGTCGTCGAGCCGGGCGTGATCAACCTCGACGTGACCCGGGCGGCGGCACCGCACGGCTACTACTACGCCCCGGACCCGTCGAGCCAGCAGATCTGCTCGATCGGCGGCAACCTCGCGGAGAACTCCGGAGGCGCGCACTGCCTGAAGTACGGCTTCACCAGCAACCACGTGCTGGGCGCCGAGCTGGTGACCCCCCAGGGCGAGATCGTGGAGATCGGCGGCGCGGCACCGGACACCCCGGGCTACGACCTGCTCGGCGCGGTGGTCGGCTCCGAGGGCACGCTCGGGGTGGTCACCTCGGCGACGGTGCGCCTGGTGCGGCTGCCCGAGGAGGTCCGCACGCTGCTGGTCGGCTTCGAGACCACCGACCACGCCGGCGCCGCGACCTCGGCGATCATCGCGGCCGGGATCCTGCCCGCGGCGATCGAGATGATGGACGCGCTCGCCATCGAGGCCGCCGAGGCGGCGGTGCACTGCAACTACCCCGCGGGTGCCGGCGCCGTCCTCGTGATCGAGCTCGACGGTGCCGCAGCCGAAGTAGCGGCCGAGTTCGACGAGGTCGAGCGGCTGTGCCGCGACAACGGCTCCTTCGAGCAGCGGGTGGCCACCGACCCCACCGACCGGGCCCTGATCTGGAAGGGCCGGAAGTCCGCGTTCGCGGCGGTGGGCCGGATCAGCCCGGACTACATCGTCCAGGACGGCGTGATCCCCCGGACCGCGCTGCCCGAGGTGCTCAAGGCCATCGCCGAGCTGTCGGAGTCCTCCGGGGTCCGGGTCGCGAACGTCTTCCACGCCGGCGACGGCAACCTGCACCCGCTGGTGCTGTTCGACGACTCCGTCGAGGGCGCGGGCGAGGCCGCCGAGAAGGTCAGCGGCGCGATCCTGGACCTCTGCATCGGCCACGGCGGCTCGATCACCGGCGAGCACGGCGTCGGCGTCGACAAGGCGAAGTACATGCCCCGGATGTACGACGAGGACGACCTCGACACCATGCAGCTCGTCCGGTGCGCGTTCGACCCCGACAACGTGTCCAACCCCGGCAAGATCTTCCCCACGCCGCGGCTGTGCGGCGAGGTGCCCGGACGGCACAAGGGCGTCCACCCCCTGCAGGACGCCGGTCTCGCGGAGGTGTTCTGATGTCGGCCGGGACCCTGGACCAGACGGCGCGCGACGCGGTGGCGTCGGCGTGCGCGCAGGTGGACGACGCCGCTCCGGCCGACGCCGTCGACGGGGTGGCGCCGGCCCTGGTCGCCCGCCCGTCCTCCCCCGACCAGGTCGCGGAGGTGCTGCGCGCCGCCGCGGCGCACCGGCTGACCGTGGTGCCCCGCGGCCGCGGCACCAAGATGACCTGGGGGCTGCCGCCCGCCTCCGCGGACCTGGTGCTGGACCTGGCCGGCCTCGACCGGGTCCTCGACCACGCGGCCGGTGACCTGATCGTCGCCGCACAGGCGGGTGCGCGGCTGCGCGACGTCCAGGACGCGGTGGCCGGCGCCCGGCAGCGGCTGGCGATCGACGAGACCGTGCCCGGGGCCAGCATCGGCGGCACCCTGGCCACCAACGTCTCCGGGCCCCGGCGGATGCTCGTCGGCACCGCTCGGGACCTGCTGATCGGGATCACGGTCGTGCGCGCCGACGGCGTCCGGGCCAAGGCCGGCGGCCGGGTCGTGAAGAACGTCGCGGGCTACGACCTCGGCAAGCTGCTGATCGGCTCCTACGGGACCCTCGCGGTGATCACCGAGGCGCTGTTCCGCCTGCACCCGCTCGAGGACGCTCGGCGCTGGGTCACCGTCGAGGTCGACGACGCCGGCCGGGCGCACGAGGCCGCCTCCGCGGTCGTGCACGCCCAGGCGGTCCCGACCGCGGTCGAGGTCGACTGGCCGGCAGGCAGCGGTGGCACGAGGGGCACGGTCTCGGTGCTGCTCGAGGGCCGCCCCCAGGGGGTCGAGACCCGGGCCCGGACGGTGGCGTCGCTGCTCGGCTCCGGCGCCCAGGGCTCCGAGGAGGAGCCGGCCGGCTGGGCGGCGTACCCGTGGGGGGAGGGCGACGTGGGGCTCAAGCTCACGTTCGTGCTGTCCGGGCTCGGTGACGTGCTGGGCGCCGCCCGCGAGAGCGGAGTCCACGTGCGCGGCTCCGCCGGCACCGGCGTCCTGTACGGCTCCGTGCCCGGCGACGACGCGGATGCCGTGGGGAGCGCGCTGGGCCGGCTCCGGGAGGTCTGCGGCCGCCACCAGGGGCACGTGGTCGTCGTGGACGGGCCGGCCGAGGTCAAGCGGTCGGTCGACGTCTGGGGCACGGTCCCGGGCCAGGGCCTGATGCAGCGGGTGAAGGACCAGTTCGACCCGGAGCACCGGCTGGCGCCGGGCCGATTCGTGGGAGGAATCTGACGTGACCGACCAGAAGCAGGAGCCGGGCGAGCTCGGCGAGATGGGCAGCATCGTCGACTCCGCCGTCGAGGGCAGGACCCCGGTCGCCGGTGGGGCGTTCGACGAGCACCACCCGCCCGACGCCGCGCTCGTCGGCGACTGCGTCCACTGCGGCTTCTGCCTGCCGACGTGCCCCACCTACGTGCTGTGGGGGGAGGAGATGGACTCCCCGCGCGGGCGGATCTACCTGATGAAGCAGGGGCTCGAGGGCGAGCCGATGTCCGACTCGATGGTGCAGCACTGGGACCGCTGCCTGGGCTGCATGTCCTGCGTGACCGCCTGCCCGTCCGGCGTGCAGTACGACCGGCTGATCGAGCAGACCCGGGCCCAGGTCGAGCGGCACCACGAGCGGTCCCGCTCCGAGCGGGCGCTGCGGGCGATGATCTTCTCGCTGTTCCCGTACCCGCGCCGGCTGCGGCTGGTGCGGGGACCGCTGCGCGCGTTGCAGCGCACCGGCCTCGACCGGGCGCTGCGGCGCACAGGGCTGCTCGAGCGGATGTCCCCGCAGCTCGCGGCGATGGAGAGCCTGGCGCCCCGGCTGGACCGGCCGGAGCCGATCCCCGAGCGGATCAGCGCCTCGGGTGCGCGCCGGGCCGTGGTCGGGATGCTCACCGGCTGCGTGCAGGGCGCGTTCTTCCCCGGCGTGAACGCCGCCACCGCGCGGGTGCTCCAGGCCGAGGGCTGCGACGTGGTCGTGCCCCGCGACCAGGGCTGCTGCGGCGCGCTGTCCACCCACCAGGGCCGCGAGGACGAGGCGCAGCGGTTCGCGCGGAGGATCGTCGACACCTTCGAGACCGCCGGCGTCGAGCGGGTCGTGGTGAACGCCGCCGGCTGCGGCTCGACCATGAAGGAGTACGCCGAGCTGCTCCGCGACGACCCCGCGTACGCCGACCGGGCGGCCGCCCTGGCCGCGAAGGTCCGCGACATCTCCGAGATGCTGGACGAGCTCGGCCCGGTGGCCCCGCGGCACCCGCTGGAGATCACGGTGGCCTACCACGACGCGTGCCACCTCGCCCATGCCCAGGGGATCCGCAGCCAGCCCCGCCGGCTGCTGCGGGCGATCCCGGGCCTGGAGCTGCGGGAGATCGCCGAGGCGGAGCTGTGCTGCGGCTCCGCCGGCGTCTACAACATCGTCAACCCTGAGCCGGCCCGCCAGCTCGGGGACCGCAAGGCCGCCAACATCGTGGCCACGGGCGCGCAGGTCCTGGTGACCGCGAACCCCGGCTGCCTGATGCAGGTGACCTCCGCGATCGAGCGGTCGGGCCACCCGATGGGGATGGCCCACACGATCGAGGTGCTCGACGCCTCGATCCGTGGGCTGCCGGCCTCGACCCTGCTTCCTCCGCACGACCCGCAGTAGCCAGCTCCTCCAGCCTCTTACCGTCAGTCCCACCACCCGTCCCTGCGTCCCGTGGAGTCGACCATGTTCCAGCAAGACCCGAGAGCGGTCGGCGGCTCGCTCGCCCTCAGTGCGCTGTGCGCCGCCATCCCGCTGGTCGTCCTGTTCGTCCTCCTGGGCGGCCTGAAGGTGAGGGCGTGGCTGTCCGGGGTCATCGCGCTCCTGGTGTCCCTGGTGATCGCCATCGCCCTGTTCGGGATGCCGGTGGGGCAGGGGATCAGCGCGGCGATCCTCGGCGCCCTGTTCGGCTTCTTCCCGATCCTGTGGATCGTCATCAACGCCGTGTGGGTCTACAACCTCACCGTCGTGTCGGGACACTTCGACGTGCTGCGCCGCTCCTTCGAGAAGGTCAGCCCCGACCAGCGGATCCAGGCGATCATCATCGCCTTCTGCTTCGGCGCGCTGCTCGAGGCGCTGGCCGGGTTCGGGACGCCGGTCGCGATCACGGTCGTGATGCTGGTCTCGCTCGGGTTCAAGCCGGTCAAGGCGGCGACCGTGGCGCTGCTCGCGAACACCGCCCCCGTGGCCTTCGGGGCACTGGCGATCCCGATCACCACGCTCGCCGGGATCGCCTCGGGCGTCAACAACGACCCGCGGCTGACCGTGGACGGCATCGGCTCGATGGTCGGCCGACAGACCCCGCTCCTGGCCATCGTGGTGCCGCTGTTCCTCGTGATCGTCGTGGACGGTGTCCGGGGGGCGAGGCAGACCTGGCCGGCCGCGCTGTTGGCCGGCGTCGTGTTCGGGCTCGGGCAGTACCTCAGTGCCAACTTCATCTCGGTCCCGCTGGCCGACATCATCGCCTCGCTCGCAGCGGCCGCCTCCCTGGTGCTGCTGGTCCGGGTGTGGCAGCCGGCGGAGGTGCTGCGCGCCGAGCCGGACGAGGAGACCACAGCCATCGCCACGCGTGCCGCCCGGCCCGGTGGCACCGCCCGCGGCACCACCACGGTCGCCGCGACCGGGGGGCCGGACCGGGGGGCTCCCGGCACCGGCGACCAGGGCACCGGCGCTGCGGGAGCCGGCACGGTCCCCGCCGACTCGCGCGGCGAGGTGTTCCGCGCCTACGCCCCCTACCTGGTGGTCATCGCGATCTTCGCCATCATGAACATCCCCGCCCTCGTCGAGTTCTTCGGCAAGGCGCCCTGGACCTACATCTACAACTGGCCAGGCCTGCACGTCCTGAACTCCGCCGGTGACCCGGTCGCCACCACGTTCAAGCTCAACTGGCTGCCGGCCGCCGGCACCCTGCTGGTCATCGCGGGGCTGATCACCATGGCCATCTTGAAGGTCTCCCCGGCGAAGGCGCTCAGGACCTACATCGGCACCTACGTCGAGCTCCGCTCGGCCATCATCACCGTGATGGCGGTGCTGGCCCTGGCCTACGTCCTCAACGACTCCGGCATGACCGCCTCGATGGGCGTGTGGCTCGCCGGCACCGGGGCCGCCTTCGCCGTCCTCTCCCCGATCCTCGGCTGGATCGGCGTGGCGGTGACGGGGTCGGACACCTCCTCCAACGCGCTGTTCGGGGCGCTGCAGGCGCAGACCGCCGCCAAGGCCGGTCTCGACCCGCTGCTGATGGTCTCGGCGAACTCCTCGGGCGGCGTGCTGGGCAAGATGATCAGCCCGCAGAACCTCGCCATCGCAGCCGCGGCGGTCGGCATGGCCGGCCGGGAGGGCGAGATCTTCCGCAAGGTGATCGGCTGGAGCGTCCTGCTGCTGGTGGTCATGTGCGCGATCGTCGGCCTGCAGTCCACGCCGGTCCTGGGCTGGATGGTTCCCTAGCCGGCGAGGAGCGAGCCGATGGTCACCGCCACGTCCCGCCCGTCGGGGGCCGTGCAGTCGGTCGACCGTGCGCTCGTCCTGCTGGAGGCGCTCGCGCTCGCGGAGTCCCCGGTCGGGGTGGGCGAGCTGGCCACCCGGACCGGGCTCCCGCAGGGCACGGCGCACCGGCTGCTGCAGACGCTCCAGCAGCGGGGGTACGTCCGCCACGACGCCGCCCGCAAGTACTCGGTCGGCAACGCCGCGATCCGGCTCGCGGACGCCGCCCAGCGGTCCCTGGCCCGCACCGCGCGGCCCTACCTCGCCGAGCTGGTCGAGATGTCCGGGGAGACCGCCAACCTCGCCGTGCTCGAGGGCGACGACATCGTGTACGTCGCCCAGGTGCCGTCGCCGCACACGCTGCGGATGTTCGCGGAGGTCGGCCGGCACGTCTCGCCGCACGCGACGGCCGTCGGCAAGGTGCTGCTCGCCGAGCTGCCGGACGACCAGGTGTTCTCGCTGCTGCGGCGGACCGGGCTACCGGCCCGGACGTCAGCGACCGTGACCGACCTCGACGCCCTCGTCGCCGAGCTCGACGACGTACGCACGCGGGGGTGGGCGGTCGACGAGCAGGAGCAGGAGACCGGGGTCCGCTGCGTGGCGGTGCCGGTCCGGGACGGCGGGGGGCAGGTGCTGGCGGCGCTGTCGCTGTCGGGCCCCGCCGAGCGGTTCGGTGGTGGCCGCGACCCCGAGCTGGTCGCCGCGATGCAGCGCGTCAGCCGGTCCTTCCCGACCTAGCCGCGGCGACTCGGCGAGTCAGAAGAGCGTGTCCTGCACCCACGCGGGCTCGGGGGTGCGGGGCCGGGGAAGCGGTGGGAACCGCATGGTGCGCTGCCGCGGCGGCTGCCAGGCCGCGGACACGTCGACGGGACGCGGGGCCGGCGGCTCGACCCCGGTGAGCCCGCGCACCGCGGAGGGCACGTGCAGGTCGACCAGGGTGTAGGCCCGGCGGACCGCCGACTCCCGGAGCGGCAGGCAGCCCACGCCCCGGAGCAGGTCCAACCCGAGCGGGGCGTCGCGCACCATGGTCATCACCGTGCGGTTGGTCTCCCAGACCTCGCGCGAACCCGGTCGGGACAGCAGCCCGGTCACGTGCCGGCCCAGCGCGGCCCGGCAGCGGTCGCCGGCGCCGGCGGCGTCGTCGAAGGCGGCCCGCGCCGTGCCGAAGGCGGCGAGGATCCGGGCCGCGGTCTTCGGGCCGATCCCGGGAACGCCCGGCAGGTTGTCCGAGGGGTCACCGCGCAGGGCGGCGAGGTCGAGGTACTGCTCGGGACGCACGCCGGTGACCATCGCCAGCCGGTGCGGGTCGAGCATCGGTGAGGCCTCGACGCCCCCGTTGAGGATCCGCAGCATCCGGGTGTTGTCGTCGACGAGCGCGAAGGAGTCCCGGTCGGAGGTCGCGACCACGGCCCGCGCTCCCACGCTGCGCGCGTACGCGGCGGCGGATGCCAGCACGTCGTCGGCCTCGAGTCCCGGCGGCACGGCCACGACGACGCCGAGGTCGCGGAGCACCTCGACCGCGGTCTCCAGCTGGCGCTCCAAGGTGGCGGGCTTGTCCTCGCGGTGCGCCTTGTACGACGGCCACCGGTCCCGTCGCAGGCTGGCCGAGGGGTCGTCGAAGCCCACGACGACCGCGTCCGCGCAGCACCGGTCGACGGCCGCGACGAGCTGGGAGAGGAGCCCGCGGACGGCCCACATCGGCCGGCCGTCCGCCGCGTGGAACCCCGAGCGGGCGGCCGCGTGGAAGCTGCGGTGCAGCAGCGAGTTGCCGTCGACGGCGAGCAGCGTGCGTGGGGACATCGGCGCTCACTGTAGACCGGAGCGGGGACAGTCGCAGACCGACCGCAGCCGCAGCCGCAGCCGCAGCCGCAGCCGCAGACACGGACACGCACACGGCACGGACGGGTCATGCGGGCGTACCGCCGCCCTGACAGGATCCGGGCATGGAGCAGACGGTGCCGGGAGCCCCCGGGGCAGGGGAGCCGGGACGGGGCCGGCTCACCGAGCGGCTGACCCGCCTGGCCCTGGTCGGCGCCGACCTGGTCCGCGCCGAGACCGAGCAGCAGGTCGCCGACATCGTCGTGCAGAGCCTCGCGGACGCGGCGGGGGCGACGGTGGCCTCGCTGTCGCTGCTCGTGGGGGAGGACACGCTGGCCGTCGTCGGCGTGCGCGGCGGCCGGCGGGAGGTGACCTCGCGCTGGTCGACGTACCCGCTCGACGACGCGACGCCGCCCGGGGACGCCGTCCGGCTCCGCCGCACCCTGGTGCTGCGCGGCGCGGAGGAGATCGCCCGGCGCTACCCCGGCGTGCGGATGGCGTCGGAGGGGGAGCGCTCGATCGTGTGCCTGCCGCTGCTGGTCGGCGGTGAGTGCCTCGGCGCGGCGACGATGTCCTTCCCCGGCGAGCGGGGGATCCCCGACGAGGAGCTCGACTTCCTGTCGGTGATGGTGGACAGCTGCGCGCAGTCCCTGGCCCGGGTGCGCGCGACTGCCGCGGCCGCCGACCGGGCGGCCAAGCTCCAGTTCCTGGCCGACGCGAGCGTCGAGCTGTCCAGCAGCCTCGACTACGAGGTCACGTTGCGCAAGGTGGCCCGGCTCGCGGTGCCGTGGTTCGCCGACTGGTGCACGATCGCGCTGCTCCAGGACGGCGAGCTGCGGACCCTGGCGGTCGAGCACGTCGACCCGCGCAAGGTCGAGATGGCCCTGGAGACCCAGCGCCGGTTCCCGGCCGACCCCGACGGCCGGCAGGGCCCCTACGAGCTGGTCCGGACGGGTCGCAGCCAGCTGACGCCGGAGATCACCGACGAGATGATCGACGCCGGGGTCGCGGACCCCGAGCAGCGCCGGATGCTGCGGGAGCTGGAGCTGCGCAGCGCGCTCGCGGTGCCGCTCAAGGTGCAGGACCGGGTGCTCGGGGTGGTGACCTGGGTGGCCGGTGAGCGGGGTCGCCGGTTCGACCACGACGACCAGGTCTTCGGTGAGGACCTGGCCCACCGGGCCGCGCTGGCGATCGACACCGCGGCGCTGCACAGCCAGCTCCGCGACGTGGCCTCCCGCCTCCAGCGCGCGGTGCTGCCCGACGAGCTGCCGACGCTTCCCGGGTGGGAGGCCGCCGCGAGCTACCTGCAGGCCGGCCACAGCGACGCCGGTGGCGACTTCTACGACGTCACCGCCCTCGACGACGGGCGGATCGCGATCTTCGTCGGCGACGTCATGGGTCGCGGGGTCGCGGCCGCCGCGGCGATGGCGCAGATGCGCGCCGCGATCCGCGCGCTCGTCGCGGTCGACCCCGACCCCCGCGCGGTGCTGCTGGCGCTGGACCGGCTCTTCGACCACTACGACTTCCACCAGCTGGTGACGATGGTGTACGCCGTCGCGGACCCCGCCCGCGACGAGATCGCGGTGGCCAACGCGGGCCACCCGCCGCCCGTCGTACGCCGCGCCGACGGTGCCGTGGAGGTCGTGGCGGGCGAGCCCGGACTGCTGCTCGGAGCCGGGGGCGGGGAGCGGCAGGCGATCACGGTGCCGCTGCGCACGGGCGACGTGTTCCTCGCCTACACCGACGGGCTGGTCGAGCGCCGCGACGAGGACATCGAGCAGGGGGTGCGGCGCCTGTGCGAGGCGAGCTCCGCGAGCTGCGAGGACCTGTTCACGTGGCTGCACGACGTCGTCGTCGCCGTGCGCGACGCCCGCCGTGACGACGACGTCGCGGTGCTGGCCGTGCGCCGCGCGGCTCCGGCACAGGCATGATCCTCCGCCGTCCGGGCACCTCCTCGAGCGTGTGGGGGCCACGCGGGTCCCGCGCTGTGCCCGGTCGCTCGGGGCGGGCCCGCCCATGACGACGCCACCCGAGGAGCCTCCGTGAACGGTCCCGTCCTGGTCGCCGGCGCCTCCGGCTTCGTCGGGCGGCGGCTCTGCCGCGCCCTCGAGGACGCCGGCCACGAGGTGCGGGCGATGACCCGGCACCCCGACGACTACCGTGGCGCCGGGACGCCGGTGGGGGCCGACGTGCAGGACCAGGCGTCGCTGGCCGCGGCGCTGCAGGGCTGCCGGGCGGCCTACTACCTGGTCCACTCGCTGGACTCCAAGGACTTCGAGCGGCTCGACCGCCAGGCGGCCGGCGGCTTCGGCCGGGCCGCCGCCGACGCCGGGCTGGAGCAGATCGTCTACCTGGGCGGCCTCGGCAGCGAGAGCGACCCGCTGTCGAGGCACCTGCGCAGCCGTCGCGAGGTCGAGGGACTCCTCGGCGAGGCCGGCGTCCCGGTCACCGTCCTGCGGGCGGCGATCCTGATCGGCACCGGCGGCATCTCCTGGGAGATCACCCGCCAGCTCGTCGCGCACCTGCCCGCGATGGTGACCCCCCGGTGGGTGCGCACGCGCACGCAGCCGATCGCCCTCGACGACGTGGTCCGCTACCTCGTCGGGGTGCTGGACCGGCCAGAGGCCCGCGGCCGGGTCTTCGAGGTGGGCGGCCCGGACGTGCTGGAGTACCGGACGATGCTGCAGCGGGTGGCCAGGATCAGCGGCCGCCGGCTGGTCATCGTCCCGGTCCCGCTGCTCACGCCCCGCCTGTCAGCGCGCTGGCTCACCTTCGTCACCGATGTCGACGCGCAGGCCGGTCGCTCCCTGGTGGACTCGATGACCACCGAGGTCGTGGTCCACGACGACAGCATCCGTGAGCTCGTGCCGTTCGAGCCGATGGGGTACGACGACGCCGTACGACTGGCGCTGCGGGAGCACGAGGAAGCACGGGCGTCACGATGACGGCGGGGTCCTCGTGGCGCCGGGCGCGCGCCGCCGTCACCGCCCGGCTGCCGATGCCGATCACCCACGTCGTCCCGGTCCGGCACGAGGAGGCCCCGGAGGTCCTGGCCCGGCGGCGCCGGGTCGTGGCCGGGACCTGCGTGCTCGGCGCGGGGCTGCTCGGCGCGTCCCTGGCGGCCCGGCCGGGCTCGGCCCGCTTCTACACCCTGACGCTGGTGACCGCCGCGACCTGGACGGCCGGGGGGCTGGCCTCGGGCCCCCTGCACCTCGGCTGGATCGAGGGTCGCGACCGGCGGCTTCGACGGCCCTCGCTGACCCCGCTGGTCACCGGCGTCGG
The DNA here is from genome assembly GCA_025927595.1 of Nocardioidaceae bacterium. Taxonomy (GTDB): domain Bacteria; phylum Actinomycetota; class Actinomycetes; order Propionibacteriales; family Nocardioidaceae; genus Nocardioides_B. The sequence continues at coordinate 7,056 of JAICLD010000001.1, read as the reverse complement.
CGCGTTCGGCTTCTTCTACGGCTGCGCCCTGGTGGTCCGGGCGGTGCCGCCGCTGGACCGTGCGGTCGGCCGGGTGCTGGCGTTCGCCGAGGGCGGCCACCTCCCCCTGGTCCTGCTGACCGCCTACGCCAACGCGCTGGGCGAGGAGGTCTTCTTCCGTGGCGCGCTCTACGCGGCGCTGCCGGCGCACCGCGCGGTGCCGGCCTCCACTGCCGTCTACGCCGTGACGACGGTGGCCACGCGCAACCCGTCGCTGGTCCTCGCCGCCACGGTCATGGGCACGCTCTTCGGGATGGAGCGCCGGGCGTCGGGCGGCCTGCAGGCGTCGCTGCTCACCCACCTCACGTGGACGACGCTGATGGTGCGCTACCTCCCGCCGCTGTTCCGCCAGGCGCACCGGGAGCAGGCGGGAGCCCGTCCGTGACCGGCCCGCACGAGGAGAGCGTCGACGTCGCGGTCGTCGGCGCCGGTCTCGCGGGGCTGGCCTGCGCCCGGACCCTCGCGGGCCACGGGCTCGACGTCCGGGTGCTCGAGGCCGGGGACGCGGTCGGCGGCCGGGTGCGCACCGACGTCGTGGACGGTTTCCGGCTCGACCGGGGCTTCCAGGTGCTCAACACCGGCTACCCCGAGCTGCGCCGGGTCGTCGACCTCGACGCGCTGGGCCTGCGCGCCTTCGACCCGGGAGTGGCGGTGCGCATCGACGGGGAGCGGGCGGCGGTGCTGAACCCGGTCCGCCGTCCCACCGCCCTGGCGTCGCTGCTGCGGCTGCCGGTCGGCGGGGCGCGCGGTAAGCTCGCGCTCGCCAGGTACGTCGCCGGGTGCCTGGGACCCAGCGCCGCCCCGATCCGCCGCCGCCCCGACGTCCCCGCCGCCGAGGCCTGGCGCGTGGCCGGGATCCCGCCGGACGTCGTCAACGGACTGCTGCGGCCGTTCTTCGCCGGGGTGCTGCTCGAGCAGGGGATGTCGAGCTCGAGGCGGTTCACCGACTTCATGGTCCGGATGTTCGTGGTGGGACTCTCGACGGTCCCCGGCGAGGGCATGCAGCGGCTGCCCGAGGCGATCGCCTCCGGGCTGCCCGAGGGCACCGTCCGGCTCGGGGCACGGGTCCAGCGGGTGCTGCCGGGACGCGTGGTCGCCGACGTGGGGACGGTCCGCGCCCCTGCCGTCGTCGTGGCGGCCGACCCGTGGACGGCCCACGACCTGCTCGAGCCGCTCGGCGGTGCGGAGCCGGCTCCCGCGCCGCACGGCGTGACGACGGTCTACCACGCCGCCGAGGACCACCCGGGCGCCTCGGGGCTGCTGCTGCTGGACTCGGCGAGCTCGCCGGTGACCTCGACGATCGCCATCTCCAAGGCCGCGCCGGGGTACGCCCCGCCCGGTCGGGTCCTGGTCTCGACGTCCATGGTGCACGGGGCGGTGCTGCCCGACCCGGACGGTGACGAGGTCCGTCGTACGCTGGCGCGGCTGCACGGGACCGACACGTCGCGGTGGGAGCACCTGGCCACCTACGACCTGCCGCGGGCGCTGCCCGCGATGCCGGCCCCGCACCCGATGCGGCGGCCGGTCCGCCTCGGCGAGGGCCTGTACGTCGCCGGCGACCACCGCGACACCAGCTCGATCCAGGGCGCCCTGGTGTCGGGCCGTCGCGCCGCCACGGCCGTGCTCGCCGACCTCGGCCTCACGACCTGACCCCGCCCCTCCTCCCGATTCGTCTGCGACCGCCCGGCGACGGAGACCCGCTGGACCGCAGACGAATGCGGTCAAGGCGTCGGCATGGGACGGACGGGGACACTGGCAGTGGGCTCGGAGAGAAGGAGTGGGACGTGACCGAGGACGGACAGTACTGGTTCTGCCTGAACCACCACCGGGTCGAGGGCCAGGACGGCTGCGCCTACCAGGACCGGCTCGGCCCCTACGCCACGGAGGCGGAGGCGGCGCGAGCCCTGGAGAAGGTCGAGGAGCGCAACCGGGAGTGGGACGAGGACCCGAGCTGGAACGACGACTAGGCCCGGGTCCCGCGCGGGACGTCGAGCTGCTCGCCGGGGGGCGTCCGGGTGCCTACCTGCTGCGCATCGACGGCGACGACCAGTCCTACGTCGACCTGCACGACCCGACCAGGCTGGAGTTCGACTACGTGCGACGGATGGGCGACGTCCTCGACGTCCACGGGACCCCTCCGGGACCCCTGCGGGTCGTGCACGTCGGCGGCGCCGGCCTCACGCTGCCTCGGTACGTCGCCGCGACCCGCCCCGGCTCGGTGCAGGTGGTCCTCGAGCCGGACGAGGCGGTCACGGCGCTCGTGCGGGAGCGGCTGCCATGGGCCCGCGGCGACCGGATCAAGGTGCGGCCGCTCGACGGGCGGTCCGGCCTGGAGCAGCTGCGGGCGTCGTACGCCGACGTCGTCGTCCTCGACGCCTACCGGGACGGTGTGGTGCCTCGCGAGCTGCTGACCGAGGACTGCTCCGCCGTCGTGGCCCGGGCGCTCCGCGACGGCGGCGCCTACCTGCTCAACCTCAGCGACCGGGCGCCGTTCGCGCACACCCGCCGGGCGGTGGCCGGGCTCCGAGCCCACTTTCCGCGGGTGATCCTCACCGCCGAGCCTGCGACGCTGCGCGCCCGACGGGCCGGCAACCTGCTCGTGGTGGCGGGCGGGGACGGACTGCCGGTCGCGGGGCTGCGGGCCCGGGTGGCCGCGGCGGTGCTGCCCTACCGGGTCCTCGACGACGCGGGGGTGCGCTCGTCGTTCGGGGGCGGGACGCCGCTCCGGGACGACTGAGAGGGCGGAAAACCTGCGCCGCCGCCGCCGGCTCGGGGACCATGGTGCCCATGTCCGCCCCCTCTGCCGTCGAGGCTCGCACCGGTGCCGTGCGCCGTCGACGCACGCGGCGGACCGCTGTCGCCGCGACCACCGCCGCAGGTGTCGTGCTGGTGACGACGCTGCTCGACCGGGTGCCCGTGCGTCGTCAGGCGGACCTCTCGCACGTGGCGTTCGGCAGGCCGTTCGCCTGGGTGGTGCAGGACCAGGGGCTCACGCCGCCGCTGCCGTACGTCTCCTCGTTCACCTCGCCCTGGGAGAGCCCCACGAGCCTGCAGGTGTCGGCGCTGGTGCTCGACCTCGCCCTGGCGGTGCTGGTCGTCTCCGCGGGATGGGCCCTGCTCCGGGCGCTGCGGGCGCGGCGCCGGGTGCGGTGACCCCGCCGGCCCGGGTGGCGCTCAGGCCGCTCCCGCGCAGCGGAACCCGATGTTGCCGGCCGTCGACTCGGGCGTGTTGCTGGACCGGGCGGCCACGCGGTAGCGGTGGCAGTAGGAGTGGTGGCACAGGTAGGAGCCGCCACGCATCACCCGCTGCTCGCCGTGCTCGGGGCCCTGCGGGTCGTGCCCGGGGGCGCGTCGGTAGTAGTCGGCGCCGAACCAGTCGGCGCACCACTCCCACACGTTCCCGGCGGTGCAGGACAGGCCGTAGCCGTTGGGGGAGTACGCGTTGACGGGAGCGGTGGTGAGGTGCCCGTCCTCGACGGTGTTGTCGGTGGGGAACGTGCCCTGCCAGATGTTGCACATCCAGCGGCCTCGCGGGGTGAGCTCGTCGCCCCAGGCGAACCGCCGGCCCGCCAGACCGCCTCGGGCGGCGTACTCCCACTCCGCCTCGGTGGGCAGCCGCTTGCCCGCCCAGCTCGCGTAGGCCTGCGCGTCGTCCCACGACACGTGGACCACGGGATGGTTCTGCCGGGCCGCCACGTCGGAGCCCTCGCCCTCGGGGTGCCGCCAGTCGGCGCCGCGGACCGCGAGCCACCAGGGGGTCCCGGCGACCTGGTTCACGACGTCGCGCCGGTTCGCCCCCGGGTTCGCGGCGAACGCGAGGTGGAAGACGGCGGAGACGCCGAACTCCTCGGCGCCGGTGACGTGACCGGTCTCCTTGACGAACGTCGCGAACTGGGCGTTCGTCACAGCGGTGGCGTCCATGCGGAAGGCGTCGAGGGACACGTCGTGGACGGGCGTCTCCCCGTCCGCCGGGTAGCCCTCCCCGAACGGGTCCCCCATCGCGAAGCGGCCCGAAGGGACGGGGACCTGGCCGCGCGGCCGCCCGGAGCGGGACCGTCCCGAGCGGGTGCCGCCCCGGCCCGCCACCGGTGCCCGCCCGGTGACCAGCGGCCGGGAGGGGGCGCAGCAGGCGTGGTCCATGGCGTCGATGGTAGGGCGGGAGGACGGCGTCAGCGCCGACGGCCCAACCACTCGAAGCAGTGCTCCGGGCGGCCGGTGGACCCGTACCGCAGGGTCAGCCGCACCCGGCCGTCGCGCGCCAGGTCCGAGAGGTAGCGCTGCGCCGTGGCCCGCGAGATCCCGGTCGACTCCGCCACCTCGGCGGCCGTCAGCGACCCGTCGGTGGAGCGGAGCACCGCGGTGACCGCGTCCGAGGTGACCGGCGACCGGCCCTTGCGCACGACCGCCGCCGGGGTGTCGGCGGCCCGCAGCGCCTGCAGCGCCCGGTCCACCGCGGTCTGGTCGAGCTGTGCCTCGTCGTCCAGCAGGCGCCAGAACCGGGCGAACGCCTGCAACCGGTCGACGAGGACCTGCGGCGGGAACGGCTTGAGCACGTAGTTCAGCGCCCCCGCCGTCAGCGCCCGACGCACCGTGGAGGGGTCCTCGGCCGCGCTGACCACGATCACCGCTGCGCGCAGCCGTCCGGCGATGTCGGACCCCGGCTCGTCGGGCAGGTACTCGTCGAGCAGCACCAGGTCCGGCTCGTGCTCCGTCGCGAGCCGGATCGCGTCCGCGGCGGTGTGCGCGACCGCGACGACCTCGAAGCCCTCCACCCGCGCGACGTACGACGCGTGCAGCTGCGCGACCCGGAAGTCGTCGTCGACGACCAGCACCCGGATCACGGCCCCGCCGCCGTCCGGCGCCGGGCCCGGGCCAGGACGTCGACCATCCGGGCCTCGAAGACGGCGCCGTGGGACGCTCCCGACGCGGCCAACAGGCGCAGGTCGCCCCCGTGTGCCCGGACGGTGTGCCGGGCCAGGGCGAGTCCGATCCCGTGACCCGCCTGGTCGTCCTCGCGCGTCGTGAAGCCGTGGTCGAACACCGAGGACGCGAGCTCCGGTGGCACGCCGTCGCCGCTGTCGATGACGTGGACCACCAGGTCGTCCCCGTCCGAGAGCAGCGTCACCTCGACCCAGGCGGGCTCGCGTTCGCCGTCCGAGGCGGCCCGGACCCCGTTGTCGAGCAGGTTGCCCACGACCGTGACGGTGTCCAGCGGGTGCTCGAGCCTGCCGTCGACCCAGGTGGTCTCGGGGACGACGAGCCGGACGCCCGCCTCGGAGGCGGACGCCGCCTTGGCCGCCAGGAGGCCCGCGAGGTAGGGGTCCTCGATGCCCGGCACCCACGTGGGCGCCTGGCTCAGCTCGGTGAGGTAGCCGGCGGCCTCGTCGACCGCTCCGTTGTGCAGCAGCCCGGTCAGCGCGTGCAGCCGGTTCGTGTGCTCGTGGGCCTGGGCCCGCAGCGCGTCGGTGAGGGCGCGCGTGGCCTCCAGCTCCCGCGCCAGCTGGTCCAGGTCCGAGCGGTCGCGCAGGATCAGCACCTGCCCCAGGTCCCGGCCGTCCCGGTGCACCTCCAGCCGGGTGCACACCAGCACCCGGTCGCCGATGACGCACAGCGCCCCGGACGGTGGCGGCTCCTGGGCGAGGAGCGCCACGACCTCCGGCCCCACGGACGCCTCGTCGACCGGCAGGCCTCGCGTCAGGTCCCGGCCCAGCAGCCGGGCGGCCGCCGGGTTCGTCACGCTGACCCGCCCGTCCCGGTCGACGGCCACGATGCCGTCGCGGACCCCGCCGAGCACGGCGGCGTGCTCCCGGAGCAGGTCGGCCATGTCCTCGGGCTCGAGCCCCAGCGTCGTACGACGCAGGCGGCGGCCGAGGGTGAGCGCGCCGACGAGCCCGACCGCGAGCGGCCCCAGGGCCACCAGCCCCAGCAGGACGACCAGCTTGCGGGTCGCCGCGTCGAGCCGCGCTGTCGCGATCCCGACGCTGACCTCGCCGACGATGCTGCCGCCCGCAGTGCGCAACGGCACCTTGCCCCGGGCTGAGTACCCGAGCGTGCCGCGCTCGACCGTGACCACGTCGTGGCCGTGCAGCGCGCGGTCGGGGCTGGTGCTGACCCGGTGACCGACGTTGGCGGCGGTGGGATGGCTGTAGCGGATCCCGCGGCGGTCCGTCACGACGACGTACAGGGCGCCGGTCGCCCGGCGGACCCGCTCCGCGGAGCTCTGGACCGGGCCGGTGGCCGTCGGCGACGTCGACGCCACGGTGCGCGCCAGCCCAGGTCGGGCCGCGACGGTGTGCGCCACCGCGAGCGCGCGCTGCTCGTACTCCCGCTCCAGGTCCCGGCGCAGCACCGCCGCGGAGGTGACCAGGGACAGCAGCACGACGACGGTCATCAGCGCGACGAGGGCCAGGACCGCTCGCGCGGTCAGCGTGAGCCGACGCGCTCGGGGACTGCTTCGCACCCGGTCACTGTAGGCCCGGACGCGGCTGTGGGAGCCGGCGAGCGGAACGCGCAGAACGCCGTTTGTGCGGGCTTCGCGGACATCCTGCGCAAGGGTGTGCGCCGCGTCACGCCGACCCTACGGTCCTTCCCCATGACCCAGAACACACCACGGATCGACCCGGGCGGCGCGGCGATCCGCCTGCGCGGGGCGACCAAGCGGTTCCCCACCAAGGACGGGTCGCGGTTCACCGCGATCCGGGACGTGGACCTCGACGTCGCGGCGGGCGAGTTCGTCTCGATCGTCGGCCCCACCGGCTGCGGCAAGTCCACGACCCTCTCCCTCGTCTCCGGCCTCGAGCCGGCCAGCGCCGGATCCGTCGAGGTGCACGGCTCCGCTGTCACGGCGATCCCCTCCGGCGTCGGCTACATGTTCCAGGCCGACGCGGTGCTGCCATGGAAGAACGTGCTCGACAACGTGGCCATCGGCCTGCGCTACCGCGGCGTCGGCAGGGCCGAGGCCCACGAGCGGGCTCGCGACTGGCTCGGACGCGTCGGGCTGACCGGGTTCGAGGACCG
>JAICLD010000060.1 GCA_025927595.1 Nocardioidaceae bacterium | reverse complement strand
CGGTAGACGTCGCTGGACTCGATGAGGCTGGTCGACGTCGCCGTGGCCACGCCCCGGCTCTTGCGCAGGATGCCCCGGCTCTCGAGCTCGTCGAGGTCGCGGTGCACGGTCATCAGGCTCGTGCCGAAACGCTCCACGAGCTGTTCGATGCGGACCGTTCCCTCGGTGATCACCACCTCGCTGATCGCGCGCTGCCGGGCGAGCTGGCGGCTCTGGCGGGAGTCGGTGTGGACGGGCTGGGGCTGGGCTGTCATCTCACTCGTCCCGGCCCGGGCTGCTCGTCAGCCCCGCGGCGACCGCCGTGGTGGCGAGCGCGAACGAGACGGCTCCCGGGTCCGGCGTCCCCAGGCTCCTGCCGGCGTGCGGCCGCGCGCGGCCCAGGCGCGGGACCAGCCCGGCGGTCGCCTCCGCGGCCCGCGTGGCGACCTGCGCGGCGCTCGTCCAGGCGTCGGCGAGCGGGACGCCCTCGGCGACCCGGGCTCGCAGCTCCTCGACGAAGGGCACGACGGCGTCGACCATGGTCTTGTCGCCGACCGCGGCCTTGCCGAGCCGCACGATCGCGTCGGCAGCGCGCTCCATGCCCGCCGAGACAGCGGCCGCGTCGGGAGCCCGGTGGTCACCCAGCTCCTCGCCCACGGCGCGGAGGGCGACACCCCACAGGGCTCCGGACGTCCCGCCGGCCCGGTCAGCCCAGCCGTCCCCGGCGGCGAGGAGCGTGGCCCCGGCGCCGGCTCCCGCGTCGGCGGCCTCCTGGGCCGCGTCGGCCGCGGCCGCGGAGCCGCGCCGCATGCCGATCCCGTGGTCGCCGTCCCCGGCGACGGCGTCGAGCCGACCCAGCTCGTCGGCGTGCCGGTCCACGACCCCCTCGACGGCGCGCAGCAGCCCGACCACGGCGGCCGCCGCCCGGCGCGACTCCTCCGTGGCCGCGACGGCACCGGGTCGGACGGGCGCCACCGGCTCCACCGAGCGATCGGGAAGGTCCGTGACGCCCCGGTCGCCGCCGCCGAACCTGCCGCGGCGGTAGGCGGGCGTCTCGGCCGGGGACGTCCAGGCCGCCTCCAGCTCCTCGTCGAGCCAGCACAGGGTCAGCGAGACGCCCGCCATCTCGAAGCTGGTGACCAGCTCGCCGACCTCGGGCTCGACGGGCGTGACGCCCGCGCGCTCGAGCAGCGAGGCGACCCTGCGGTAGCAGACGAACAGCTCCTCGGACTTGACCGACCCCAGCCCGTTCAGGATCACCGCCGCTCGGTGCTCTCCGTCCGTGGCGACGGCGTCCGCGTCGTCGGGCGCAGCGGCCAGGATCCGCTCGACCAGCAGCTCGGCCAGCTCGTCGGCCGTGGGCATCGCGGTCTCCTCGATGCCCGGCTCACCATGGATGCCCATGCCGACCGCCATCCGTCCGTGAGGGACGGTGAACAGCGGGCCGTCCGCACCCGGCAGCGTGCACCCGGAGAACGCCACCCCCAGCGTGCGCGTGCGCTCGTTGGCCCGGTCGGCCAGGGTCCAGACCTCGTCGAGGGACCTCCCCTGCTCCGCCGCCCAGGCGGCGGCCCGGAAGACCACGAGGTCACCGGCGACCCCGCGCCGGCGGTGCCGCTCGCCGCCCTCGGCGCTGGAGATGTCGTCGGTGACCGTGACGGTCCGGCAGGGGACGCCGTCCGCGAGCAGCCGCTCCTGGGCCTGGTCGAAGTTGAGCACGTCCCCGGCGTAGTTGCCGTAGGTGAGCAGCACCCCGGCGTCCGAGGCCACCGCCGACGCGACGGAGTGGACCTGCTGGGCCGACGGTGACGCGAACACGTTGCCCATGGCCGCACCGTGCGCGAGGCCGCGGCCGACGAGCCCGGCGAACGCCGGGTAGTGGCCCGACCCCCCGCCGACGACGACCGCGACCTGACCCGCCGGCGTCCCGGCACGCCGGGCGACGCCGCCTTCGACCCGACGGACCAGGTCGCGGTTCGCCGCGACGAAGCCGTCCACCATCTCGTCCGCGAAGTCGGCGGGGTGGTTGAGGAGGTAGCTCATCAGGCTCCCCTTCCGGGATCGGGACGACGGACGGGACGGTGGCCGCCCCGAGCGGGGCGGCCACCGGTGCGGCCTACTTCAGCGCGAACGGGCCGCTGAAGTCGTTGACCTTGTCCTTGGTGATGAGGATGCAGTCGAAGGCCTGCTTCTCGGCCGAGGCGCCGGTCTTGCCGGTGCGGATGTAGGAGTCCGCCTCGTCGACCGCCTTCTTGGCGAACGTCGCCACCGGCTGGAGGACGGTGTACTGCAGCTCGCCGGCCTTGATCGCGTCCACCGCGTCGGGCGACCCGTCGAAGCCGCCGACCTTGACCTGCGAGAGCTTGCCCGCCTCCTTGAGCGCCGCGATGGCGCCCAGCGCCATCTCGTCGTTGCCGGCGATGACGCCCGAGATCTTCGGGTGCGCCTGCAGCAGCGACTGCATCTTGTCGTGGCCCTGGGTGCGGTCCCAGTTCGCGACCTCCTTGCCGACCTTCTTCAGGTCGGGGTACTGGGAGATCACGGTCTTGTAGCCGTTGGAGCGGGTCTGGGCGTTGTTGTCGGACGGGGCGCCGTACAGCTCGACGTAGTCGGCCTTCTTGGGCATGACCTTGACGAACTGCTGTGCGCCGATGGCCGCGCCCTGCGCGTTGTTCGAGACGAGCTGCGCCTTGGCGAGGCCCTCCTCGTTGATCTCGGCGTTCACCAGGAGCACCGGGATCTTCGCCGCGTTGGCCTTCTTCACCGCACCCACCGAGCCGCTCGCGTTGGCGGGGTCGAGGATGATCGCGACCGACTTGTTCGTGATCGCGGTGTCGATGAGCGTGCTCTCGGTGTTGGTGTCGCCCTTCGAGGCGGCCACGTGCGCCTTGTAGCCGAGGCGCTTGGCCTCGGCGGCCGCCACGGTGCCCTCGGTCTTCCAGTACGGGTTCGACGGGTCGTTCACGATGATCGTGATGAGGCCGCCCTTGGACGACGACCCCGACGAGCCCGACGAGCCCGACGAGCCCGACGAGCCCGAGCCGCCGGACGCCTTGTCCGAGGAGCCGCCGGACCCGCACGCGCCCAGCACCAGCGTGCCGCTGACCATCAGCGTCAATGCAACCTTGCGATACATGCCTTCATCCTTCGATAGGTCGTGCGATGGATTCCGATCGATCTCGATGTGCTGCGGAGCGGCTCCGGCTCAGCCGGACGCCGCCTCGCTGCGAGGCGCGCCGGTGTCGACGGGCCCCGATGGACGCGACGGGGTCTGCGCGTCCCCACCGCCGGAGGCCGGGGTCTTCCGGCGTCCGCGGTACTGGATGGCGTTGAGCAGGACCGCGAAGATGATCACGGCACCGGTGAAGACGGTCTGCCAGTAGGCGGAGACGCCCACGATCACCAGGCCGTCGGAGAGGAACCCGATGACGAAGCCGCCCAGCAGCGTGCCGCGGACGTTCCCCCGTCCACCGGTCAGCGCAGCGCCACCGATCACGACCGCGGCGATCGCGGTCAGCTCGTAGGACGTGCCGGCCGTCGGGCTCGCGGAGGTGAGCTCGGAGGAGAGGATCAGCCCGGCGATCGCCGCACAGGCGCCGGACGCGACGTAGACCCAGACCTTGACGCGGCGGACCGGGACCCCCGAGAGCTCGGCCGCCCGCTCGTTGCCACCCGAGGCGTAGAGCCACCGGCCGAACACGCTCCTGTGCAGGAGCACGCTGACGACGATGGCCACGAGGGCCATGACGATCACGCCGATCGGCACGTTGAGGATCCGGTTGAAGCCCAGCCAGTTGAAGCCGGTGTTGCCCAGTGCCGGGTCGCCGTCGAGGTTGTTGTAGGTCAGTCCGTTCGTCATCAGCAGCGCGATGCCGCGAACGACGTACAGCATCCCCAGGGTCGCGACGAACGGCGCCACGTTGAACCGGGAGATCAGGACGCCGTTCACCAGGCCGATCAGCGCACCGACCGCGATCGCGAGGATGACGACGACCCACACGGCCGGGAACAGCGTCTTGTCACCGAGGAAGCCGAGGTGCACGCCCTTCATGAGGAAGCCCGCGATGATGCCGGACAGCCCGAGGGTGGACCCGACCGTGAGGTCGATGCCGCCGTTGAGGATCACCAGCAGCATGCCGATGGCCAGGAGGGCGTAGACCGCCACGTGCGAGGCCATCGTCAGCAGGTTGTTGGTCGTGAGGTAGTTCGGCGACAGGATCGAGAACACCACGATGATGACGATCAGGGCGAGGAACGCGCGCCCCTCGAGCAGGAGCTTCCCGATGTCGAACCTGCCGGAGGCGGCGGGACCGTTGCTCTGGCGCGTGTCCGAGGACGATGTCATGGCAGGGGATTCCGTTCCGTAGAGGTCAGACGACCACGGCTTCGCCAGAGGCGGCCATGATCTCTTCCTTGCTGGCGTCCGCGTCGAACTCGGCAGAGATCCTTCCGCGCCGCATCACGACGATGCGGTGCGCGATGCTGAGGCACTCCCCGACCTCGGAGGTGGAGTAGACGACGGCGAGACCGGCCTGGGCCCGCTCGGCGAGGAGCCGGAAGACCTCCGCCTTGGCACCGACGTCGATGCCGCGGCTCGGCTCGTCCAGCAGGATCACCTGCGGGTCGGTGGCGAGCATCTTGCCGATGACGACCTTCTGCTGGTTGCCGCCGGACAGCGACCCGATCGCCGCCCCGCCGCCCTCCGTCTTCACGTGCACGTCGGCGATCGACGCCTGCACCTGCCTCTGCTCGCTGGGCCGGGACAGGAACAGACCTCGCACGAACGATCCGAGGCTGGCCAGCGTGAGGTTCCGCCCGACCGTCATGGTCTGCACCAGGCCGTCGCGCTGCCGGTCCTCGGGGACGAGGCACAGCCCCTGCGCGATGCGCCCGGCGATCGGGAGTCCGGAGACGTCCGTGCCGTGGAGCACGACGCGCCCCGACGTCATCGGCACCCGTCCGGCCACCGCCTCGAGCAGCTCGGTGCGGCCGGCACCCATCAGTCCGTAGATGCAGACGATCTCCTTCGCGCGGACCTCGAGCGACAGGTTGTCCACCACCGACCGCTGGGGGTTCTCCACGTCGGCGACGCTCACGGCTTCGATCGACAGCGCGGTGGGACCGAACTCGTAGCCGGTCGGCACCTCGCCGAGGCTGAAGTGCGCTCCCACCATGTGGCGCACGATCCACTCGAGGTCGATGTCGGCGGCATCGGCGGTCGCGGTGATGCTGCCGTCGCGGAGCACCACGGCGAAGTCGGTGATCTGCAGCGCCTCCTCGAGGTGGTGGGAGATGTAGACGATCGAGACGCCGGACCGCTTCAGGTCCTCGATGACCTTGAAGAGCACCTCGACCTCGGACGCGCTCAGCGCCGACGTCGGCTCGTCCATGATGAGGATCCGGGCGTCGACGGAGAGGGCCCGTGCGATCTCGACGATCTGCTGCTGCCCGAGCCGGAGGTCGGCCACGAGCGTGGAGGGCGAGATGTCCTCCTCCAGCCGCTGCATGAGCTCGCGGGTCTGGCGCGCCTCCTCGGCGAAGTCGATCCCGGTGCCCGTGCGGAGCTCCCGACCCATGAAGATGTTGTCGCGGACGCTGAGGTTCGGAGCCAGGCTGAGCTCCTGGTGGATGATCGAGATGCCCAGGTCGCGGGCGTCCACGGTGGACTGGAACGTCACCGTCTCGCCGTGCAGGACGATCTCGCCGGACGTCGGCCGCTCGACCCCGGACAGGATCTTCATCAGCGTCGACTTCCCGGCCCCGTTCTCCCCGAACAGGGTCGTCACCCGGCCGCGGTGGATGTCGAAGTTCACGCCCTTGAGGGCCTGGGTGCCGCCGTAGGTCTTGACGACGTTGCGGGCGGACAGCACCACCTCGTCCGTCGCGTCGGCGCTCACGAGACGCTCATCTTCGCCGGCGTCACGAGCCAGCCCTTGGGGTTGATCAGCTGGAAGGCGCCGACCACCGTGACCTTCTTCCCGGTCAGGTGCGCGGCGTCCAGCTTGGACAGCACCTGCTTCTTCAGCTGCGTGTTCAGCGCGGACGCGGCGTCCTGGTAGTCGATCTGGTTGGTGAAGTCCCCGAACTTGATCGTGCCGGGCGCGTCACGCAGGTCCGTGCCGTTGATCGCCGGACCGGTCTGGACCCGGATGAGCAGGTCCTTCGGGAGGCCGGGGACCGTGACCGGGTAGATGCCGGCCGCCCCCTTGCCTGCCACGCCGGTGAAGCGCACGGAGATCTCGGGAGCCGTGCCGGCGTCGACGCCGTACTTCTTGCCGGCGGCGGTCTGGCTCTTGGCCACCGCCGCGGCGAGGGTCGAGGCGTCCACCGCGCGCTTGTCGATGGCGGCCTGGACCTTGGGGAAGTTCTGCTTGCCCCACGCGGCCGCGGAGAACGCCTGTGGCCCGGAGCCGGCGGCGGAGCCGCTGTCGACGACCTTGGTGCCGAAGCCCATCGCGACGAGGAGGACCACCAGGGCTCCCACCCAGATCGAGCGCTTGGCCGTGGGAGTCAGCCGCCCGCGGTTCGCTGGACTCATGAGTGCGTCTCCTCTTCGGGTTCGTCGGCCGGAGCCGCCTCGCTCCCGGCTCGGCGCAGACCACGGCGATCCGGGCCCGTCGGTTCCCAGTAGGGCCGTGTGGCAACTGTGTGATCTATTACCTCGCTCGAGTGATCTGTAAGGTACGCCGGAGGCGGGGAGGTGTCAACGGGTGTGACGGCTGGTGCTGGACCGCTCAGGCGGGAGGCGTCGCACCGGCGCCCGAGAGGTGCTCTCCGGCGATCTGCAGCAGCGACAGGAACCCCGAGACGTCCCAGGCGGAGCGACCCACGAAGAGCCCGTCGACGGGGACGTCCGCCAGCAGCCCCGCGGCGTTGCGCGTGCTGACGCTGCCGCCGTAGAGCAGCGCCCGGCAGCCGGTGCCCCCGCCGCGGCGCTCCGCCTCGCGTCGCAGCGCCTCGACCACGGGCGCGACCTCGGCCGCGGTGGCGGCCCGGCCGGACTCCCCGATCGCCCAGACGGGCTCGTAGGCGACCAGCGTGCGCTTAACCTCGTCGGCATGCAGCATCCCCAGGGCCGACGCGTACTGCCCGGTCACGAACTCCTCCGCGGCGCCGGCGTCGCGCACGCCGGCCGGCTCGCCGACGCAGATCAGCGGGACGAGTCCCGCGTCGACCGCCGCCCTGGCCTTGCGAGCCACCGCCTCGTCGGTCTCCCCGAACTGCTCGCGCCGCTCGGAGTGGCCCATCTCGACGAGCGTGGCTCCGGCGTCCGCGGCCATCCGCATCGAGATCTCGCCGGTGCCGGCTCCCTCGGCGGCCCAGTGGGCGTTCTGCGTCCCCAGCAGCACGGGCGAGCCCGCCGGCAGGGCGTCACGCACCGCGGCCAGGCTGGTGTGGGCGGGCAGGACGAACGGCTGGACATGCTCCGGGATCGACGCGTCGGAGAGAGCCTCCGCGAACGTCCGCGCCTCCTGGATCGTCTTGGTCATCTTCCAGCTGGTGCCGATCCACAGGGTCCTGGCCACGGCGGGACCGTAGCACCGGACCGGCCTGCCGCCCGGTCCCTCCGTCGGCTGGGACCGGTGCTGCCAGACTCGGCGGATGAGCTTCGAGGTCGTCGTCCTGGGCAGCGCCAACCTGGACCTGGTCCTCGCCGTCGACCGGTACCCCGGCGCGGGCGAGACCGTGGTCGCCACCGGGCATCGCGAGAGCCCGGGCGGCAAGGGGCTGAACCAGGCCGTCGCCGCGGCCCGGGCCGGTGCGCGTACGACGTTCGTGGCCGCCGTCGGGGACGACGAGGCGGGTCGCTCGCTGCTCGGCACGCTGGGCGACGAGCACGTGGACACCTCGGCGACCGACGTGGTGGCCGGTCCCACCGGGCGGGCGGTCGTCGTCGTGCAGCCCTCGGGCGAGAACACGATCGTCGTGGTCCCCGGTGCGAACGCGTCGCTGACGCTCGGCCGGCACGCGCGGTCGCTGGTCGCCGGCGGCTCGGTGGTGGTGGCGCAGCTCGAGGTACCGGTGCCGGTCGTCGAGGACGCGTTCCGGTCGGCTCGGGCCGCGGGTGTGACCACGGTGCTCAACGCCGCACCTGCGGTCCCGCTGACCGACGGGCTGCTCGACACCGTCGACGTGCTGGTCGTCAACGAGCACGAGGCGATGCTGCTCGGCGGCGGGACGGACCCGGTCGCGGCCGCGACGCGGCTGTCTTCGCGCGTGGAGCGGACCGTGGTCACGCTCGGCCCCGACGGCGCCGTGCTGGTCGCCGCGACCGGCGTGCTGCGGACGGTTCCCGGGATCCCGGCCCAGGCGGTCGACACCACGGGTGCGGGCGACACGTTCGTCGGGAACCTCGCCGCCGGGCTCGCGGGGCGGCTCCCCCTGCCCGAGGCGGTCGGGCGCGCCGTGGCCGCCGGCTCGTTGGCCGTCGAGCGCCCCGGGGCCGCGCTCGCCGCCCCGACCCGGGCCGAGACCGACGAGCGGCTCGCGGCCCGGGGCGGGGGCTGAGCGTTCGGCTACGGGCGCCAGTCCGGCTGCGCGCCGCGCAGGAGCCGGTCCCGGTGCGTGCCGTCGGCGTGCGCCCGGACGACGTACCCGAGGCGACGGAACACCATCTGGGTGCCGGACGGGGAGTAGTCCGGGTCGGCGTCGCCGCGCAGGCTGCTGAACGGCACCGGGTCGCCCGTGGTGGCGGACCGGACGGTGATCACGGGCTTGGTCGGGGTCGACGTGCCCGGCTCCTGGCGCAGCTCGGTGTAGGCCAGGTCCGCGCCGTCGGGGGTCCAGGTGGGGTCACCGAGGTAGCCCTCGCCGCAGCAGTCGCCGCCGATCAGGTCGAACTCGGTGACCTCCTGCGTGGCTCGGGTGTAGATCAGCAGGTAGTTGTCCGGCGAGTCGGGGTAGGAGTCGCTGTAGTAGGCGATCTTGGAGCCGTCGGGCGAGAACGCCAGCTGGCCCAGCACCTTCGGGGTGTCGCCCTCGGTGTCGGTCAGCGCGGTCGGGCTGCCGAACGGCGCCCTCGACCGGATCGTCATCAGCGGCGCTCCGCGGGTGCCGTACGGCGCGTCCCCGCCGCCGCCGAACGCCAGCCGCCGGCCGTCGGCCGACCAGCTCGGCTCGGTCGTGTCGCCGAGGTGGGTGACCTGCGCCCGGTGCGACCCGTCGGCGCGCATCACCCAGATGTCGCGGGAGCCGGAGCGGGTCTCGTGCACGTAGGCGATCCGGGTGCCCCCGGGCGACCAGTGCGGCCGGAAGCTGCTCCCGGCGCCGCCGGTGAGCCGGCGGACGTGGGTGCCGCTCAGCGTCGCGGTGTAGATCTCCCCCGACCGCACGAACGCGAGCCGGTTCTCGGCCCGGTGCGCCGACGCCTGCGCCGCCGGGGCGGCCAGCCCGGCGGCGCCGAGGGCCAGGGCGACCGCCGCGACCCAGGTGGGGGCGGTCCGGGACCTGGTGGTGTGGGCTGTCCTGCTGGTTGCGCGCATGCCGCATCTCCCCGTCGAGTGCCCAGGACCGGCGGACGTGCCGGCCGCGACCGACGCTAGCGGCGGGCGCGCGAGCGGGCCATGGCCCGTGCGGGCGGGCCCGCATGGGACGCCGGCAGCCGGGGACCGGGCGGCATGTACGTCAGGTGCTCCTGCGGCCACCGGCACTGGGGACTGCACGGAGCGGCGGGGCTGCTGCTGACCGACCCCGACCGCACGGCCGTGGTGCTGCAGCGTCGGGCGCCGACGACCCACCACGGCGGCACGTGGGCGCTGATGGGCGGCGCCGTCGAGCCGGGTGAGACGCCGACCGTGGCGGCGCTGCGGGAGGCGGCCGAGGAGGAGGGCGTCGACCCCGACGACGTACGCGTGGTGCGGACGTTCGTGGGGACGGACCACGGGGACTGGCGCTACACCTACGTGCTGGCCGAGGCGGCGCGGCCCGAGGACCCGGTGCTACCGCCGACGGGCGGCTGGGAGTCCGACGGCGCGGAGTGGGTGGAGCTCGCGAGGGTGCCGCGGCTGAGGCTGCACCCGAGCCTGCGCGAGGACTGGGACTGGCTGGTGGACGAGGTCAGAGGACCGGCTGCACCGCGGGACCGAACCCGTCGGCGCCGACCACCGTGCTGAGCACGTGGCTGCGGAAGCGGCGGGGGGCGACGACCGCGCCGAGGATGCTGAACTCGCCGGTGCCGGTGGGGGTGACCGCCTCGACCCGGACCTGGTAGCGCGTGCCCTCGGGGCTCGTCGCCAGGATGCGGTCGCCGCGGCGGTACGGCGCGCGGGCCCGCTCGGCGTGCGTCGGAACGATGGTCTCGGTGGCCTCGAGAATGCTCATGGTGTCGCCCCTCCCAGTGGTTCGGCACAGGGGGTATCGGCAGGGCCGGGGACCGACTTGACCCCTCGTGGGTAAAACCTGCTGCGGGCGCTCAGCCCAGCAGGCCGTCCCGCAGGGCGACCGCCAGCGTCGGCGCGAGCGGCAGCCGGGGCAGCAGCGTGGCCTGGAAGGCGTGGTAGACGTCCGGCTTGCCCGACCAGGTGTTCGAGCTCGGCACGTTGGCCGGCGACATCTCGTGCCACCAGGAGCCGCCCGCCTCGTCGCGGAGCCGGTCGGCGATGTGCTGCCACCACGTCTCGTACCACGCGGCGTACGACGCCTCGCCGGTCGCCGCGTGCAGCGCCGCCGCGGTCGCCGTACCCTCCGCCGCGACCCAGTGCATCCGCTCGCGGACCACCGGCGCACCCGACCAGTCGACGGTGTAGACGAAGCCGTCCTCGCCGTCGACGGCCCAGCCCTCCCGCACGGCGAGGTCGAACAGCGACCGGGCGTCCTCGAGCAGCCACCCGGGCGCCGAGGCGCCGAGGGCCGCCCGCAGGTCCAGCGCCAGCCGGGCCCACTCCAGCCAGTGCCCCACCGTGGCGCCGTAGGGCCGGAACGCGTGCGCGCGGTCGTCGGCGTTGTAGTCCAGCAGCGGGTGCCAGGACTCGTCGAAGTGCTCGGGGATCCGCCAGCCGTGGCTGCGGGCCTCCACGTGGACGACCCGGGTCATGATCCGGGCGGCACGCTCGCGCAGCGACGCGTCGTCGAGGACGTCGGCGGCGGCGAGCAGCGCCTCGACGGTGTGCATGTTGGCGTTCACGCCGCGGTAGGGGTCCAGCGTCGTGAACGTCTCGTCCCACTGCTCCACGACCATCCCGTGCTCGTCGTCCCAGAAGTGGTCGAGCACCACCGCCAGCGCGTCCTCGAGCAGCTCCTGGCCCCCCGGCCGCCCGGCGGCGGCCGCACTGGCGCCGGCCAGGAGCACGAACGCGTGCTCGTAGGCGGTCTTGTCGGTCACGGTCGGGCCGTCGCTGCCGACCTGGGCGTACCAGCCGCCGTGCCGCCGGTCGCGCAGCAGCCCCTGCAGCGCCTCGATGCCGTGGTCCGCGAGCACCGTGTGCTCCGGGCGGCCCATCAGGTGCGCGAGCGAGAAGACGTGGGTCATCCGGCACGTCACCCACAGCTCGACCGGCCGGCCGAGGTCGGGACGGCCGTCGTCCTCGAGCCACGCGAAGCCGCCGTCGGGGTGCCGGGCGCCCCGGGCGAACGCCAGCAGCCGGTCCCCCTCCGCCTCGAGCCAGCGGGCGTGCGCGGGAGTCTCCAGCCAGGTCATCGCCGTCTCCATGTCCTCGGGGATCCTCGGGGCCGCTGCGGCCCCTCGGGACTGCGGGTCAGCCTGCCGCATCCACGGGCCGGCGGGGCACCCCCCTAGGGTCGCTCCATGGACGACGCCAGCGCGAGCACCGGCTCCCCCGGCTCCCCCGGCTCCCCCGGCGGCCCCGGCGGCCCCGTGCGCTTCGGGCTGGTCGGCACCGGCTACTGGGCCGGGGCGGTCCACGCGCCGGGGGTCGCCGGCCACCCGGACACCGAGCTCGCCGGGGTGTGGGGCCGCGACCCCGCCAAGGCGGCCGCGCTCGCCGGCCGGCACGGCGCCCGCGCGCACGAGGACCTCGACGAGCTGTTCGCGTCGGTCGACGCCGTGCTGTTCTCGGTGCCACCGGACGTCCAGGCGGCCGCCGCGGCGCGGGCGGCAGCGGCGGGGTGCCACCTGCTGCTGGAGAAGCCGGTCGCCCTCGACCTCGCGGCCGCCCGTGGCGTGCAGCAGGCGGTGCAGGAGGCCGGGGTGGCGTCCGTGGTCTTCTTCACCGAGCGGTTCGTGCCCGCCCGCGAGGCCTGGCTCCAGGAACGGGTGGGCGCCGGGTGCCTCGGCGGCACGGCCACGTGGCTGGCCTCCTTGCGCAGTCCTGGGAACCCGTTCGCGACGTCGGCCTGGCGCCACGAGCACGGAGCGCTGTGGGACGTCGGTCCGCACGCCCTGTCCGTGCTGCTCCCCGTGCTGGGGCCGGTGACCCACGTCGCCGGTGCCCGCGGCGCCGGCGACCTCGTGCACCTCGTCCTCGGCCACGAGTCCGGTGCCACCAGCACGGCCGCCCTGAGCCTGACGATGCCGCCGGGCGCGACCCGCTCCGGGCTCGCGTTCTACGACGACCACGGGTGGTACGAGCGGCCGGACCCAGACGGTGCGGGCGGTGCCGGTGACGACGCCGACGTGGTGAGCCACCACCGACGCGCGGTCTCGGAGCTCGTGGCCTGCATCCGTGCCGGCCGCACCGATCACCGCTGCGACGTCTCGTTCGGCACCGAGGTGGTCGCGGTGCTCGAGCGGGCCCGGTCCGTCCTCGACGGGTGAGGGCCGAGGGGTCACCTCCTCCCGCGACACGCGCCAGGACCCCTGACCAGGTGACTCCTCGGCGAGAAGGGGGTACGGGAGGCGGCATGCCACCTCCGACGTGCGCGGTGAGTCCGTCCCCGCCGGCCGATCCCGTGGACCGGCTGGTCGACGGCCTGTCGGCGGACGGTGTTCGGTCCTCGCTCGAGGCGATGCGCGACGCCGTACGACGCACCGCGGAGCGGGGTCAGGAGGAGTGGACCGGGCCGTTCCCGGGACTCGTCGCGGCGCTGCGCGCGATCGCGCGGGTGGACCTGTGCCTGGCCCGGCTCACGGAGGGCCACGCCGACGCGCTGCGGATCCACCGGCAGGCCGGCTCGACCCCCCGCCCCGGCGTGTACGGCGTCTGGGCGTCACGTTCCGCCGGGACGGGCGTGCGCGCCGTGCGCAACGGTCACGGCTGGCGGCTGTCGGGCGAGTGCCGGTTCGCCTCGGGCGTCGACGTCGTCGACCGCGTGCTGCTTCCGGCCTGGGTCGACGAGGAGACCCACCTGCTCTTCGACGTCGCCGCCGCCGCCGTGCGGCCCGACCGGTCGAGCTGGCACACGCCGGCGATGGACGCCTCCCGGTCGTTCACGGTCGCGGTCGCGATGCACGCCGGGGACGGCGACGTGGTCGGGCCGCCGTGCTTCTACCTCGCCCGACCGGGGTTCGCCGTCGGCGGCCTCGGGGTGGCGGCCGTCTGGCTCGGAGGAGCGGAGTCGGTGCTCGACCTCGTGGTCGACGGGCTGCGACCGTTCCGGCCCGGCCCGCACCAGCTCCGGCGGCTCGGGGTGATGGAGCAGGCGGTGCGTCAGGCGGGGCTCGTCGTGGACTCGACCGCACGGGCGCTGCCGTCCCTGTCGGGCGAGGCCCTGGTCCGCGAGACGGCGGTCGCCCGCACCGCGACCGTCACGGCGTGCGAGCAGGTCCTCGACGAGGCCGTCCGGGTGGTCGGGCCCGCCGGGCTCACCGGCAGCGCCCGGCTCCCGCGCACCCTGGCCGACCTGACCGTGTACGCCCGCCAGCACCACCTGGACGCCGCGTGGGAGTCCTCGGGACGGGACGCGCTGCGGGACAGGCGGGTCGTCGGGTGAGCGGTCCCAGGCCGGGCAGGGGTAGGGTGCTCCGCGACTCGCGTGGCGGGGCCCCCGACCCGACCGACGACCGCTTGTGCAGTTCCCCAATGCCCAGCCGTCCCGTCGCGCGCTCAAGTCCAGCGGCCCGCCCGCCGATGATCCGGAGGACGACCGCACCAGACCGGCACCACCTGCGCGCTCCGGGGGACGCACGACCGCGCGCGGTGGTCACGAGCCCGCGCG
>JAICLD010000053.1 GCA_025927595.1 Nocardioidaceae bacterium | reverse complement strand
GCACACTCAGCACACCCGGGCCGCGGAGCTCGCGGCGGCGGGCCAGACGCGACAGCGGATCAGCCGGCCGAGCCGTGGCGGCGCACCGCGCGGGAACCCGACATGCCGAGCGCGAGGAGCGCCAGCGTCTCGGCGACGAGGAACGCCCAGACCACGCGGTCCGCGGCGTCGAGGCCGTTCCACCGGCTCAGCGCCGCGAAGCCGGCCGCGGCCGCCACCACGGACACCAGCCAGGAGGCTGCGACGGAGCCGGCCCGGTCCTGGGCGAGGGCGAGCACGACGAGCAGCAGGTTCGCGATCGCGACCGTGCACCCGACGGCGACGACCGCGGCCTGCCAGTGCCCGAGGACCACGTCCGCGCCGAAGACCAGCCGCAGCAGCCACGGCCCGAGCCAGGCAGCCCCCGCCCCGGCCAGCAGCACCCCAGCGACGGTCGCCGCCAGCGTGCCTCGCAGCATGGTCCGCAGCCGGGAGAGGTGTCCTCCGACCGCCATCCGGGTGACCCCCGCGGTCAGCGCCGCCACGAGACCCAGGGCCAGCATGTACGGCGCCCGGAACAGCGCCAGGGCCGCGAACAGCGTCGTGACCTGGCGGGGGGAGCCGCCGCTGAGGGCCAGCACCACCGGCCCTCCGGTCAGCACCGTCTGCGCCACGAGCTGGGCGGCACCGGCACCCGCCAGGAAGCCGAAGGGGGTGGCGGGCGCCGTCTCCGGCACGGGGCCGCGGCGGTAGCGCCACGCGGACGGCCAGCACACCGCCACCAGGTGTCCGGCGACCAGGCACATGCCGAAGGGGACCGGTGAGCGGACCCCCGCCAGCCCGAGCGCTCCCACGGCGACGCAACGCAGGCCGTTCTCGGCCACCAGGCTGGCGGCGACGCCGCCGAGACGGTCCCGGGCCGCGAGGCCGCCGCGGACCAGCCCGATCGTCGCCGAGCCGACGGTCACCACCCCCACCATGACCGGGAACCACGCGTCCTGCCGGCCGAACAACGGCATCCGCACCGACCACGCGAGCACGGCCAGGACCAGGGCGGCGGCCAGCGTCACGACCGCCACCTGCGGCAGTGCTCGGCGGACGGTCGCCTCGCCGTGCGCCTCGACCGTCCGGGTGGCCCAGTGCTGCAGAGGGAAGGTGAACGCCGCGCCGGCGAAGGCCCAGTAGCTCCACAGCACCGAGACCGGCGCCGCCCGCTCCGCTCCCAGGGCACGGGTGGTCAGCGCGAAGACGAGGTAGGCCAGCAGGCCGTTGCCGGCGCTGCCGAGCCCGAGCCGCAGCGTGCCCCCCCGCGACGACCTGCTCGCCGGCCTGCGGACCGACCCGCTCGCAGGCTCGCTCACCGGGCCCCGCCGTCCGGCGGCAGCTGCGCCTGGCCCGCGCGCAGCCGGTCCAGGGTGTCCGGCCCGAGGGACCGGGCGGCGTACCAGACCCATCCGGGCGGAGCGCCGACGACCGTGTAGTCCGGCCGGAGCGCCCGCCGCATCCACGCGCGTGACGGGGTGCCCACCGCGACCAGCTGGGGGTGGTCGCGCAGGAGCGACTCGGTGAAGCCGGGCAGGCCGCCGGGCCACGTCTCGGAGACGTAGCGGTCGAGGCCGCTGAGGAACATCTGGTAGCGGCTGGGGTTCGTCCGCCCGGCGAGCACCAGGGGCTGGGGGGCGTTGAGCGACGCCATGCGCGCGTGCGGCAGCACGTCCAGGGCCGCCGCCACGGCGCTGCGCTGGGCCTCGAGGCGGTGGTCGCGCCGGGTCACCGACGACACCCCGGCGAAGGCCGTCGCGGCCAGCGCCCACGCCAGCGCGAGTGCCAGCGAGGCGGCGCGCAGACGCACGCGGCTCCGCACCGCGGCGAACGCGCCGCCGACCCCCAGCGCCGCGACCGGCAGCAGCTCGAAGACGTCCGGCCACGAGTCGAAGTCGTGCAGCGTCCACAGCACCCCGGCCACCGCGGAGAGGCCGAGCCCGACCCGCAGCGCAGCGCCCGCGGAGGCGTCCCGGCGCACGCCGACCAGGGCGGCGGGGGAGAGCACGAGCCAGGCCAGCAGCCCGCCGAGCAGGACGTAGAGCGACACCCCGTAGCCCGTCACCAGGAGCGACCAGTCGTAGGCCAGGTGCGGCAGCATCGGGTTGGCGCTCGTGTCACGCAGGTTCAGCAGCAGGAAGCCGTCGACCGCGGCGCCGAGCGCGCCCTGCCAGGCGAAGTAGGCCGCCAGGACCAGCACCGGCACGGCGCCGCCGCCGACCGCCAGTGCCAGCGCGCGGGCCTTGCGCGGCGCGAAGGCGAGGCAGACCACGAGCACCGGCGCGCCCACGAAGAACGCCAGCTGGAGCGTCAGCGTGGCGAGGCCGAGGAACAGCCCCGCCCAGCCCCAGCGCCGGTGCGCGAGCGCCCACAGCGAGCACAGCCCGAAGAGCACCATCGGGGTCTTCTCGCGCGGTCCGTCGGCGGCGTACTCGATGAAGCCGAGGAAGGTCAGGAACGCGGTCGCCGACACCAGCCCCGCCAGCCGGGAGCCGAAGACGTCGCGGCCCACCACGTGGACCAGGCAGACGCAGACCACCGCCAGCAGCAGGTAGAACACCCGGGCGCCGAGGACGTCCGACTGACCGACCGCGCGGCCGGCGGCGATCCCCACGGCGGGCAGCAGGTGGGCCAGCGGACCGGCCCGGTTGAGCACCGCGACGTACGGCGGCACCCCGTCGAGGACGTGCTGGCCGGCATAGGTGTAGAGCGCCAGGTCGCGGGACAGGTACGACGAGAAGCCGTGCAGCCAGAAGACGACCAGGGAGACCGCTCCCAGCAGAGGGGTCAGCGGGTCCGTCCGGCGGCGGAGGGCCGGCACCTCAGGAGGGGTCGTCGACGCGGACCGGGGCGCCGATGGCGGCGTAGAACTGCTCCATCGCGCGACGGTTGTACTCCTCCGCGTCCAGGGTGCTGGCGGGAACCTTGCCGGCCAGGAAGCGGCGCATGCCGTCCGCCACGCCCTTCACCGACAGCGGCACGACCACGCCGGCGTCCTCCGGGACGGAGTCGCGCACCGACGAGAACGACGTGGTGACGACGGGCAGCCCCAGCGTCCGCGCCTCGAGGATCACCATCGGCTGTCCCTCGTAGTCGCTGGACAGCACGAAGCAGTCGGCCTCGCGCATGATCGCGTAGGGGTTGTCGACCTGTCCGGCGAGCGTGACGGCGTCGGTGAGGCCGAGGCTGAGGACCAGCTCGTGCAGCTGCGGCTCCAGGTCGCCGCCGCCGAGGATCACCAGCGCGGTGTGCGGGCTCTGCTCGTGGACCTTCGCGAACGCCCGGATCAGCCGGGTGTGGTTCTTCTCCGGGGAGAGCCGGCCGACCGACACGAAGGTCACGGTCCCCGACGAGGACGGTGCGCGCGTGAGCCGGGCGCGGCTGCGGGCCTCGCGGATCACGTCGCGGGGCTGGTAGTGCTCGAGCAGCACCGACATGGCCGCGGCGATGTTGTCGGTGGGCACCGACACGCGAGCCGGGGCACCCGCGGCCCGGCGCGACGCCGCTGCGACGCCGGGGTCGACGTTCGTGTCGTCAGGGGTGTCGTCGCCGGCCACCCCGGCCATCCGCAGCACCCGCTCGGCGTCCATGGTGTTGACCGCGAACGTGAACTGCTCCGGCCGGGCGTAGGCGGCCAGCTTCTCCTGGTTGACCCGGTCGAGCTCCTCGGAGACCGAGACGAGCGAGTCGAAGCGGCGGTAGGTGGAGAACACGGCGTTGAGCCGGTCCTCGAGGTGCCGGTTCTCGGTCTCGCGCTGCATGTCGGCGTACATGTCGTTGTGCAGCCAGATCGCCTTGTGGTCGGCCTCGACGACCGAGTAGAGGAACGGCGTGTAGCAGCCGTACCCGCTGAAGTCGATCAGGTGGTCGAACCGCGAGGCGCCGAACATCCGCTGCCACTCGGTGGTCCAGAAGTCGACGTGCGCACGGGTGAAGGTCTCCGGCAAGCCCTTCACCATGAGGTTCTTGGTCTCCTCGCGGCGCCGGCGGCGCGTCGCCGCGAACACCGGCACCCGCGGGACGACGCGCACCCGCGGGTCGACGAGGTCCATGTTGCGGCGGCGGTCGCGTCCTCGGGAGTACGGGTAGAACGCCGTGACGTCGAAGCGGTCGTAGTCGAGGTGCCGCAGCAGGTTGAGCGCCGAGGTGGTGATGCCCTGCGACTTGAGGCTGCCCAGGTAGACGAGCAGCTTCTCCTTCTCGGTGCCGAAGTCCCGGAACACGCGGTATCCCGACTCGGGGCGGCCGCGCATCGTGACGTCCACGACCCGCTCGCACACGTTCCCGTCCATCGGGGAGTCGAACGCGGGATGCGCGGGCTGCTCCCCGTCGAGCCCGTCGAGCGCGCCGATCGGGTCACCGGCGAGCGCGGCGTCGACGGCCTTGTGCAGGTCGGGGACGGTCGAGCAGACCGGGCCGCGCAGCTCCTCGGGCCGCAAATAGACCCCGCGGCTGCCGGCGTACTCCTCGACGTCCGGCACGAAGTGCACGACCGGGCGGCCGGTGGGCCCGAAGTCGAAGAAGATGCTGGAGTAGTCCGTCACGAGCACGTCGGTCCCCGCCAGGACCACGTTGGTGGGCACGTCGTGCGGCACCAGGAAGTCGCAGTCCGGCACCCGCTCCCGCACGGCGTCGTAGATCACCTGGTGCACCTTGAGCAGCACGACCACGTGCTCGGAGTCGACCGACTGCTGGAGCTCGCGGACCGTCGCGAGCAGCTGGGCGGCGTTCACCCACGGGGCGGAGAAGGACTCGCCGCGCCACGTCGGGGCGTAGAGCACGACCCGGCGGTCACCGACGTCGAGGCCGGCCTCCCGCAGCCGGCCCCGGGTGCCCTCGGGGTCCGCGAGGGCGCGGACCATCCGGTCGATCCTGGGCTGGCCCTCCTCGAGGACCGCGCCCGCGAAGACGCCCTGCATCCGGTAGGCCGACCGGTACATCGTGTCGGTCATGAAGCCGTTCGCCGAGAGCAGGTAGTCGGCCTGCAGGAAGTTGCGGACGATGTTGCGCGACTCGGGCCCGCCCTCGGGCATGTCGTAGCCCATGTGCTTGAGAGGCACGCCGTGCCAGGTGTTGATGTAGACCTGTCCGGGACGCTTGGCGAACCGCGGCTGGAAGGTCGCGTTGTTGACCAGGTACTTCGCGGTGGCGAGCGCCTTGAAGTAGCCCGCCGAGCTCGTCGCGACGAAGCGCACCCGGGGATGGTCGGCGAACTCGGCGACCACGTCGGGGTGGCGCTCGAGGTCGTCGAGGGTCCAGACGTGCTCGAGGTCGGTCATGTCGGGCTGGTCGAGCAGGTAGCGGAACAGCGCCTCGGGGTTGTCCAGCATGCCGTTGCCGCCGAACGCCTCGTAGAGCACCGTCCGCTCCTGCAGCGGGTGCGTCCGCCAGGTGGCGTAGCGGTCGGTGAGCACGGCCTCCCAGGTGGCGCGGGCCCTGGTCCGGACGGCCATCCTCCGGCGGGCCCTGCTCACGGTCTCTGCGCCCCACACAGCCTCTCGCCCATCCCTCGTCGTCGGCTCGCTCACCCGCGGGTGCAGGTGCGCGGCACGATACCGCGTCGGTCGGCGCGTTCAGCGGTGCAGGCGACGTCGCAGCGCGCGCGTCAGGCCGGTGACCAGGGACCCGGACCCGTCCCCGGAGCCGGTCTCGGGAGCGACGTCCCCGCCCGGCGGGTCGCCGCCCAGGGTGAGCAGCGGCCGCCCGGTGCGGCCCCGCACGGTGACCCGTAGCGGGCCGCTGTCCGGGACCGTGCCGTCGCACTCCACCAGGGCCCGGCCGTCCCTGCCCAGCAGCCGTCCCGGCCGCTGGGTCGTGCCCACCGACAGCGCCGCGGGGAGGTCGCTCTCGCCCACCACGTGGACGCCCGGCAGGTCGAGGGTGGTCCGCTCGCGGCCCCGGTGCAGGCACGCAGCCGTCACGTCCGCGATGGCGGGCAGGCTGCGGACGTCGCCGGAGAGGTCCAGCGCGAGGTTGCCCCCGTTGGTGTCGAAGCAGACCACGGCGCGACCGTCGACCAACGCGGCCGACCGGTGTCCCGCATCCGCGGGGACCCGCCGGGTGCGGGTGATCCCGAGACCGCTGAGCCGCACGAACACGTCGTACACCTCCTCGCCGAGGGCGCCTCCGCAGGCCGCCGTGGCGGGGTCGACGACCGTGGCCAGGGTGACCTCGAGCCGGTGCGCGTCCCCGTGCGGGACCGCGTGGACCGTCCCGGGCGCCGGCAGCAGCCAGTCCACGGCTGTCTCGCGGGCCCGGAGCACCACCTCGCCGTACGCCGCCGGCAGGTCGTCGGTGAGGTCCCACACCGCGCCGTCGCCGGCGTCGCGCAAGTCCTCGGGGACCCGGCGTACGACGCGCCCGTCGACGACGTCGACGGGGAACGGCGCACCGTCCGCGCCGGCGACGGCCGCGTCGACCTCGAGCAGCCAGCGGCCCTGCTCCCAGCGGGTCCGGGTCGCGAGGACGTCCAGGTGCACGCCGCGGTCGAGGACGGCGAGCCGCTCCATCCCCGCGCGGTCCCCGGCGCGCAGCAGCGCGGAGCGGGCCCGGTCCGCGGCGGTCAGGTGCACGTCGAGGCGCTCGGGGAAGTGCTCGAGCAGCTCCGCGAACGTGCCGAGCAGCCGGGTCAGGTGCGCCGGCTCGTAGCGGTCGAGGCCGGCGACCCGCTCCAGCACCCGGCTGCGGTACCACCGGACCAGCAGCTGGTCCTGCTTCGGGCCGGCCGGCATCGCCAGCACCGGTCGCAGCGAGTCCAGGAACGACGACCAGTAGACGTCGTAGTCGTAGGAGGCCTTGTGGCTGTTGTCCTCGTGGATGATCCACTGGTAGCAGGGGTAGTCCGCCAGCACGCCGATGGCGTCGGTGCGCGCCCAGGCCTGGCCGTTGAGGTTGAAGTCCTCCAGCCGGACCCGGCCCTCGGGGAAGGCGACGTCCTGCTCGAGCAGGAACGAGCGCCGGTAGAGCTTGTGCGGGGTGATGCACTGCAGGACGACCTGGTCGAGCTGCTCGACGTGGGGGAGGTGGTGCCGGAACGCCACCCAGCCCGGACGGCTCCAGCCCTTGACGACCTCCTTCGGGTGGACGACGTCGAGGTCGTGGCGGACCGCGAAGTCGTACATCCGCTCCAGGGCCTCGGGGAAGAAGTAGTCGTCGTGGTCGGCGTAGAAGACGTACTCACCGCGGGCCAGCGCCGTGCCGACGTTGCGGGGCCGGCCGGGCCAGCCGGAGTTGGGGATCCGGTCCACCACCATGTGGGAGCGCGCCGACGCCAGCCGCCGGAGCCGCTCGAAGGTGCCGTCGCTGGAGCCGTCGTCGACGAACACCAGCTCGTACTCGTCGTCGGGCAGGCTCTGCTCGTCCAGCGAGCGCAGCAGGTCGTCGAGCCCGGGCGGGGAGTTGTAGGTCGCGACGACGACGCTCACCTTCGTGGCCATGGCGTCACCGTACCCATGGCGCGGACGGTAGGGTCCCAGCGAGCCGACACCGGGAGGAGGCGGGTCCATGCCGGTCCTGAGGCGGGACGGACGCAGCATCCTGTTCGTGCACGTCCCGAAGGCCGGCGGGTCCACCGTCGAGCGGGTCTTCGGCCGAAGCGACTGGAAGGTGCTCTACCGCGACCCCAAGGAGGGTCCGCAGTCGGTCAACGCGCTGCGCCGCTGCTCCCCGCAGCACATGCACCGGGCGATGCTCGAGACGCTGTTCGAGCTGCACCGCTTCGACGCGATCTTCATGACCGTGCGCGACCCGGTGGCCCGGTTCCGCTCCGAGTACGCCATGCGCGACCCCGAGCACGTCACCGCCGACGCCGCCCATGTCGAGGCCTGGGCGGAGAAGGCGTTCCTGCGCTTCGCCGCCGACCCGTTCGTGTGGGACAACCACCTGCGCCCGCAGGCGGAGTTCTACGTGCCCGGCTGCACGGTCTACCGGCTCGAGGACGGCCTCGACGCCGCCGTGCGGGACCTCAACGCGCGCTGGGACCTCGGCCTGGTCGAGGACGTGCCCCGGGTCATGGACCGGGCCGCCGCGAGCGGACGGGCCAGCAGCGACGTGCCGGTCAGCGCCGCCCTCGAGGCCCGGCTGAGGGCCTGCTACAGCGAGGACTTCGCCCGGTTCGGGTACTGATCGGCGCACCGGTCGGCTCCTCGCCGGCCCCGGGGCGGCGGCCCGGCGCTGCGCGCAGGTCGACCCCGTCCCAGACGGTAGGGTCGGCTCATGCGTCTGATCATCGGGCCCACCTCGGGGGGGAAGTCCACCTACATCAAGCAGATGCAGGGGGACGCCGCCGACGCCGCGGACCAGTACCAGGTCCACTTCGCCTTCTCGGTGCTGCGTGGCGAGGAGATCCCGCGCGGGCCGCACGACATCGTGCACTACAACCTGCTGCACGGAGCGCCGCGCCGCTCGCTGCCGCTGGCCTCGATCGCGACGAACCCGGGGCTGGTGCGGCTGGTGGAGGCCGCCGACGACGTCGTGGTGCTCGCCGCCCCGCGGTCGGTGCTGCTGGACCGGGCCGGCCTCCGCGAGCACGCCGAGCCGGACCACGAGGAGCACGCGAACCGCCGCTACGACCAGGACGCGTGGGTCGACGCGCTGCAGTCGCCGGACCTCGCGCAGGTCTACGAGCACCTGTGCCTCCTGCTCGACGACTCCCGGACGCCGTACGAGATGTTCTGCAGCAACGTCGACGTGCACGGCGAGATGGTGCCGATCTCCCGCTACGAGTTCCCACGGCTGGCCGCCGCCGACGCCGAGTCCTGGTGCCAGCGCGGCCACGCCGTCGTCCGGGACCCCGGATCGGTGCGCTCCTACCAGAACGACGCCCGACTGGGACCGGTGTCGGCGACCCTGAGCCGGGCGCTGCAGATGCCCCTGGCCGGCAAGACCTTCCTCGACATCGGCTGTGCCGAGGGTGGTGTGGCCCTGAGCGCGGTGCGCATGGGCGCGACGGTCACCGGGATCGACCCCCGCCCCGGGCGGCTGGCCAAGGCCCGCCGCGCCGCCGCAGCGCTCGACCTCGACCTCGAGCTGCGGCAGATGACGCTCGACGGCATGCCCGAGCGGCCGTGGAGCTTCGACGTCGTGTGTGCGCTCAACGTCGCGCACCACGTCGCGAACCCGTTCGCGTTCCTGGAGCGCGCCGCCCACCTCAGCTCCTCGCACCTGGTGCTGGAGTACCCAGGCCTCCGCGACGAGAAGTTCGCCTCGACGCTGGACGCCGCCGACGGGCTCTCCGACGACGTGCCGCTGGTCGGGGTCAGCACGCGCGAGCAGGACCAGACCTTCGTCTTCACCCCCGCGGCCCTCGAGCGGTTCTTCCTCGACACCGTGGGGCTGTTCAAGGCACACCGGCTGGTCGAGTCACCGATGCCGAACCGGTGGATCTCGGTGTTCTCCCGGCGGCGCCGCCCCGAGGTCTTCCCCGGCCCCAGCACGGCCGAGCTCCTGGGGCGCCTGCAGAAACGGGACCGGCAGCTGGGGAAGCGGGACAAGCAGCTGGCCCGGCGCGAGCGGCGGATCGCGGTGCTCGAGCGCCAGCTGCGCGAGATGGAGACCAGCCGCTCGTGGCGGGTCACCGCGCCGCTCCGCAAGGTCACCGGCGGCACGCGGCCGGGGTCGTGAGCGCCCCGCCCACGGGGTCCGAGCAGGCGACGGGCACCCGACCCGCCCCGCACGGGATCGTCCTCGACGGGGGGCGGCCCCCGTCGAACTCGTTCGTGCTGCCCCAGCACAAGATCGTCTACATCTCGGTCACGAAGGTGGCCTGCACCGCCCTGCGCTGGATGCTGGCCGACCTCGCAGGGGAGGACCCGGAGCGCTTCTACGAGGCCAACGGCCCGCACCTGACCCGGCTGATGACCGTGCACGACACCCGCGACCGGTGGCACGTGGTGCGCCGGCTCAGCGAGATGTCCCCCGAGGAGGTCGCCGAGATCTCGGTCGACAACGGCTGGTTCGTGTTCGCGGCCGTGCGCGACCCGTGGAGCCGGCTGTGGTCCGCGTGGGAGTCGAAGCTCCTGACCCGGCACCCGGGCTTCGTCCGCAAGTACGGCGACCAGCCTTGGTTCCCGCGGATCCCGCGCTCTCCCGACGACGTCGTGGCGGACTTCCGCACCTTCGTCGAGACGCACCCCTGGACCACGGACCCCCAGCTGGTCCGCGACTCGCACTTCTGGCCTCAGGTCAGGTCGGTGCGACCGGACGGGCTCGGCTACTCCGGCGTCTACGACCTGTCCGCGCTGTCGCGCCTGGTCGCCGACCTGCACGCCCACCTGGCCGGCCTCGGGCTGGACCGGGACGAGCTCTACATGCCGCGGGCGAACGAGACGCCCCTGGCGCTGACGTCCGACGTGCTGGCCGGTGGCGTGGCCGAGCAGGTCCGCGAGCTCTACCGTCCCGACTTCGACCGCCTCGGCGACCGGTGGCGGCTGGAGGACCTGCGGCTCGCCGAGCCGTGGTCGCCCGACGCCATGCGCGCGGTGCGCTTCCAGGCCGAGGTGAACGAGCGGATCGGCGACCTCGCCGCGCACAACCGCCGGCTGCGGCGCGAGCTGCGGGAGGCTCAGCGCAGGCGACCCGGCCGGAGGCCCGAGGAGTCCGCAGCCGAGCCGGCGCCGGAGGCCGCTGCCGCGACGGGTGCCTCCCGGCTCGCCGGGCTCACCCGGACGGCGGCCGTCCGCGGACGGGCCCTCGCGTCACGGGTCCGGCACACCGGCTCCTGACCGCCGGCGGCGGCTGCGCTAGCGGTCGATGTCGCCGACCACGAAGCACATCGACCCGAGCACCGCGACCAGGTCGGCCACCCGGCAGCCGGGCAACAGGTCCGTGAGCACCGAGACGTTCGAGAACGACGCGCTGCGCAGCTTCAGCCGCCACGGCGTCCGCTCCCCGCGCGAGACCAGGTGGTAGCCGTTGATCCCGAGCGGGTTCTCCGTCCACGCGTACGTCGACCCCTCGGGAGGTCGCAGGATCTTCGGCAGCCGCACGTTGACCGGGCCTCGCGGCAGGGTCCGCAGCCGCTCCGCACAGGCGGCGGCCAGGTCCAGCGACACCTCCACCTGGTCCAGCAGCACCTCGAACCTGGCCAGGCAGTCGCCCTCCTCGCGCAGCGGCACCCGCAGCACCCCCGCGTCGGCCAGCTCGGCGTAGGCGAGGTAGGGCTCGTCGCGCCGCAGGTCCAGGTCCACGCCCGACGCGCGCGCGACGGGCCCGCTGACGCCGTACGCGTCGACGAGCGCGGGATCGAGGCGGCCGACCCCGTGGGTGCGGGCGCGGAACCGCTCGTCGCCGAGCACCAGCTCCGACAGCGACCGGTGCCGCTCGCGGACCACGGTCACGGCCGCCACGACCCGGTCGAGCCAACCCGCGGGCAGGTCCTCGCGCAGGCCGCCCACCCGGTTCGTCATGTAGTGCAGGCGCCCTCCGGTGAGCTCCTCCATCACCGCCTGGACCGCCTCACGGGCGCCGAAGGCGAGCCCCGCCGCGGCCGCGACCGGCGCGCCGCCGAGCTCGCCGGGGTAGCCGCCCAGGAACATCAGGTGGTTCAGCACCCGGTTGAGCTCCGCGAGCAGCGTCCGTGCCCACACCGCCCGCACCGGCACCTCCATGCCGAGCATCCGCTCCACCGCCAGGACCACCCCCAGCTCGGAGCAGAACGCCGAGAGCCAGTCGTGGCGGTTGGCCAGCACCAGGATCTGCCGGTAGTCGCGGACCTCGAACAGCTTCTCGGCACCGCGGTGCAGGTAGCCGACCTGCGGGTCGCAGGAGGAGATCCG
Source organism: Nocardioidaceae bacterium (assembly GCA_025927595.1). GTDB lineage: Bacteria > Actinomycetota > Actinomycetes > Propionibacteriales > Nocardioidaceae > Nocardioides_B. The sequence continues at coordinate 2,835 of JAICLD010000053.1, read as the reverse complement.
GTCGCCCTCGAGCCACAGCCGCAGCCGTAGCGCCCCGTGCATGGACGGATGGTGCGGCCCCAGGTCCAGGACCGTCTCGTCGTCCCCGGGCCGGCCGAGACCGGCGGCCCCCGCGCCGACCCCCACCGTCAGCGACGTCATGGCGGGCAGTATCCCCCGGCGCCGGTCCCTGTCGTCGACCGACTCCGGGCGCGGCCCCGTAGCCTCAGGGTGTGGACGACCTCTTCGCTCCGCCCGGCGAGCACTGGCAGCCGGTCTCCCCGGCCCTGGCCCGGATGCGCCGCGTGCTGGTGCTGGTCGCGGCCAGCGTCGCGGTCGTCGTCGTCGGCGCGGGGGCGGTGCTGCTCGCGGTCCCGTGGTGGGCCTGGCTGCCGGTCCTCCTGCTGGTCCTGGTGGCTGGTGCCTCCGGGTGGGTCGTGGTGGGCCGCAACGCCCGCTGGTGGGGGTACGCGGAGCGCGACGCCGACCTCTACGTCCGGCACGGGGCGCTCTTCCGCCGGCTGGTCGTCGTCCCCTACGGGCGCATGCAGTACGTCGACGTACAGGCGGGGCCGCTGGAGCAGGCGTTCCACGTGGCGACCGTGCACCTGCACACCGCCAGCCCCGGCACCAGCGCCCGGATCCCGGGTCTGCCGGCCGAGGAGGCCGCCCGGCTCCGCGACCGGCTGACGTCGCTGGGCGAGTCGCAGGCCGCCGGGCTGTGAGCGCACACCCCTCCGGGCCCAGGCCCGTGACGCCCGGGAGAGCCGGAGCGGCGGACCTCGAGCGGCCCTACCGGCGGCTCTCCCCGCTGACACCGCTGGTGCGCGGCTTCCTGTTCCTCGTCGCGGTGCTCGCCTCGACCTGGGACGACCTGCTGGGCGGTCGCGCGGGGCCGGTCGCGTGGGGGCTGGTCGGGCTGGTGCTCGTCGGCGCGGGCTACGGCGCGGCCTCGTGGCTGCGGACGAAGTACTGGATCGAGGCCGACGAGCTGCGGGTGGACACCGGCGTGGTGTCGCGGCAGTCCCGGCGGATCCGCGTCGACCGGCTCCAGGGGATCGACATCGTGCAGCCGTTCGTGGCCCGGCTGTTCGGGCTGGCGGAGCTGCGCATGGACGTCGCGGGCGGCGGCGCCCGGGAGGGGTCGCTGGCGTTCCTGCCGCTGGAGGAGGCCCGGTCGCTGCGGGCGGCACTGCTGTCGCGTCGCGACGCCGCGCGCGCCACGGGGCAGGCCGACGAGCCGGCGGGGCAGCCGGTCGGGGCGGCGGGGGCCGGGGCGCGGGCGGTGGAGGAGGCGGTGCCGCGGGAGCGGGTCCTCGCCCGGCTCGACCTCGCGATGCTGCTGGTCAGCCTGCTGCTGTCCGTCGAGACGGTGCTGTTCGTGCTGGCCTGCCTGGCCGTGGCGGTGACGGTCGGGGTCCTCGGCGACCTCGGGACGGTCGGCGGGGTGGCCGGGGTGCTGCCGGTCCTGGCCGGGTTCGGGCTCGCGCAGTTCCGCAAGCTCTCGGCGTTCTACGGGTTCACGGTCAGCGCGGTGTCCTCCACGAGCGGCCCGGCGCTGCAGGTGCGGCGCGGCCTGTTCAGCCTGAGCACGCAGACGATCGCGCTGGCCCGGGTGCAGGGCGTCCTGGTGAGCGAGCCGCTGCCCTGGCGCCGGCTGGGCTGGGCCCGGCTCGACGTCGCCGTGGCCGGCTACTCCAGCGGTCAGGACGAGACGGGCGGGCTGTCGGCCTCGACGGTCATGCCGGTGGCGCCGCGAGCCCTGGTGCTCTCGCTGGCGCGGACCCTGCTGTCCGGGCCGGACCCGGACGCCGTGGCGCTGACCCCACCGCCCGAGCGGTCCCGCTGGGTGGACCCGGTCGCCCGGCGCTTCCGCGCCGGCGGTCTGGGGGCGGACCTCGCCGTGGCCAGGGAGGGCCTCTGGACGCGTCGCACCCACGCGGTGCCGCACGCGCGCGTGCAGTCGGTCCAGAGGCAGCCGGGGCGGTGGCAGCGCCGGCTCGGCCTCGCGGACCTGCGCGTGGACAGCCCGCCCGGTCCGGTCCGGGCCCGGCTGCGGCACCGGGACGCGGGCGAGGTGCGGGCCCTGCTCGACCGGGAGCACGCGCTCGCCGCCGAGGCCCGGCACCGGGTCAGGGCCGGGGAGTGAGCACCCAGCAGAAGTCGCCGAGACCCCCGCGCGCGGTGAGCGCCGTCGCCCGGGTCGCCGTCGACAGCGCGTCGAGGTAGGCGGCCGGCTCCCGCGCGGCGAGGTCCGGCTCCGGCCTCGCGCCGCTGACCCCGTGCTCGCGCAGCACGTCCCGCTGGCGTCGTACGACGCCTCCGGTGGCCGCCGCGACGGCGTCGACGGCCACGTGCGCGGTGACGTCGCGGGAGCCGTCCGGCAGCACCGCGACCTCCCGGCCGTCGCGGTAGGAGCGCAGCGAGCCCAGTGCGGGCCGGTCGTCGCGGTGGTGGCCGTAGTCGACGGCGACGGCGAGCCCGCGCGTGACCCGCCCGACCACGTCGGCCCAGGCGGCGTCGCGGGTGGTGCCGATCTCGGCGCGGCTCCCCGGAGCGGCCTGCTCCAGGGACCACCAGCGCTCGCACCAGGACCGCAGCGAGCCCGGCACCGAGGGGTGCGTGAGCGGGCGGCCCGGCTCCTCCCGGCCGGTGCGCGGGTCCACGTGCAGGATCCGCGGGACCCCCTCGGGGTCGACCTCGACGACGTGGCAGGGGATGTCGTCGAGCCACTCGTTCGCCACGACGAGGCCCTCGACCGACTCCGGCAGCGCCGTCGTCCACGCGATCGCGGCGTCCAGGCCGCCCGGGCGCGGGGCGACCTCGACCCCGAGGAGGTCCAGGCGCGGGTCGAGG
>JAICLD010000010.1 GCA_025927595.1 Nocardioidaceae bacterium | reverse complement strand
GGTCCCCTCGAACAGCCAGGTGTCCTGGAGCACCATGCCGGTCCGCCCGCGCAGGTCCGAGCGCCGCATGTCGGCGATGTCGACGCCGTCGAGCGTGATCCGGCCCGCGTCGACGTCGTAGAACCGCATCACGAGGTTGACCAGCGTGGTCTTGCCCGCTCCGGTCGGCCCGACGATCGCGACCGTCTGTCCGGGACGGGCCACCAGCGAGAGGTCCTCGATGAGCGGCTGGTCCGCCTCGTAGCGGAACGACACGTGCTCGAAGACGACCTCGCCGCGTCCGCCCTCGACCGGCGGCGCCGCGTGCTCGACGGGCTCCTCCTCGGCGTCGAGCAGCTCGAAGACCCGCTCCGCCGACGCGACGCCGGACTGCAGCAGGTTCACCATCGAGGCGACCTGGGTCAGCGGCTGGGTGAACTGCCGGGAGTACTGGATGAACGCCTGCACGTCGCCGAGGCTCATCGACCCGTTCGCGACCCGCAGGCCGCCCAGCACGGCGATCACGACGTAGTTGAGGTTCCCGACGAACATCATCACGGGCATGATCAGCCCGGACACGAACTGGGCCCCGAAGCTGGCCTTGAACAGCTCGTCGTTCTCGGTCGCGAAGACGTCCTCGACCTCGCGCTGGCGGCCGAACACCTTGACCAGCGCGTGCCCGGTGAACGTCTCCTCGATGTGAGCGTTCAGCCGTCCGGTACGACGCCACTGGGCGACGAACAGTCCCTGCGAGCGCTTCATGATCTGGCCGGCGACCACCATCGACACCGGGACCGTCACCAGCGCGACCAGGGCGAGGGTCGGCGAGATCGAGAACATCATCGCGAGCACGCCGACCACCGTCAGCACCGACACCAGCAGCTGGCTCATCGTCTGCTGCAGGGTCTGGCTGACGTTGTCGATGTCGTTGGTGACCCGGGACAGCAGCTCGCCGCGGGGCTGTCGGTCGAAGTAGCCCAGCGGCAGGCGGTTGACCTTGTCCTCCACGTCGGAGCGCATCCGTCGCACGGTGCTCTGGACCACGTCGTTGAGCAGGAAGCCCTGGAGCCAGGACAGCAGGGCCGCGGCGACGTACACCGCGAGCACCCACAGCAGCACGTGACCGACGGCGGTGAAGTCGACGCCGCGGCCGGGGACGACGTCCATCGCGGACAGCATGTCCGCGAGCCGGTCCTGGCCGCGCTCGCGCAGCCCCTCGACCGCGGCCGCCTTCGTCGTGCCGGCGAGCCGGTGCCCGAACACGCCGGCGAAGATCAGGTCGGTCGCGTGGCCGAGGATCTTCGGACCCACCACGGTCAGCGCGACGCTGACCACCGCGAGCGCCACCACCGCGAGCGCCTTGGCGCGCTCCGGGCGCATCCGGGCGAGCAGCCGGCGCGCCGACGGCCCGAACGTCATCGACTTCTGGCCGACCATGCCGCCGCCGAACGGGCCGCGCCCGCCCTGGACCCGCTCGGTCTCCTTCAGGGCTCCGCCCGGCCGGGAGCCACCCGCGGTCCCGCTCATGCCGCCTCCTCCGCCGTCAGCTGCGAGCGGACGATCTCCTGGTAGGTCACGCACGTCTCCAGCAGCTCCTCGTGACGGCCGCGCCCGACCACCTCGCCGTCCTCCAGCACGAGGATCTGGTCGGCGCCGATGATCGTCGAGACCCGCTGGGCGACCAGCACGACGGTCGACCCGGTGGTGACCGGCGCCAGCGCGGCCCGCAGCCGGGCGTCGGTGGCGAGGTCGAGCGCGGAGAACGAGTCGTCGAACAGGTAGATCTCCGGGCGCCGGATCACCGCCCGCGCGATCGCGAGCCGCTGCCGCTGCCCGCCCGACAGGTTGCCGCCGCCCTGGCTCACCGGGCCCTCGAGCCCCTCGGGCATCGCCTCGACGAAGTCACGGGCCTGCGCCACCTCGAGCGCCCACCACATGTCCTCCTCGGTGGCGTCCGGCTTGCCGTAGCGCAGGTTGCTCGCGACCGTCCCCGTGAACAGGAACGCCTTCTGCGGCACCAGCCCGATGTGGCTCCACAGCCGCTCCGGCTCCCACCGGCGTACGTCGACCCCGTCGACGTACACCCCGCCGGCGGTGACGTCGGACAGCCGCGGCACGAGGCTCAGCATCGTGGTCTTGCCGGCCCCGGTGGACCCGATCACCGCAGTGGTCCGCCCCGGCAGGGCGGTGAACGACACGTCGCGCAGCACCGGCGCCTCGGCGCCCGGGTAGGTGAACCCGACCCCGCGCAGCTCCAGCTCGCCGCGCACCTCGGAGGGCGCCACCGCCTCCTCGGGAGGGACGACGGACGTGCTGGTGTCGAGGACCTCGCCGATCCGGTCGGCGCACACCGAGGCGCGCGGCACCATGATGAGCATGAACGTCGCCATCATCACCGACATCAGGATCTGCACGAGGTAGGCCAGGAACGCCGTCAGCTCGCCGACCTGCATGTCGCCGGCGTCGACGCGGTGCCCCCCGAACCACAGCACCGCGACGCTGGAGAGGTTGAGGACCAGCATCACGCTCGGGAACATCGTGGCCATCCAGCGGCCGGTGCCGATCGCGACCGCGGTGAGGTCGTCGTTGGCGCGGCCGAACCGGCGCGCCTCGTAGGGCTCCCGGACGAAGGCGCGGACCACCCGGATCCCGGTGATCTGCTCGCGCAGGATCCGGTTGACCGCGTCGATGCGGCGCTGCATCAGCCGGAACCCGGGGACCATCCGGGAGATGATCACCGCGACGGTGACGAACAGCACCGGCACGCAGACGGCCAGCAGCCACGACAGCCCGAGGTCCTCGCGCATCGCCATCAGCACGCCGCCGACCATCATGATCGGGGCGGTGACCATCATCGTGCACGACATCAGCACGAGCATCTGGACCTGCTGGACGTCGTTCGTGCTGCGGGTGATCAGCGAGGGCGCACCGAAGTGGGAGACCTCGCGGCCGGAGAAGGTGCCGACCCGGTGGAAGACCGCGGCCCGCACGTCACGACCGAAGCCCATGGCGGTCCGCGCCCCGACGTACACCGCGCTCGCGCTGCACAGGATCTGCAGCAGGGAGACCACGAGCATGATCGCGCCGGTGTGCATGATGTAGCCGGTGTCGCCGCGGGAGACGCCCCGGTCGATGATGTCGGCGTTGAGGCTGGGCAGGTACAGCGCCGCCATCGTGCCGACGAACTGGAGCGCCACGACCAGGAGCAGCGGTCCCCGGTAGGGCCGCAGCCGCTCTCGCAGCAGTCGCAGCAGCATGGTCAGTCCTCCTCCCGTCGCCCTGCGTCGTGGCGGCGGATGCCGTCCAGCAGGACGTCGGTGATCTCGTCACAGGTCAGCGTGTGGTCGTGGAGGGCACCGGGGTGCCGGGAGCCGAGCACGAGCGTGCGCAGCAGCAGCGCGGCGGTGCCGGGGTCGACGGAGAGCTCGTCGCGGTGCGGCTCGAACACCTCGGTGAGCAGCCGCTGCAGCGCCCGCGCGGACTCCGTCACGAAGTCGGGAGGGCGGTGGCTCCCGTCGTGGCTCGCGGGCGGCCCGAGGCGGCGGAGCGCGAACATCACCGCCATCACCCGGTCGGTGCGGGCGTTCATCCGCTCCGTCGTCAGCAGCACCTTCTCCCGCAGGGTGGCGGCGCCCTCGAGCGCCGACAGCAGCTCCGAGCCGCTGCGGGCGGGGCTCATGGTCTCCTCGGCCGCGGCCATCAGCAGCGCCGCCTTGTCGGGGAAGACCCGGAAGATCGTGCCCTCCGCGATCCCGGCCGCCTCGGCGACCTGGCGGGTCGTGACGTCCGGGCCGTGCTCGAGCAGCAGCGGGACGACCGCGTCGACGATCGCGCGGCGGCGGTCGTCGGGCGCCATCGGCGCGGCCCTGCCCGTGCGGTGTCGTCCCATCCCGGCAGGATAAGTGAGTGAGCGCTCACTCACAAGCGGTTTTCTGGGTCCTCCGATCGGAGCGCCCCAGCGGGCCGCAATCACTCAGCCCCGCCGCGGGCCCGCCGAAGAGGGTCGTGAACCTCCCGGGCGGACCCGGGATGCCTCCTGCCACCGGAAGGTCCACATGTCATCGATCACCCGCCGTCTCGGCGCCGGGATCCTCGCAGCCGGGGCGACGTTCGCGGTCCTCGTGCCCGCGACGTCAGCGCACGCCGCGGACCTGAGGGTCCACGCGCATCCTGGCGCCACATCGGCGAGGAGCACATCCTGGTTCGTCGACCCGCTCACCGCGGCTCAGCGCGCCGACCTGGTCGCCGTCCCCCGGGATCCCAGCCGCCACGACGGGGGGGCCCGGCACTGGACCAGGGCGCGCTACCGCACCGCCGGGGGCGCTCTCGCCGTGCCGGTGACCCGGGCCCGCGGCCACCAGCTCGTCAAGGGACAGGCCGTCACCCTCACCGCACCGTTCGCCGCCGGCTCCGCCCGGCTCAGCGGTGCGGCGCTGCGCCAGGTCAGGGTGCTGCGCGCCTCCACGAGACTGGTCGGAGCGCTGGCCTGCGAGGGCTACACCGACTACGGACGTACACGGCCGACGCCCGGCACGCCGCTGTCCCGCGCCCGGGCCTCCGCCGTCTGCCGCGCGTTGAAGGACGGTCGCCCGAGCGTCCGGACCGGCGTCGTCGGTCTGGGCGCGACCCGGCCCGTGCTCGTCGGGCCGCACGGCCGTCGGGGCCACGACCCGCGCGTGGCCAACCGCCGCGTCGTCGTGGTCGTCACCGCCAACGCCTCCCACCCCGTTGTCGTCCCCGGTGCGCCGAGCCTCGACGCCGTCGGCTTCCTCGACGGGCGGGCCGTGGTGACCTTCGACGCCCCGGTCCAGGCCGGCACGTCGGCGGTCACCGGCTACGAGTACACCGTCGACGGCGGCACCACCTGGCAGACGCTCACCGGCGTCACGGGCTCCGACCCCTACACCGCGACCGTCACCGGCCTGACCAACGGCACCAGCTACCGGGTCGCCGTCCGCGCGGTCAGCCTGGCCGGCAACGGGACGCCCAGCACCACCGTCGACGGCAGCCCGGCCGCGGCCGCCGTGGCGGCGTCGGCGCCGACCATCGTGTGGGCGCACTTCGACTTCAGCTACGCCCACTTCGGGTTCACGCCCCCGGCGGACGACGGCGGCTCGCCCGTCACCGGGTACGAGATGTCCCTCGACGGCGGTCCGTGGCTGAGCTTCGAGGACTCCAGCGGCTCGGGGTACGTCGACACCGGCATCACGGACTGCTCGGGCTCACAGCACAGCATCGCCGTTCGTGCGCAGACCGCGGCCGGCGCCGGCGCTCCCAGCGAGCCCGTCGACGCCATGTGCATGTTCTGACCTGGACCCACCGGCCCCGGCCCGACCTCGCGTCGGGCCGGGGCCGGCCCGCGTGCGGCCGCTACGGCGCGAGCCGCTCCACCCGCCATCCGGCACCCTCGCGCCGGTAGACCAGCCGGTCGTGCATCCGGCCCTTGCGTCCCTGCCAGAACTCGACGGACTCGGGGGCGACCCGGATCCCGCCCCAGAACGGCGGCAGCGGGACCTCCTCGGCGGCGGCGAACCGGGACAGCACGCCGCCGTACCTCTCGTCCAGCGCAGCCCGGGAGGTCACGACCTGCGACTGCGGCGAGGCCCAGGCTCCGAGCTGCGACTCCCGGGGACGGCGCGCGAAGTAGGCCTCGCTCTCCTCCGACGAGACCCGGGACGCGGTGCCCTCGACGCGCACCTGCCGCTGCAGGTCCTGCCAGGGGAACAGGAGCGAGACGGCCGGGTTGGCCTCGATCTCCCGGCCCTTGCGGGAGGTGAGGTTGGTGTAGAAGACGAAGCCGCGCTCGTCGAGGCCCTTGAGCAGCACCATCCGGGTCGACGGCCGGCCCTGCTCGGACACGCTCGCGACCACCATCGCGTTCGGCTCGTGCAGCCCGGACGCGACCGTGTCGTCGAGCCACCGCCGGAACATCGTCACGGGGTCGTCGGCCAGGTCGGGCAGGTCGAGCCCGCGGTCGCCGTACTCACGGCGCAGGCGGGCCAGGTCGGGGCCGGGGTGCTCGCTCACCCCGCGAACCTACCCGCCGGCGGAGCCCCGGGGGCGCCGGTGGTGACGGGTCCGGGCCCAGTCGGCATGATGAGGTCCGACGTGGAGGAGGAGCGCACATGAGCGAGGTCCAGCACGGGCTCGAGGGCGTCGTCGCCTTCGAGACCGAGATCGCCGAGCCCGACAAGGAGGGGTCGGCGCTGCGCTACCGCGGCGTCGACATCGAGGACCTGGTCGGGCGCGTGCCGTTCGAGAACGTGTGGGGGCTCCTGATCGACGGCGCCTACCGCCCCGGGCTGCCCCCCGCGGAGGCGTTCACGATCCCGGTGCACACCGGGGACATCCGGGTCGACGTCCAGGCGGCGATCGCGATGCTGGCACCCGCCTTCGGGATGGGGCAGACCTACGACATCTCCGACGAGCAGGCCCGCGAGGACCTGAGCCGGGTCGCGGTGATGGTGCTGTCCTACGCCGCCCAGGCCGCCCGCGGGCTGCACCGGCCGGTGGTCGGCCAGCGCGAGGTGGACCGGGGCCGGACCCTGGCGGAGCGGTTCGTGATCCGCTGGAAGGGCGAGGCGGACCCCGAGCACGTCAAGGCGATCGACGCCTACTGGAGCTCGGCGGCCGAGCACGGCATGAACGCCTCGACGTTCACCGCGCGGGTGGTCACCTCGACCGGCGCCGACGTGGCCGCGGCCTTCTCCGCCGCGATCGGGGCGATGAGCGGCCCGCTGCACGGCGGCGCCCCCTCGCGGGTGCTCGGCATGATCGAGGACGTCGAGCGGCGCGGGGACGCCGCGTCGTACGTCAAGGAGCTGCTGGACCGCGGCGAGCGGCTGATGGGCTTCGGGCACCGGGTCTACCGCGCGGAGGACCCGCGGGCGCGCGTGCTGCGGCGTACGGCGCGCGAGCTGGACGCGCCCCGCTACGAGGTGGCGGAGGCCCTGGAGAAGGCGGCGCTGGCCGAGCTCCGCGAGCGCCGCCCCGACCGGGTGCTGGAGACCAACGTGGAGTTCTGGGCGGCGATCGTCCTGGACTACGCGGAGGTGCCGCCCCCGATGTTCACCTCGATGTTCACCTGCGCCCGCACCGCCGGCTGGTCCGCGCACATCCTCGAGCAGAAGCGCACCGGGCGCCTGATCCGGCCGTCGGCCTCCTACACCGGCCCGCCGCAGCGTGCTGCCGACGAGGTCGACGGCTGGGACCCGGCCTGGGCGTGAACCCGGGGCTCCTGGGTACGCCCGGCGCGTGTCCCTGTTCCTGACGTTCGTCGGCAACGCCACCGTGCTGCTGCGGTGGGGTCCGTTCACCGTGCTGACCGACCCGAACTTCCTGCACGCCGGGCAGCGGGCCCACCTCGGCTACGGCCTGACCAGCAAGCGGCTGAAGGACCCCGCGCTCGAGGTCTCGGAGCTGCCGCCCCTCGACGCGGTCGTGCTCTCCCACCTGCACGGCGACCACTGGGACCGCGAGGCCCGCCGCGGCCTGGACCGGTCGCTGCCCGTCCTCACCACCCCGCAGGCAGCCCGCATGCTCCAGGCCACGCAGGGCTTCCGACGCGCGGTGGGGGTCCGCACCTGGGAGACCGTCGAGCTGCCCAAGGACGGCGCGGTGCTGCGGCTGCACTCGCTGCCCGCCGTCCACGCCCGCGGCCTGGTGGGCCGGCTGCTGCCGCCGGTGATGGGCAGCCTGCTCGAGCTGGAGCAGGACGGCGAGGTCCGGGGCCGGGTCTACCTGACCGGTGACACCCTCATGGACGACCGGGTCCGGGAGATCGCCCGGCGCTTCCCCGACATCGGCCTCGCGGTCGTCCACCTGGGCGGGACGACCCTGCCGGGCGGCCTCGTCGTCACGATGGACGGCCGCCAGGGCGCCGACCTGCTCGAGGTGGTGCGCCCGCGGCACGCGGTGCCGGTCCACGTCGACGACTACCCGGTGTTCCGCTCACCGCTCTCGGACTTCACCGACGAGGTGGAGCGCCGGGGGCTGTCGGACCTGGTCCGGGTCGTGGCCCGCGGGGAGACCGTCACGCTGGAGTGAGCCGCTTCCCGAAGTAGCGGGCACTCGGCGACCACGAGTAGTAGCCGAACGCCTCGATCTCCCGGTAGCCGCCCGCGGTGTAGAGCGCGATCGCCTCGGGCTGCGCGAGACCCGTCTCGAGCACCATCGCGGCTGCCCCCGCCTCCCGGGCGGTGCGCTCCAGGTGCGCGAGGACGCGGGCGGCGTGGCCGCGGCGACGAGCCGCCGGGGCGACGTACATCCGCTTGACCTCGGCGGCCGGCGCCAGCCCCCAGGGCGCGACGTCGCGGCGGAGCCGCCAGCCGCCCATCGCGACCGGGACCCCGTCGACGCTGCCGAGGAAGAACGCACCCTCCGGGGCGTCGAAGACGCCGTCGGGCAGCGGCGTCTCGTCCGGGCCGCCGTAGCGGCGGACGTACTCCTGCTGCACCTCGGCCACCAGCGCCTGCACGGCGGGGTCCGAGAAGGGCACCGGCGCGAGCACCAGCGGGAGGCTGCTCATCAGGTGTCCCCGTCCTGCCCCGTCCGGAAGCGGGTGCCAGGATAGGCCAGCTCCGCCGGCCAGGAGGTCAGGTCGCCGCAGGGCCGCTCTCGGAGAAGGAGGCCACGTTGACCGACCCGATCACGATCCCCGACGCGCTCCGGCCCGCCGACGGCCGCTTCGGGGCCGGACCGTCGAAGGTCCGGCCCGAGGCGCTGGCGGCCCTCGCCTCGTCCGGTGCGTCCCTGCTCGGGACCTCGCACCGCCAGGCGCCGGTCCGGGCCCTGGTCGGACGGGTGCGCGAGGGCGTGTCGGCGCTGCTCGGGCTCCCCGACGGGTACGAGGTGGTGCTGGGCAACGGCGGGTCGACGGCGTTCTGGGACGTCGCGGCGTTCTGCCTGGTGCGCGAGCGCAGCCAGCACCTCTGCTTCGGGGAGTTCTCGGCGAAGTTCGCCCAGGCCGTCGGTGGCGCGCCGTTCCTCGCCCGGCCCACTGTCGTCGAGTCGCCGCCGGGGACGCGTCCTCGGCCGCGGGCCGAGGAGGGCGTGGACGCCTACGCCTGGGCGCACAACGAGACCTCGACCGGCGTGATGGCGCCGGTGCGCCGGGTGGCGGGCGCCGACGACGGGGCCCTGATGCTCGTCGACGCCACCTCCGCCGCCGGTGGCCTGCCCGTCGACGTCGGCGAGGCCGACGCCTACTACTTCGCCCCTCAGAAGGGGTTCGCCTCCGACGGCGGTCTGTACGTCGCGGCGCTCTCCCCCGCCGCGCTCGAGCGGACCGCGCAGATCGCGGCGAGCGGGCGGTGGGTGCCGGCGTTCCTCGACCTGTCGACGGCGGTCGAGAGCTCGCGCAAGGACCAGACCTACAACACCCCGGCCGTCGCGACGCTGTTCTTCATGGCCGAGCAGCTGGACTGGCTCAACGAGCAGGGCGGCCTCGACTTCGCCGTCTCGCGGACCACGGACAGCTCGTCGCGCCTCTACTCCTGGGCCGAGCGGACCCCGTGGACGACGCCGTACGTCGCCGAGCCCGGCGACCGCTCGCTGGTGGTCGGCACGATCGACCTCGACGAGGGCGTCGACGCCGCGCTCGTGGCGGCGACGCTGCGGGCCAACGGCATCGTCGACACCGAGCCCTACCGCAAGCTCGGCCGCAACCAGCTGCGGGTGGCGATGTTCCCGGCGGTCGACCCCGACGACGTGGAGGCGCTCACCGCCTGCGTCGACTTCGTCGTCGAGCGGCTCTGACCCCGGCTCACCGCGACCGCGGTCCGCGGATCCGCGACCCGCGGGCGGCGAGGTAGCCGAGCCCCAGCACGCCGGCGGCGACCAGGCCGATCGACGTCCAGTCGCCCGCGTCCCGGCGCCGCGGACCCGTCCCACCGGAGCCCGTCGCCTCCGCCGGCCGCCGGCTCGACGGTGCCGGCTCGGCACCCGGAGGACGGCTGCCGAGCAGCGCGACGGGCAGCCGGACCCGCAGCACCTCCGCGTGGCTGCCCTCGCTGGAGACCAGGACCCGCCCCGAGGACGCTGCGGAGATCCCCTCGCCCTGCGGCTGCGAGGGCAGTCGGACGGTCCCGACGAGGTCGAAGCCGGGGAAGGTGTAGACCGAGGCGGTGCCGTAGGTGCGCAGCAGCACGTGCCGCCCGTCGGGCAGGAACGTCCCGTCCGTCACCAGTCCCGGCACCCGCGCGAACCGGCGCAGCACCTGCGCGGGTCCGCCGGCCCGCAGGGTGCGGGGCGCGGCGTACACCGTGCCGCCGAAGACGGTCTTGGACACGACGAGGACGCGGCCCGTGCCGGGCCGGACCAGCAGGGTCTCGGCGTCGCGGGGGCCGTCGGGATAGCGCAGCCGGTAGCGGGCGGCGGGCACCCGGCCGTCGCGAGGGGTCAGCCGGTAGACCGCGACGTCGTCCCGGTCGGCCCGGTTGTCGCCGATGTCGCCCGCCCAGACGGTCCCGTGCCGACCCGGGGCGAGCGCCTCCACGTCGGTGACGGACCCGGCGTAGGTGGACCGGCTCGTCGTCGCCCCGGTGCGGGCGTCCACGCCGTACACCACCGCCGCGTCGCCGGAGTCGTTGACGGTGTAGAGGGTCCGGCCGCGGTCCACCAGGCCGCTGGACTCGTAGACGTCGTCGTCGCGGAACGACACCAGCGTGGTCGACGGCACCGGGGACCCCGCGCCGTCGGCGAGGGCGGCGCCGGGGACCCCCAGGACGCCCAGGACGCCGGCGGCGGCTGCGACCGCCGCCAGCACGGGCGCCACGCGGTGGCGGGCCCTACGGAGCCGCACGGAGGAGCTCCGCGAGCCGGGGCCGCACGCCCCAGGTGCCGGTCAGCTCCTCGAGCTCGCGCCGCACCTCCTCGGCGCCGCCGGCCTCCGTGCGGACGGCACGCAGGAGCGTGTTGCGGGGGGTGTGCCGGCTGTCGACGAAGTCGATGACGTCGACGCGGTAGCCCTCCGTGCGGAGCACCGCCGCGCGGATGGCGTCGGTGAGGGTGTCCGCGAACCGCTCGCGCAGGATGCCGCTCCGCGTCAGCATCCGGTACGGCGTCGGGGTCGGCGCCCGGCGCAGCTGCGAGGCGATGTCGTGGTGACAGCAGGGCGCCGCGAGCACGACCGGGGCGCGCCAGGCGACGGCCCGCGCGAGCGCGTCGTCGGTGGCCGTGTCGCAGGCGTGCAGGGCCAGCACCACGTCCGGGGGCTCGGGCAGCTCGGCCGAGCCGATCTCGCCCTGCACGAAGCTCATCTGCCCGGCCAGCCCCAGGCCGGCGGCCAGGGCGGTGTTGTGCTCGCGCGACTGCGCCTTCACGTCGACGCCGGTGGTGTGCACCGGCAGACCGCGGACCCCCGCGAGGTAGCGGTGGGCGGCGAAGGTGAGGTAGGCGTTGCCGCAGCCGAGGTCGACCACCCGCAGCGGCCGGTCCTCGCTCGGGCGGGGCAGCCGCCCCGTCGCGATCGCGTCGTCGAGCACCGGGGCCAGGTCGCGCAGGAACTCCTCCACCTGCCGGTACTTGGCCTGCCGGCTCGGCTTGAGCCGGCCCCGCTCGTCGAGGAAGCCGAGCGCGGCCAGGACCGGGTCGTCCTCGGGCAGCAGCCGGTGCTTCGCCCGGTCGTGCCCGGTCGGCACGGGCGCGCCGGCCTCGGCGGCACTCCCGCCCGACGCGGGGCGGGTCGAGACGTGCACCATCGCCTCGCCCTTCTTGGTGACCCGCAGCTGGTGCGTGCCGGTCACCGTCTCCACGTGCCAGCTCCCGAACGGCTCGTCGAGCAGGTCGTCCACGGCGGACCTCGCGGCCTCCCCGGGCTCGTGGTTCGCGGTGCGGGCCTGGGTGTCGTCGTAGCGGGTGACCTGGAGCCGTCGACCCGCCGCCAGGTCGACGTACCGCAGCTCGGCCCGTCGCCACCGCGGGGTCCCCGACCGCTGCCGACCCGAGGCGACCGCGCGGACCAGGACCGCGTCGTCGAGGAGCAGCGCCCGCACCCGGGTCAGCGCGCGCAGCAGCGGCTCAGCCACGCAGCACCGCCGCGACCACCACGATCAGGATGAGTCCCACCAGGGCGGCCGGGATGACCAGGCGTCGGTAGCGGGGGTTCACCCGGCCAGCGTAGGCGGGACGCCCGAACGGCAGCGACCGCCGGCTCACCGGCTCGACGGCGCCGCCGACTGCCGTCGCCCGGACCCCATGGGCGCGGGGGCCGGAGCGTCCCCGCCGGCGGACCGGGCACGGTGACCGATCAGCCCCTTGGCGCGGCTGAAGACGAGCACGGCCAGGGCGGTGCCGGCGACCGTCGCCAGACCGCCGCCGATCAGCGTCCAGCGGGCCCCGAAGGTCTGGCCGACCCAGCCCACGATCGGCGCGCCGATCGGGGTCCCGCCCATGAAGATCATCATGTAGAGCGCCATCCCGCGGCCGCGCATCTCCGGGGTGAGGCTGGTCTGGAAGGTCGCGTTGGCGGAGGTGATCATCGTGAGCGAGGCGATCCCGATCACCGGCGTCCAGACCGCGAAGGCGGCGTACGTCGGCAGCAGCCCGGCGACCACCTCGGCGACGCCGAAGGCGACCGCGGCCAGGACCACCAGGCGGTGCCTGACCCGCACCCGGCGGGCGGCCAGCAGGGCCCCGGTGAGGGAGCCGACCGCGAGCGTGGTGCCGAGCAGGCCGTACTCTCCGGCGCCCTTGTGGAACACCTCGGTGGCCATCAGCGCGGAGGTGATCTGGAAGTTGAGGCCGAACGTGCCCGCGAAGAACACGATCGTGAGGATCAGCATCAGGTCCGGACGGGCCATGGTGTAGCGGACCCCGTCGCGGATCATGCCCTTGGAGCGGGCCACCGGCTCGGCCGTGCGCAGGTCCGCCTCGCGCATCCGCTGCAGGGAGAGGATCACCGCGCCGTAGCTGACGGCGTTGATCAGGATCACCGCACCGGTCGCCGGGACCCCGGAGCCGAGCGCGGCGATCAGCACGCCGGCGAGCGCGGGACCGACCATGCGGGCCAGGTTGAACGACGCGGAGTTGAGGCCCACCGCGTTGGTGACGTCCTCCTGGCCGACGATCTCGGAGACGAAGGCCTGCCGGGCCGGGGCGTCGAACGCCGAGCCGACCCCGAAGACGAGCGCGATGACGTAGACCATCCACGTCTGCGCCGTGTCGGTCAGCGCGAGCAGTCCGAGCACCAGGGCGGGCAGCGCGAGCATCAGCTGGGTCACCTGGAGCAGCCGGCGCTTGGGGAACCGGTCGGCGACCAGGCCGGCGTACGGCGAGAGCAGCAGGATCGGCAGGAACTGGAGGCCGGTCGTGACACCGAGGGCGGTGCCGTTGCCGTGGCTCAGCTGGAGGACCAGCCAGTCCTGGGCCACCCGCTGCATCCAGGTCCCCACGTTGGAGACGACCGCGCCGGAGGCGTACAGCCGGTAGTTGCGGTTGGACAGGGAGCGGAACGTGGGGCTCAAGCGTGAGCCAGCCTTTCGATGAGCGGGGCTGCTTGGCGCAGCAGGGAGCGTTCTTCGGGGGTGAGCTCGCGCAGCCGCTGCGCGAGCCAGGCGTCGCGTCGGCGCCGGTCGGCCGCCAGCACGGCCTCCCCCTGCGGGGACAGCGCGATCACGACCTGGCGGCCGTCGGTCTCGTTCTTGCGTCGGACGACGTAGCCGCTGTCGGCCAGGCAGTTGACGGTGCGCGTCATCGACGGCGGCTGCACGCGCTCGAGGGCGGCCAGCTCGCCGACGGTGCACTCACCGTGGCGCCGCAGCGACCCGAGCACCGAGAGCTGCCCCACGGGCAGCAGCTCGTTCTCGGGGTCCCGCTCGCTGCGCATCCGGCGCGCCAGGCGCATGACCGAGATGCGGAGGGCGGAGGCGAGCCCGCTGTCGGTGCGGGCGACCTTCTGGACTGACGGCATGGTGCTTAGCATAACTCATTAGCGCGGCTAACTATTTCGGTGGGACGCGGGTCCGATCCGCACGACGTCGTACGACGCGGGCACGTTGTCGCGTGCGGCTCGGCAGGTCAGCCGGCACGGCTCGCCGGCCCGCCGGCGGACCACCACCTCGTAGCCGTCCCCGTCCACGTCGAGCAGGACCGTCGTGCCGTCCTCGCCCGCACGGGTCCCCACGAGCACGACGCTGTCGACGCGGGTCTCCTGGAGCTCCCGCCGCAGCGCCACCTCTGCCGCCTGCACCGGCAGCGCGAAGCCGGACCGGCCGCGCAGCAGCGCCGGCCACAGCCGGCCCTCCGCGTGCAGGCCGCCGAGCGTGGCGGCGTCGTCCGGCCCCACGCGGCCGTAGTAGAGGCCGGCCGGCAGCACCAGGACGTTGGCCGCGAACCGGTCGCCTCCGATGTGGGACACCTCCCACGTCTGCTCCGGGTGGGCGGCGGCCAGCGCCGCCACCGTCGGGCGCCCCCACTCGGCGCAGCACGCGTCGTGCCGGCCGTGCGTGCACACGCACAGCACCGGACGGTCGCTGCGGGGCAGCCCCAGCGAGCGGCCGCGGCCGAGGGCGGCGAGGTCGAGGTCGAGCACGGACCCGGGGTCGTCGAGAACGGCGGTCTCCAGCCAGGCGGCCTCCGGGTCGGCGCGGGCAGCCAGCACCCGGACGCCGTCGGGCCGCAGCGCCCCGCGGTGCCGCCTCACCAGCAGCACCCGCACCCCCAGGGCCGCCGCGGAGAGGAGGTGCTGCCGGACCGCCTCGGGCATCCGCGCGTCCCGCAGCGCCTCGGTGCCCCACGGGCCGGGGTTCTCGACGAGCAGGAACGCCCGCACGGTCGACGCGGTGCCGGCCAGGTCCTCGCCGCGGTCCCGGCTGGCGACGGAGCAGCGGAACGGCATCAGGCGAGCGTCCGCAGCAGCCCCTCGCGGACCAGCCGCCGGCACAGCACGAGCCGGCTCTGCTCGTCGAGGTGGTGGGCGAGGTCGGCCGGCCGGAACGAGCCGGTCGACCCGAGCGACCGCACCGCCTCCAGTGCGGGGGCGAGCCGGCCGGGGACCAGCAGCTCGCGGTCACCGAGCAGCACGCGCACCCGGTTGCCCTCCGCACGGAGCAGACACGGGTGGCCCGGGCGCCGCTCCAGCTCGGTGTCGTCGGCCAGGTCGCGGACCGCGATCCGGTCGCGGAGTCCGCCGCGCTGCCCCAGCGTGCGGCTGGTCAGGAAGGACCGGACCTGGTCCGCGGCGACCCGGTCCGGATCCAGGGCACGCAGCTCGTCGACGACGCGGTCGAGCCGGTCGGCGAGACCGTCGGCCAGCAGCGAGGGGTCGTCGAGGTAGCCGGCCGGCAGGTGCGCCGCGCCGACCTCGTCGAGCACGCCGGCCAGCGCCCGGTCGACCACCTGGCGCCAGGTCACCTGGTTGATCCCGACGGTGACGTGCAGCGAGACGCCGTCCTCGGCGCGGGCCGCGTGCGGCGTCCCGGTCGGCAGGTACATGCTGAGCCCCGGCTCGAGGACGACGCTGCGCGCGACGCCGTGCTCGTGGACCTGCCACACCTTGCGGCCGTGGGTCTGGAACACGAAGACGTCGTGGCTGTCCTCGTGGACCGCGAAGCCCTGCGACGCCGGCGGGGTGAGGTAGGCGTTGGCCTGGCACGGGTGGCCGAGCGCCAGCTCGAGGTCGGCGACCAGGGCGCCGAGCGGCTGCCAGTAGCGGTGCAGCCCCTGGAGCACCACGGTGGCGCCCTCGTCGAAGAGCGTGAACAGCCTCACCGGGTCGACGAGCCCCGTCAGCGGCTGACCGGCGAGGGTCGCGTGCCGGGTGTAGGACGAGCCGGGCAGCACCGAGCCGTCGCGGGCCACCCGGACCGCCGGCGTGCGGATCGCGGTGCTCGTCAGCAGCCGGTCGACGTCGTCGAAGGACAGGAGCCCGACGAGGGCGTCGGGGTCGGCGTGGTGCAGGTGCGTGCGGGACGCCCAGACCGTGGCGAAGAAGGACTGGGCGTCGCCGCAGAGCAGCTCGAGGGCCGCGAGCGGCCCGGTGGGTCGCCCGGTGGATGGCGGGGTGGGTAGCGGGGTGGGTGGCGGGGTGGGTGGCGGGGCCAACGGATCAGGCGTCGGTGCCGTCGGCGTCCCCGCCGTCGCTGGCGTCGCCGTCCGTGACGTCCGTCGCGTCGCCGTCGGTGCCGTCGGCGTCGCCGCCCGCCGGTGCGTCGGTGCCGTCGGCACCGTCCGCGTCCGCGGCGTCCGCGGGCCCGTGCGTCGGGCTCGTGGTCTCCATGTCCTCGTCGCGCAGCGGCCCGTCAGGAGTCGTGGTCATGTGTCGTCCCTTCCTCGGAGTCGGCCTCGGCGGCCGTCGGTCCCGTCGTACCCGCTCGGCGAGCCTCGCAATCACCGGCGGTCACGGGCGGCCACGGGCGCCCACCGGCTCAGGCGCCGAGGAGCTGACGGATCGGCTGGATGAAGAAGTACACGACGAACAGCACGGTCACCACCCACAGCAGCGGGTGCACCACGTGCGCCCGGCCGCGGACCACCTTGATCAGGACGTAGGCGATGAAGCCGGCGCCGATCCCCACCGAGATCGAGTACGTGAACGGCATCAGCACGATCGTGAGGAAGGCCGGCAGGGCCACCTCGAGGTCGTTCCAGGCGATGTCCTTGACCTGCTGCATCATCAGGAAGCCGACCAGCACGAGGGCCGGGGTGGCCGCCTCGTTGGGGATCACCGCGACCAGCGGCGCGAACACGGTGGCGAGCAGGAACAGCAGCCCGGTCACCACGCTCGCCAGGCCGGTCCGGGCGCCCTCGCCGACGCCGGAGGCCGACTCGATGTAGGAGGTGTTGCTCGAGACCGACGCGGCACCGCCGGCTGCGGCCGCGATGGAGTCGACGACGAGGATCCGCTGGCTGGCCGGCGGCACGCCGTCGCGGTCCAGGAGCCCGGCCTCGGCGCCGATGGCGGTCATCGTCCCCATCGTGTCGAAGAAGTCCGCGAGCATCAGCGTGAACACGAACAGCACCGCGGTGACGACGCCGACCCGACCGAACGACCCGAACAGCGAGAACTGCCCCAGCAGCCCGAAGTCGGGTACGTCGACGATGCGGTGCGGCAACGACGGGACGTTGAGGTTCCAGCCGTTCGGGTTGACCGTGTCGCCGGACACCGAGGGCCCCACGTGCGCCACCGACTCCACGATGACGGCGAGCACCGTCGTGGCGATGATCGCGATGAGGATGGCCCCGCGCACCTTGCGGACGTAGAGGGTCACCATCACGACCAGCCCGACCGCGAACACCAGCACCGGCCAGCCGTCGAGCGACCCGGTGGCGCCGAGCTGGACCGGCACGGTCGTCCGGGAGGCGTCCGGGATCCGGCGCACGAACCCGGAGTCGACCAGGCCGATCAGCGCGATGAACAGCCCGATGCCCACGCTGATCGCGGTCTTCAGCTGGGCCGGCACGGCGTGGAACACCGCGACCCGGAAGCCGGTGAGCACCAGCACCAGGATCACCAGGCCCTCGAGGACGACCAGGCCCATCGCGTCCTGCCACGACATCCCCGAGGCGATCGAGAAGGCGACGAAGGCGTTGAGGCCGAGCCCCGTGGCCAGCGCGAGCGGGTAGTTGGCGACCAGGCCCATCAGCAGCGTCATCACCCCCGCGACCAGGGCGGTGGCCGCCGCGATCAGCGGCAGGTTCGGCGCCCCGCCGCCGAGGTAGTGCCCGTCCCCGTCCTTGACGAAGCCGAGGATGAGCGGGTTCAGCACGACGATGTAGGCCATCGTGAAGAACGTGACGACGCCGCCGCGGATCTCGCGGCCGAGCGTCGAGCCCCGCTCGCTGATCTTGAAGAACCTGTCCACGCGCGAGATCTTGGCAGACCCGGCGTCCTCGCGGCGCGCCGGTCC
Organism: Nocardioidaceae bacterium; assembly: GCA_025927595.1. GTDB lineage: Bacteria > Actinomycetota > Actinomycetes > Propionibacteriales > Nocardioidaceae > Nocardioides_B. Next base: position 11,088 of record JAICLD010000010.1, on the reverse strand, counting down.
GGGATCCGACGTACTACGTTCTCCTCGTGGCAGAGGACCCCTACCCCGAGCAGCCGGTGCAGCAGGTGCACACCCACGAGATCGGGAACCGGGTGTACGTGGTCGCCGACGTCGACCCGCTCGACGTGGACGGCACCCGCACCGTGGCGGTCGGGACGGCACTGTTCCTCGTCGGGTTCCTCGCGCTGCTGCCGTTCTACGGGCGTCTGGAGGCCGCGGGCCGGGCCTGGTGGGTGTGGTCCTGCCTGGCCGGGTTCGGACTCGGCGTGGTCGGGTGGGGCTACTGCCGGCACCGCAGGAGCCGGCGCACCCCGCGCCCGTCGGCGCAGGACCTCCCCTAGGACCTCAGAACGTCTCGAGCTCGTCCCACGACAGCGTGTCGAGCACCGGCTCGGGCAGCGGCTGCGGCTGGCTCCTCCGCGCCAGCTGGGCCTGCGAGTGCGCCCCGCAGCCGTGGTCGAGCGAGACCACCCGGCCGTCGTCGTTGGCCTGGGCGTTCGCGCAGACCCCGAACACCCGGGACAGCGGGCCGGACAGCCGCACCAGGAACCCGCAGGTGACGCAGGGGGCCGGGGCCGACTGGGCGATCGGCGCGTCGGGGCCGGCCTCCCCGTCGTACCAGCGCTCCGCGGCCTCGTCGCGGCCCTCGAGGGAGAGCACCCGCTCGCGGCGCAGGCCGAGCTCGTCGACGACGGACCGCACGAGGTCGCCGTCGGAGACGTCGGGGAAGTCGTCGGCCGGGTCGCCGGAGAGGTACCCCGGCACCAGCCGCGGGTCGTCCTCCTCGGTCGGCAGCAGGTCGCCGGGGCTGAGGTCGCCGGGCTTGATGCGCTCCCGGTAGGGCAGCCAGGCGGGCGCGGTGATCGCGTCCTCGCCGGGCAGCAGCACGATCTCGTCGACGGTGACGGCCCGCTGGCGTGGGGCGCGGGCGACCGTGACCGCCCAGCGCCAGCCGCGGTAGCCGGTCCGCGTGCAGGCGAAGTAGTGCGTGACCACCCGGTCCTCCTCGGCGCGGTGGCCCAGGACCTCGCCGACGTCGGCGGCGGGCACCAGCTCGAGCAGCGCGTCACGGGCCGCGTCGACCGCCGCGGCGGCGACGGCGTCCGGCTTCGCGGAGCGGGCAGCAGTCATCACGTCGGCGATTGTCCCCCATCGGCCCGGTCGTTGTCGCGCCGGGACGGCAGGATGGGGCCCATGCGGGACGAGGAGACCGGGCCGGCGCCCGGCCGGCGTGGCCGGGACCGGCTCCGGGCCGCCGCGGGAGCCGCCGCGCGGGGCGCCCGCCGGACGGGCTCCGCGACCGGGCGGGCCGCGGGGTTCGGCTACCGGCAGGCCCGCCGGGCCAGCCGGGCCGAGGGCGCCGGGGACAGCGGGCTGTCCCGGCTGATCGAGCTCCACGCCGTCAACGGCGCCGGTGACGCCGCGGTGGCGATCTCGCTCGCGGGGACGCTGTTCTTCCAGGTCCCCACCGACCAGGCCCGCGGGCAGGTGGCGCTGTTCCTGGGGCTGACCATGCTGCCGTTCGCGGTGGTGGCACCGCTGATCGGACCGGTCCTGGACCGGTTCGGCCACGGGCGGCGGTGGGCCATCGGCGCCACGATGGCGCTGCGGGCGTTCCTGTGCTGGGTGCTCGCCGGCGCCGTGCACTCCGGCGACACGGTGGCGCTGTTCCCCGCGGCGCTCGGCTGCCTGGTGGCGTCCAAGGCGTACGGCGTCACCCGGGCCGCCGCGGTCCCGCGGCTGCTGCCGTCGCGGCTGACGCTGGTGAAGGCCAACTCCCGGATCTCGCTGGCGTCCGTGGCCGGCGCCGCCCTCTCGGCTCCGGTGGCGGTCGGCGCCTCCCTGGTCGGGCCGCAGTGGTCGCTGCGCTACGCGTTCCTGGTCTTCGTCGCCGCGACGGTGCTCGCGATCCTGCTGCCCTCGCGCGTGGACAGCTCCGCGGGCGAGGACGGGTCGCCGCTGGACGCCGCGGGACGGTCGGCCCGGCGACGTACGCCGTTGCCGGTGGCGGTCGTGGTCGCGCTGCGAGCCAACACGGGACTGCGGCTGCTCAGCGGCTTCCTGACGATGTTCATGGCGTTCCTGCTGCGCGCCGACCCGTTCCCGGGCTGGGAGGACCGGCCGGCGCTGCTGCTCGGGCTCGTGATCGGCTCGGCCGGGCTCGGCAGCACCATCGGGATCGGGCTCGGCTCGGTGCTGCGCCGGATCCGGCCCGAGGTCACCGTCGTCGCGACGCTGTGCGCGGACGCGGCCGTGGCCGTCGTCGTCACGGTGGTCTACGGCCTGCCCACGGTGGTGCTGCTCGGCCTGACCGCGGGGATGGCGCAGTCGCTGGGGAAGCTCTCGCTCGACGCGCTGATCCAGCGCGACGTCCCCGAGCGCATCCGGGCGGGCACCTTCGCCCGCTCCGAGACGCTGCTCCAGCTGGCGTGGGTCGTCGGCGGCCTCGTCGGGATCGCGCTGCCGCTGGTGCCGCGGCTCGGGCTCGGCGTGGCCGCCGCGTTGCTGCTGGGCTGGGTGGCATGGGTCCTCACCGGCGTCCGGGGCGGCGGTCAGGCCAGCCGCCTGCTGCCCGGCGCGAGGACCCGCAGCCACCGGTAGCCGTACCCGTCGAGGGTCAGCTCCGCGCGCCCGTGGTCGTCCAGGGCGGTGCTGCCGTCCTGGAGGAGGTCGACGAGGCGGTGCTCGCCGTCGCAGCCCTCCAGGCTCAGCGGGACCGTGCACCCGGCCGGGGAGAGGTTGTGCAGCGCCACGATCCGCCGGTCGTCCCAGGCGCACTCGTGGGCCAGCACGTGGTCGTGCGGCTGGTCGAGGACCGTGAAGTCCGCCCACCCGAGCTCGGGCGACTCGCGGTACCTGCGGATGAGCAGGGCGATGAAGCCGAGCAGCGAGTCCGGGTCGGTGCGCTGCTGGGCCACGTTGACGTGGTCGGGGCCGAACCCGCCGGCCGTGACGGGCCGGCGCAGCCGCGACGGGGCGGCGCCGGAGAACCCGCCGTTGCGCCCGTCCGTCCACTGCATCGGGCTCCGCACCGCGAGCCGGCCGGGGATGTCGAGGTTCTCCCCCATGCCGATCTCCTCGCCGTAGAACAGCACCGGCGTGCCGGGCAGCGAGAACATCAGGCTGTAGACCATGCGGACCCGGCGCGGGTCACCCTCGAGCATGGTGGGCAGCCGGCGGCGCAGGCCCCGGCCGTAGAGCTGCATCTCCGGGTCCGGCCCGAAGGCCGCGAAGACCTCCTCGCGCTCCTCGTCGGTCAGCTTGTCCAGGGTGAGCTCGTCGTGGTTGCGGACGAACGTCGCCCACTGGGAGTCCCGGGAGATGGCGGGCCGCTCCTGCAGCGCCCGGGCGAGCGGCCCGGCGTCCTGGCGGGCCAGGGAGAGGTAGAGGCTCTGCATCCCGATGAAGTCGAACTGCATGGTGAGCTCGTCACCGTCGGGGCCCCCGAAGAACTCCTGCTGCTGGTCGTGGGGCAGGTTGACCTCGCCGAGCAGGATGCCGTCGCCGGTACGCCGACCCAGGAACGCCCGCAGCGCCCGCAGGTAGGCGTGCGGGTCGTGGAACCGGGCCAGCTCCTGCGCGTCCACCCCGGTCGTCTCCAGCATGAACGGCACCGCGTCGACCCGGAAGCCCGAGATGCCCAGCTCCAGCCAGTAGCCCATCACCTTGGCGATCTCGTCGCGCACCAGCGGGCTCGTGATGTTGAGGTCCGGTTGGGTGCGGTAGAAGCGGTGCAGGAACCACTCCTCGGTCTTCTCGTCGTACTCCCAGATGCTGTCCTCCTGGTCGGGGAAGACCACGTCGCTCGAGGTGTCCGGTGGCGCGTCGGCGCGCCAGACGTAGTAGTCCCGGAACGGCGAGGTCCGGCTCGAGCGTGCCGACCGGAACCACGGGTGCCGGTCGGAGGTGTGGTTCACGACCAGGTCGACGATCACCCGCATGCCCCGGTCCCTGGCCGTGCGCACGACCTCGACGAAGTCACCGGGGGTGCCGAGCCGCGGGTCGACGCCGTAGTAGTCGGTGATGTCGTAGCCGTCGTCGCGGTCCGCCGTCGGGTAGAACGGCATCAGCCACAGACAGGTGACCCCGAGCTCCGCGAGGTAGTCGATCCGCTCGGCGAGGCCGGGGAGGTCGCCCATGCCGTCGTCGTCCCAGTCCAGGTACGTCTGCACGTCGAGGCAGTAGACGACCGCGCTCTTCCACCACAGGTCGCTGGTGTCGCTGATCCGCATGGCTCACCCTCCACCGGGGCGCGGCCGCGGGGCAACCGGGTCCGGCCTAGAGCTCCAGCTGGTCGGCCAGCGCCCGCAGCACCTTGGCGGTCGGCCTCGCCGACTTCGGGTCGGGGTGCCGCCCGGCGCGGTAGGCGCCCTCGACGTTCTCGAGCAGGCGGTAGAGGTCCTCGATGATGTTGACCATGTCGGCCGGCTTCTTGCGGTTGGCCTTCGAGACGGCCTTGGCCACCGACGCCACCGGCTCGAGGATCCGCACCTGGAGCGCCTGGTCGCCCTTGCGTCCCTGGACCAGCCCGAACTCGACGCGGGTCCCCGCCTTGAGGGACGTGGTGCCCTGCGGCAGGGCGTCGGCGCGCACGAAGACGTCGCCCCCGTCCTCCTTCGCGAGGAAGCCGAAGCCCTTCTCGGCGTCGTACCACTTGACCTTGCCAGTCGGCACGGCTCGGACCCTCTCTCGTCGGTGGTGCTGCGAGCGGCAAGGATACGGGGCCGCCGGCGGCGGCGACCACGCGGTTTCACGCCTGCTCAGCCGGGCGCGCTGCGCGCGGCGAGCCGCTCGTTCATCGAGCCGGACCGGAACCCCGCGGGGTCGACCGCCGCCTCGTCGAAGCCGGCCTCGAGGACCGCTCGCAGCACGACCGGCAGGGCCGTGACCGCGGGGACCTGCTCCCGGTCGACCTCGACGCTGGCCCGGTCGCCGAGGTCGCGGACCCGCAGGTCCCGGACCGGCACGCCGGCCTCCGCCAGCACGGTGCGCAGGGCGGCCTCGGCCCGCTCCACCCGGCCGAGCCGGAAGGGGCTGACCTCGATGCCGTAGGCGACCCGGCTGGACAGGCACGCCGCGGCGGGCTTGTCCCAGGTCGGCAGTCCCCACGCCCGCGAGGCCGCCCGCACCTGCGACTTGTCGAGCCCGGCGTCGGCCAGCGGCGTGATCGCGCCGCGCTCGGCGGCGGCCCGGATCCCCGGGCGGAACCCGGCGACCACGTCGTCGGCGTTGGTCCCGGTCGCCACGTGGGCCAGCCCGTGCCGCTCGGCCAGCGGGCCCAGGACGTCGAGCAGCTCGGCCTTGCAGAAGTAGCAGCGGTCCCCGGCGTTGGCGCGGTAGCCCTCGCGGTCCATCTCGTGGGTGCGCGGGGTCAGCAGCCGCACGCCCAGTCCCTCGGCGAACTCGCGTGCCGGGTTCCGCTCCCCCATCGGCAGCGAGTGCGAGTACCCGGTGGCGGCCGCGACCCGGTCCGGCCCCAGCGCGCGGACCGCCGCGGCGAGCAGGAAGGCGCTGTCCGCCCCGCCGCTGAACGCGACGAGGAGCGACCCGCGCTCGCGCAGGTCCGCCTCGAGGGCGGCCAGCCGCAGGCCGAGGACGTGCTCGTCGAGCCAGGCCGGGAACTCGCCCAGGTCGCGCAGGACGACGTCGGTCCCGGCGGCCCGCAGCTCCTCCTCGGTGCAGCCGCCGGTGAGCACCGAGACGCTGACGACGCCGGCCGCCCGGGCGCCCTCGACGTCGTGGACGTGGTCGCCGACGTAGACGCCCGCGCCGTGGGCGGTCAGCGCGGCCGCCTTGCCGACCCCCCAGACCTCGCCCACGAGGTCGTCGGCGCCGAGCTCCAGGGCCTCGAGGTGCAGCGCCGCGTTGGGTGTGTACTTGCCGGTCACCACCAGGCTGCGGCCGCCGTGGCGTCGTACGGCGTCGAGGGCCTCGTGCGCGCCGGGGAAGGCCGGCGTCGGCGCGATGGCGTGGTCGGGGTAGCGGGCCCGGAAGTCGGCGACCAGCGCGGGGATCCGGTCGGCCGGGCAGTAGGGACCCAGGAGCAGGTCCAGCGGCGGGCCGAGCCGGGACGAGATCGCCTCGGCGTCGATGCGCACGCCGGTGGCCTCGGTGAGCGCCCCCAGCGTCGCGGCGACGCCCGGCCGGGTGTCGATCAGCGTCATGTCGAGGTCGAACCCCACGACGAGGGGGACCGGACCGGTGGGGCGCGACGACATGCCCCCACTCTAGGTTCCCCGCCGACGCGTCAGAGGTGGGAGGTGACGACGCCCTCCAGCAGCGGCAGCGGCAGCGGCCCGGAGCCGAGGACGGCGTCGTGGAAGGCGCGGATGTCGAACTCCCCCCCGAGCCGCTGCTCGGCGGCCCGGCGGATCCGCTGGATCTCCAGGCGGCCGACCATGTAGGACAGCGCCTGCCCCGGCGTCACGGCGTAGCGGTCGACCTCCGCGCCGATGTGGCCGGCGCGCATGGGCGTGTTCGCCAGCATGTAGTCGACCGCCCGCTGCCGGCTCCAGCCGAGCGCGTGCATGCCCGTGTCGACCACGAGGCGGCAGGCCCGCATCGAGTCCGCGGCCAGCATCCCCATCCGGTCCAGCGGCGAGGAGTAGAGCCCCATCTCGTCGGCCAGCCGCTCGGAGTACAGGCCCCAGCCCTCGCCGTAGGCCGCGACGAACACGCGCCTGCGCAGCTCGGGGAGGTCGTCGAGCTCGGCGGCGATCCCGAGCTGGAGGTGATGCCCGGGGATCCCCTCGTGGTAGGAGGTGTTCTCGACCTCGAAGCGTCCCCAGCCCTCGGGGTCCGAGACGTTCATGAAGAAGACGCCACCGCGGCTGCCGTCCGACGGGGGTGCGAAGTAGTAGGCGATCGCGCCGCTCGTGGTGGCCTCCACGTCGCAGCCCGACCCGGGCAGCCGGCCGAACCAGCCCGCCGCCGCCTCGCGCGCCCTCGCCATCGCCGTCCTCGCGTCGGCGACGACCCGCTCACCGCTGGTGTGGTGCAGAGCCGGGTCGTCGCGCAGCGCCCGGAGGACCGCCGGTACGTCGTCGGTGCCGACCACCTCCGGCCCGAGCGCGCGGTACTCCTCCTCGAGCGCCGCCACCTGACGCAGCCCGATCTGGTGGATCTCGGCCGGCGAGGTGTCCACCGTCGTGTAGTAGCGCGCGGCCCGCGCGTAGACCTCGTCGCCGCCGGGAAGGTACGTGAGCCCGCACCGCTCGTCCGGCCGGGCGTGCGGGGCCACCTCGTCGCGCAGCACGTCGCGGTAGTGCGCGACGGCGGGACGCACCTGCTTCTGCACGACGGCCAGCAGCCGCTCGTGCCAGCGTGCGGCGTCCACACCGGCGGGCGGGTCCTGCACGTCGAGCATCGGGTCGCGGTTGACCGGCGTCCCCAGCCAGCCGTCGAGCTGCTCGACGGTCCCGTGCACGGCGAAGTCCGCCGGCGTCCGCCCCGCGGCGACCCCCTCGCGGTGTCGCTCGGCCAGGTCGTGCAGGTGGATCGCGACGCCCTCGAACTTGCCGACCATGGCCTCGGCGACGTCGGGCGTCGGGACCGCCAGCTTCGGGACCTGGACCCCGAGCCCCGCCTGGACCCCGAAGACGGGGTCGGCGGCGTGCTCGGTGGTGCGCGACTCCACGAGGTCGGCCTGCGCCGCGGCGTCCCAGGCGACGAGCGCGCGGGTGATGCGCTGCTGCTCGTCCAGCCCGCCGTCGTCCATCGCCTCGGCGCGGGCGGCGAACCGGCGCAGCTCCCGTGCCGTCGCGTCCTCGCTCGTGCGGCTGACGTCCTCGAAGCGGTCCGCGTAGCGGTACTCGCCGATCAGGTGCGCCCACGTCGGCGACGTCCGCAGCCGGTGGTCGTGGTAGTCGTCCGCGAGCCGGTCGATGTCCTCGGTCACGCCAGCCCGAGCCTCGCCGCCGACTCCTCCCGCATCTGCACCTTGCGGATCTTGCCGGTCACCGTCATCGGGAACTCCTCGACGACCATGACGTAGCGCGGGATCTTGTAGTGCGACAGCCGGCCCTCGCAGAAGGCCCGCACCGCGTCGGCGTCGAGCGGCTCGGCACCCGCCCGCATCTTCACCCAGGCGCAGAGCTCCTCGCCGTAGCGCTGGTCCGGGACCCCGATCACCTGGACGTCCTCGACGTCGGGGTGGCCGTAGAGGAACTCCTCGATCTCGCGGGGGTACACGTTCTCCCCGCCCCGGATCACCATGTCCTTGATCCGGCCGACGATGTTCGTGTAGCCGTCCTCGCGCATCACCGCCAGGTCGCCGGTGTGCATCCAGCCGTCCTCGTCGATGGCGTCCGCGGTCTTCTCGGGCTCCTGCCAGTAGCCGAGCATCACCGAGTAGCCGCGGGTGCACAGCTCGCCGGTCTCCCCGCGCGGAGCCGTCCCGCCGCTCGCCGGGTCGACCACCTTGACCTCGACGTGCGGGTGCACCCGCCCGATGGTGGCGGTACGCCGCTCGAGGTCGTCGTCCGTGCGCGTCTGGCACGACACCGGCGACGTCTCCGTCATGCCGTAGGCGATCGCCACCTCGGCCATGTGCATATCCTCGACGCACCGCTTCATCACCTCCACCGGGCAGATGGAGCCGGCCATGATCCCGGTGCGCAGCGTGGACAGGTCGTAGGAGCCGAAGTCGGGGTGGCTCTGCATCGCGATGAACATCGTCGGGACGCCGTACACCGCGGTGCAGCGCTCGTCCTGCACGGTCCGCAGGGTCACCGTGGGGTCGAAGCCGGGACCGGGGATCACCATGCAGGCGCCGTGGCTGGTGCAGCCCAGGTTGCCCATCACCATCCCGAAGCAGTGGTAGAAGGGCACGGGGATCGCGAGGCGGTCCTGCTCGGTGAGGTCGATCAGCTCGGTCGTGAGGTAGCCGTTGTTGAGGATGTTGCGGTGCGAGAGCGTCGCGCCCTTGGGGTAGCCGGTGGTGCCGGAGGTGTACTGGATGTTGATCGGGTCGCCCGGCTCCAGCGTGCTCATCCGGTCCGGCAGCGCCGTCTCGGGCAGGTCGTCGCCGCCGGACACCAGCGTCGTCCACTCGTCGGTGCCGAGGTAGACCACCCGCTCCAGCGGCAGGGCGTCGCCCGAGGACCGCACCTCCTCGACCATCGCGCGGTAGTCACTGGTCTTGAAGCTCTCCGCCGAGACCAGCAGCGACGTGCCGGACTGCTGCAGCGCGTAGGCCAGCTCGTGGGTCCGGTAGGCCGGGTTGACGTTGACGAGGATGGCGCCGGCCTTCGCGGTCGCGTACTGCACGAGCGTCCACTCCGCGCAGTTCGGCGCCCAGATCCCGACCCGGTCCCCCTTGGCGACGCCGGCGGCGAGCAGGCCACGGGCCAGCCGGTCCACGTCGGCGTCGAGCTCGGCGTAGGTCCACCGGCGCCCGGTGGCGACCTCCACCAGCGCCTCGCGGCCCCCGTGCGCGGCCGCGACCCGTTCGAGGTTGGCGCCGATGGTCTCCTCGAGCAGCGGCGGGGTGCTCTCCCCCTGGGCGTAGGACTCCATGGCCGCACCCTAGTGAGCGGCCCCCGGCGCGCCTACCCCCTGTTGCGCGTCAGCGCCGGGAGAGCGCCTGGACACCTCCGTTGCGCGCGTCGAAGGAGATCAGGACCCGGCCGGCGTGCACGAACCGCGCCGGCTCGCTCACCGCGAACGACACCCGGTGCGTGCCGGGACGCAGGTGCAGCGTGCGCTGCCCGAGCAGGCGGCCGCCCATGTCCGGCGACCACGCGGGCGTGCTTCCGTCGGAGACCGCGCAGGCGGTCATCCCCCAGTCCGGCGGCGGGTCCGCCTTCTTCGTGCACGAGGTCGTCCACACGGGCGTGTAGTGCACGTTGCCGGCGTGTCCGTACAGATGCGCGGTACCCGTGCCGCTGGCGGTGACCCTCAGGTGCACACGTCCGTGACGGACGACCGGCTTGGTGACCCTGGTGATGCGGTCACCCGGCGAGGCGGGCGTCCGACCCGCGATCGGCACCCCGTTGCGGGCCGACTGCGCGATGGTCTGCGGCGACTGGGTGCCGTCGAGGTTCGGGTGCCCGACGATCGGCGCGCCCACCGTGGTCGGGCGGCCGGCAGGCGGCGTGTAGCCGTCGACGGTCGCCTGACCCCAGCGGTACGGGTCGGACTGCACGCTGCCGAACGCCGACCACGCCAGCCGCGTGCTGTTGTCGATGTGCCGCAGCGTCGTCGTGCCGTCCGCCGCCGTGTCGTCGTTGTCGTACGGCGTGATGTTCAGACCGATGTGCTGCGGGTTCACCGCGGCCGGCAGGTCCGCCATCGGGATCTTGACCTCGAGGTCGTAGCCGCCACCGGCGTAGGAGTGGTCGGTCGTCGTGCTGTTGTCACCGACCCACGTCGCCGAGGACGCGACCTGCACCCCCGGGGCGTTCGGGGCGTCGGCGACGGTGGCGGCAAGCGGACCTGTGCTGTAGCCCTGGTGGTGGTCGGCGTCGCGCTCCCAGCAGGGCCCGTTGACGCCGTTCCCGTTGGTGTTTCCGGGGTCGTCGGTGAACGGGAACACGCCCAGCTTGAACGTGCTCGCGGTGTCCATGGCGTTCTGCGAGGCGTCACCGCGCGGGTCCACCTGGATCTCCACCGAGTCGGCCAGCCAGTGCGCGACGCACTCCTGCGGCGTCACGGCGTAGGACTGGTCGTCGTCGACGATGTGCGTGTAGACGTAGAGCGCGTCGTCGGACCAGCTCACCTTCGCCCAGTCGTGGTCGGCGTTGCTGCCGTCGTCCACGCCGCAGTCCGAGGGTCCGGTGCAGTAGTTCGCGCCCTGCCAGATCCGTCCGAGGTCGAGCTGCGGGCCGGGGTACTCACCCGCGCCGTCCTTGGCGTCCACGGTCGGGGCCTGGCCCGCCTGCGGGATCGCCGTGACGGGTACGACGGACAGCTGCAGGGTCTCCGAGGAGGAGCCACCGCTGCCGAACGTCGTGGTGATCGGCATCGTGGTCTGCTGGTTCGCCGGCAGCGACGAGTCGGTGTTGGTCACCTGGAAGTCCACGGTCGTGGTCTCACCGGGGGCCAGCGGACCGTACTGCTGACTGGCGTCGTCCACGGTGAGGTCCGACG
>JAICLD010000178.1 GCA_025927595.1 Nocardioidaceae bacterium | reverse complement strand
GCCGGTCGTGGCGCCTGCTGTCGGATCGGCCGCGGGCTCGACGGTCTGGGTCATCGGTCCTCCTTCGCTACGCTGTGACGAGCAGCACACCCCGGCGACCGCCGGGGCGGAAGCGTTGCACGATGTTGCAACGCCGGCTGCGCGGTGCAGCGGTGCCGCTCGTGCGGGCCGGCTCGGCAGTCAGGAGTCCTCGTGAGCAGCTACGGCGCGATCACCCCCGGCACCGACCTGTCCCAGCGGGCCCGTGACCTGGTGCGGCTCCACGACGCGGTGATCGGCGGCAGCCCCGGAGCGGGCCGTCCCCGCCCGCTGGTGTCGCGGTCCTGGGAGCGGGTGATGCGGATCGGGCTGGACCCGGACGGCGACAACGCCCGCGAGCACCTCGGCCGGGCGGAGGTCGAGCGGCGGCGCCGCGAGTCGCCGCTGAGCCTGGTCGTCGACGAGCTGAGGCAGGTGGTCTCCGCGGTCGCGGACGCCTCGCGCTTCCTGCTGGTCGTCACCGACGCCGACGGCGTGATCCTGTGGCGGCAGGGGTCCGCCGCCGTGCGCCGGCAAGCCGACATCCTGGGCTTCGTCGAGGGCGCGGAGTGGACCGAGCAGGTGGTCGGGACCAACGCCATCGGCACCGCGCTGGCCGAGACGGCGCCGGTGCAGCTGTTCTCCGCCGAGCACTACGAGCAGACCCAGCACCCGTGGTACTGCACCGCCTCGCCGATCCACGACCCGCGGACCGGCGAGCTGCTCGGCATCGTGGACGTCTCCGGTCCTGCCCTGACCCTGCACCCGGCCGTGGCGGCGCTGGTGGACACCGCGGTGCGGCTCGCGCAGGTACAGCTGTGGCGGCACCACGAGGTGCGCCTCGAGCGGCTGCGGCGCTCGGCCGAGCATGTGCTCGCGACCACCGCGGGGCCGCTGCTGCTGGTGGACGACGACGGCTGGGTCGCCCACCACGCCGGGATCGCGGTGCGCAGCCGGATCAGCGTGCCCCGGGCCGACCGCGCGCTCGCCGTCCCCGGCCTGGGCATGTGCCTGCCGGAGCGGGTCGCCGACGGCTGGCTGGTGCGCCCGGTCGCGGGGGACCGGGCGGTCAGCGCGGTCCTCGACCTCACCGGCTCGCCGTTCCTCGAGGTGCTCGGGCGGGACGCGCCCTGGCGGACCCCCCTGAGCCCGCGGCACGCCGACGTCCTGCGGCACCTGTGGCGTGCCGGCGCCGACGGGCTGTCGGCGGGGCGGCTCAGCGTCGCGGTGTACGGCGACGGGGAGCACGCCGTGAGCGTGCGCGCCGAGATCTCGCGGCTACGACGGGTCGTCGGCGGCCTCGTCGAGACCAACCCGTACAGGCTCTCCGGCGGCGTCGCCTGGCGAGTCGTCGAGGGGCCAGCCGACGCCTGAGATCCCCGTGGTGCCGGCGTGACACGATGGCGCGGCGCGCGGCCGGCCCCCGTATCCCAACGGCAGAGGAAGAGGTCTTAAACACCTTTCAGTGTCGGTTCGAGTCCGACCGGGGGCACGGGGAACACCCGGCTCCGTGCGGCCGTTGAGCACGGTAGCGAGCCCGTACGATGACCGTGCGGCCGTCCTCGGCTTCCCAGATCGGGAGCCGCAGGCCTCCAAGGAGGAGACCACCCATGCAGAGCAGCAACCCAGTCTTCCGCAGGGCGGAGGGCTTCAACGGACAGCGCACCTACTCCGCCAGCGGCATGAGCTACCCGTCGTACGGCAGCCGCGGGACGCAGACCGCCGACCCGTACTCGATCAGCGGCAACGGCGGCTACGGCGGCTCCGGTCCCGTGCAGACCGACACCGACCGTGGCCCGATGACGATCGACTCGGTGGTGCAGAAGACCGCCGTCACCCTGGCCCTGGTGGTCCTCGCCGCGGCGGCCACCTGGGTCGTCACCCCGAATCCGGACGTCCGCGGCGCCAACCTGGGCTCGCTGTACCTGCTGGCGATGGTGGGTGCCTTCGGCGGCTTCGCGCTGTCGATGGTGAACTCGTTCAAGCGCGTCGTGAGCCCGGGCCTCGTGATGGCCTACGCCGTCCTCGAGGGCATCTTCGTGGGCGCGTTCAGCAAGGTCCTCGAGGCGTCCTTCGGCGGCGGCATCGTCGTCGGTGCGGTGGCCGGCACGGCAGCGGCCGTGGCCGGGACCCTGGCGGCGTACAGGTTCTTCGACATCCGGGTGACCCCGACGTTCCGCAAGTGGGTCATCGGCGCGATGTTCGGCTTCGTCGCCGTGGCCCTGCTCGACATGGTGCTCGGCATCTTCCACGCGTCGTTCGGGTTCAACGGCCTGGGCCCGATGGGGCTCCTGTCCAGCGTCATCGGGCTCGGCCTCGGCGTGCTGATGCTGATCCTCGACTTCGACTTCGTCGAGCGCGGCATCGAGGCCGGTCTCCCCGAGCGGGAGTCCTGGCGGGCCGCCTTCGGGCTCACCGTGACGATCATCTGGATCTACGTCGAGCTGCTCCGGATCCTCGCGATCCTCCGCGGCGACTGACCCTGACTCTGGCCCTGACTCTGGCCCTGACTCCGGCCCTGACTCCGGCCCTGCCGCACCCGCCGCACCCGCCGCTCCCCCCTTCTCCCGCCGAGTCGGCGCGTCCACAGCACTCCTGTCACGTCGAGTCGGCGCGTCCACAGCATTCGTCGTACGTCGTGCCGCGCGCTCGTCGTGTGCCGAGGTTGTGGACGCGCCGGCTCGGCACCGGGGAGGTGTTGTGGACGCGCCGACTCGGCAGGAGACGGAGGCGGGGCAGGAGGGCAGGAGGTCAGGGGGTCAGGGGGTCAGGAGTCGACGGTCTCGGTGCTCGAGGGGGCCTCGACGTCGGCCTCGGGGTGCCGGCGGCGCCGCCGGAGCTGCACCCAGGGGCCCCGGGCGCCACGGGCGGAGTCGTCGACGCGGGTGCCGTCGACCTCCGTGCCCGGCGTGCGGGTGGCCTCGACGGCCGCCTCGGTGATCGGCAGCACGGCCTCGTCGCGGGCCGGCTCGGGGACCAGCTCCTCGAACGGGACCACGCCGACGGCCGCGAGGACCGAGGGGAGCAGCACCGACGCGAGGCCGGCGTAGCCGGCCGCGGAGGGATGGAACCGGTCGGGGCCGAAGAACAGCGCCGGGCTCTCCGCGAACTCCGGACCGAGGACCGAGGCCAGCGACACCGTGCGGCCGCCCGCCTCCACCGTGACGATCGTCTGGGCCGCGGCCAACCGCCGCGACCACAGCCGCGCGACCTGCTTGAGCGGCGCCGCGATCGGCTCGATCGTGCCGAGGTCCGGGCAGGTGCCCACGACGACCTCGGTCCCGGTCTCGCGCAGCCGGCGGACCGCTGCTCCGAGCAGCCGCACCGACTCCGAAGGGCGCCGCGAGTGGGTGACGTCGTTGGCGCCCACGAGGATCACCGCGACGTCGGGCTCGACCGGCAGGGCCCGGTCGATCTGGCCGTCCAGGTCACGGGTCTGCGCGCCGACGTGCGCGAACGACGCCAGGTACGTCCGCCGGTCGGCGGCCTCGGCGATCCCGGACGCGAGCCGGGCGCCGGGCGTCTGCTCGACCCGCTCGACGCCGTACCCGGCCGCCGAGGAGTCGCCGAGCAGGACGACCTTGACGGCGGGGCCGCCCCGGTCCTGGCCGTACCAGCCCGTCGAGTCCGGCGGCTCGCCGTCGGCGTTGCCGATCATCCGGCGCGCGAGCACCGCCTCCGTGCGGAGCACCCCGTACAGCGACGCGCCCACGACGGAGAGGCCGCCACCGCCGTACGCCGCGGCGGCGGCGAGCCTGCGTGCCGCGCGCGCCTTCCCCACGTCACCAGCCTATCGAGGTGCCTAGACTCCCGACGTGCGATACGTGAACTCACTGGTGGACCTGATCGGCAACACCCCGCTGCTGCGGCTGGGGGCGACGACCGACGGCGCGACCCCCCTGGTGCTCGCGAAGGTGGAGTACCTCAACCCCGGCGGGTCGGTGAAGGACCGGATCGCCACGCGGATGATCGAGGCCGCCGAGCGGTCCGGCGAGCTGCGACCCGGCGGCACGATCGTGGAGCCGACGTCGGGCAACACCGGGGTCGGCCTGGCGATGGTGGCGCAGGCCAAGGGCTACTCGTGCGTGTTCGTGTGCCCCGACAAGGTGAGCGAGGACAAGCGCCGGGTCCTCGAGGCGTACGGCGCCCGGGTGGTCGTCTGCCCGACGGCCGTGCCACCGGACCACCCCAACTCCTACTACAGCGTCTCGGACCGGCTGACGGAGGAGATCGAGGGCGGCTGGAAGCCGAACCAGTACGCCAACGCGAACAACCCCCGCTCGCACTACGAGTCGACCGGCCCGGAGATCTGGGAGCAGACCGAGGGCCGGATCACCCACTTCGTCGCCGGCGTCGGCACGGGCGGCACGATCAGCGGGGTGGGCCGCTACCTCAAGGAGCGCAACCCCGACGTGCAGGTCGTCGGCGCGGACCCGGCCGGCTCGGTGTACTCCGGCGGCACCGGCCGGCCCTACCTCGTCGAGGGCGTGGGCGAGGACTTCTGGCCCGAGACCTACGACCGCGGTGTCGCGGACCGGGTGATCGAGGTGTCCGACGCCGACTCGTTCGCGTTCACCCGCCGGCTCGCCCGCGAGGAGGCGCTGCTCGTCGGCGGGTCGTCGGGGATGGCGGCGTTCGCGGCGGTGCAGCTGGCCCACGAGCTGACCGAGCAGGGCCGCGACGACGCCGTGGTCGTCGTGCTGCTGCCGGACTCCGGTCGCGGCTACCTGGCCAAGGTGTTCAACGACGACTGGCTCGGCCAGTACGGCTTCCTGCCGGCGACGGAGGAGCAGACCCTCGGCGAGGTGCTGCGGGCCAAGAGCGCCCGCATCCCCGACCTCGTGCACACGCACCCCAACGAGACCATCGCCGAGGCGGTCCACATCCTCCAGGAGTACGGCGTCTCGCAGATGCCCGTGGTCCGGGCCGAGCCGCCGATCGTGGCCGCGGAGGTCGCCGGCAGCGTCTCCGAGCGAGCCCTGCTCGAGGCGCTGTTCTCCGGCCACGCCCGACTCGTCGACCAGGTCGAGCGGCACATGGACCCGCCGCTGCCGACAGTCGGCACCAACGAGCCGGTCGCCGAGGCCGTGCACCGGCTGGAGAAGGCCGACGCGCTGCTCGTGCAGGAGGACGGGAAGCCGGTCGGCGTGGTCACCCGGCAGGACCTGCTGTCCTACCTCGCGACGCCGTAGCCGCCGCCCGGGGCCCGGAGCGGGCCGAGGGCGCCGCAGGGGCGGACGGACCGGCCCATCCGCGTCATACGGGAGGGATTCGCGCGTCATGGAGGTGAGCGGGTTCCGATCCCCTCACGAGGATCGGGCCGCTTCCCCGGGATCCGTCTCGATGGACAGGATGCTGCCCTACACTTTCCCGCGGAGGGTTGACGTGTGCGCAATGATTCATAACGCGTGGGAGCGCGCGCCTGGTGACGTGCCTCCGTACGTCGCCGTGGGGCCGTTCTCGGTGATGGACACGCCCAGCGCCGTGGTCGTCGACCACGTCGTGGGGCTGGGTCGTGACTGCGCCACGACCCCCGTGCTCGTCTTCGCGCTGCACGTCGGCGGCCTCAACGCCCGCGGCAACCGTGAGTTCGTCGACGCGATGGGCCGCGCCGACGTCGTGTACGCGGACGGCGGGTCCGTCGTCTGGCTGGCCAGGCTCGGTGGCGGGCGCTGGATCGAGCGCGCGCCCACGACCGACGTCGGCTGGGACATCCTGCGCGGGCTCGCCACCGCCCTGGACCGTCCGGTCCGCGTGGCACTGGTCGGCGGCCCGTTCGGGCTGGCCGAGCGTGCCGGCCGCGCCCTGGAGGCCGGCGCCCCGGTCCAGGTGGTGCTCACCGACCACGGCTACCACCAGGACTGGTCGGGGACGCTCCGCAACCTCCACGATGCGGCTCCCGACGTGACGCTGGTGGGCATGGGAGCGCCGGGTGAGATGATCTGGTGCGAGGGGAACCGCGACCGGCTCCCCGGCGGGCTGGTGCTGACCTGCGGCGGCTGGTTCGGCCACCTCGTCGGCGACGAGCGCCGTGCCCCGCGCCTGCTCCGGCACTCCGGCATCGAGTGGGTGGCCCGGGTCGCCCAGTCCCCGCGCCGGCTGGCTCCGCGCTACGCGCGAGGCGTCGCCTCGAGCGCCGCCATGTCGTTCCACGCCTTCCGTCAGCGGTCCCGGTCCCGCGCCGGCTGACCCGGCCGGCCGTCCTGGACCCCCGTCCCGCCCGCGTCCTCGGGAGCCTGCTGCTCCTCGGGACGGTGGTCGCCTGCACGCCTGACCAGGCGGGCCACTCCGGTCACTCCGGTCACTCCGGCCAGGCGACCGGAGACCCGGCGACCCGCTCCACGACCCGCGCGGGCACCCGTCTGGGCCCCGGAGGCGAGCTGACCACGCTGCTGCGACTCCGCTTCGACGATGCGCAGCTGCGGGACGGCCGGCTCCTCGCCCGCAACGACGGGGTCGCGCGGGTGGAGACCTCCGTCGCGTCGTACGGCGACGGGGCGGTGCGGCTCGTCGACGGACCCGAGGGCTCCGCGCTGCGGTTCCCCGCGGCCACCGCCGACCCGGCGACCCCGCCCCGGGCGGTGCTGAGCATCACCCCCGCGGCAGGC
Organism: Nocardioidaceae bacterium; assembly: GCA_025927595.1. Classification (GTDB taxonomy): domain Bacteria; phylum Actinomycetota; class Actinomycetes; order Propionibacteriales; family Nocardioidaceae; genus Nocardioides_B. The sequence continues at coordinate 170 of JAICLD010000178.1, read as the reverse complement.
GGGGACGCCGACGTCCTGAGCCCGGGGACGCGCGTGTTCTCCTTCGGGGCGTCGTTCCGCCTCGACGCGGTCTCCACCGGAGGCGACGACAACGGCGACAACCTCATGCAGCGCGGCCTGATCGGCAGCGCGTCGCAGTACAAGATCCAGGTCGACCACGACCGGCCCTC
>JAICLD010000074.1 GCA_025927595.1 Nocardioidaceae bacterium | reverse complement strand
CTGCTCAAGGCGATCGAGGAGCCCACGCCGAAGACGGTGTGGCTGCTGTGCGCGCCCACGGTGGAGGACGTGCTGCCCACGATCCGGTCGCGGTGCCGGACCGTCACGCTGGCGACCCCGACGGCCGCGGAGGTGACCCGGTTCCTCGTCGAGCGCGACGGGGTCCCCGAGCCGGTCGCGGCCTTCGCGGCGCGCGCCAGCCAGGGCCACATCGGCCGGGCCCGGGCGCTGGCCACCGACGAGAGCACCCGCAACCGACGCCGCGAGGTCGTGGCGCTGCCCGCGGGCCTGACCTCGCTCGGCGCGTGCATGAACGCCGCCGCCAACCTCGTCGACATCGCCAAGGACGAGACCGCCGCGATCACCGACCGCAGCAACGCCCGCGACCTCCTCGACCTCGACGCGCTCTACGGCGAGGACCGGAAGTCGCGGGCCTCGCGCGCCTACAGGGCGGGGCTGCGCGAGCTCCAGCACGCTCAGCGGCAGCGCGAGAAGCGCCGGGTGATGGACGTGATCGACCGCGGCCTCATGGACATCCTGTCGGTCTACCGCGACGCGATCGTGCTGCAGACTCGGGGCGGGGTCGACCTCGTCAACGAGGAGGTCCGCGGCACGGTGGCCGACCTCGCCCGTCGTACGACGCCGGAGAGCAACCTGCGCCGCATCGACGCGATCTTCGCGGCGCGCCAGCAGATGATGGAGTTCAACACGACGCCGCTGCTCGCGCTCGAGTCGATGATGGTCGCGCTCAAGGTGTGACCCGGTGACCCCTACAGTGTCCCGGTGACCGCGCCCCGCACCCCAGCCTCCCGGCGGTTGCGCGCGGTGCTGGCTGCGGGCGCCCTGTCGCTCGTGCTCGCCGGCTGCGGCGTCTTCGGGTCCGGCGACCGCACCGACTCCGCCTCCACCCCGGCGCACAGCGCGACCGCGGCCGGGGCGCCCCGGGCGAGCACCGGCGCCGCCGGCAGGACGGTGGGGGTCCCCGCGCCGCTGCGGAAGTTCTACGGGCAGCGGCTGACCTGGACCTCCTGCCGCGCGCGGATGCGGTGCGCCCACCTCCGGGTCCCGCTCGACTACGCCAGGCCCGGCGGCCGGTCGATCGAGGTGGCCCTGCTCAAGGTGCCCGCGCTCGACCCCGGGAGGCGAGCCGGGTCGATGGTGGTCGACCCCGGCGGGCCCGGCGCGTCGGGCGTCGACTACGCGGCCGGTGCCGCCACCGCTTTCGGGCGCCGCATCCGCGAGCGGTACGACGTCGTGGGGCTCGACCCGCGCGGCGTCGGGCGCAGCGCCCCGGTCGAGTGCGCGAGCGACGCGCAGCTGAACCGACTGTTCGACTACGACCCGGACCCCGACACCGCCGCGGAGCGACGGACGGTGGACGCGATGTTCCGGGCGGTGGGCCGAGGCTGCCTGCGCCACGACCCGCAGCTGCTCCGGCACGTCTCGACCGCGGAGGTGGCCCGCGACCTCGACGTGCTCCGGTCCGCTCTCGGGGACGACCGGCTCACCTACTACGGAGCCTCCTACGGGACCGCGATCGGGGCCGCCTACGCCGACCGGTTCCCGACACACGTCGGCCGGATGGTGCTCGACGGGGCGCTGGACCCCCGGTCCTCCACGGTCGACCTGAACCTCGTGCAGGCCCGCGGCTTCGAGGACGCGCTGCGCGCCTACGTGGCGGCGTGCGTCGGCCGGGGCGGCTGCTTCCTCGGCCCGAGCGTGGACGCGGGAGTCCACCGGATCGGTGCCTTCCTGCGCCGGGTCGAGGCCACGCCGCTGCGCTCGACGTCGGGGGACCCGGTCACCGTGGGGATGGTGAACTTCGGCATCTCGCTGCCGCTCTACGAGCAGAAGCTGTGGCCCGTGCTCGACCGGGCCCTCGAGCAGGGGCTCCGCGGCGACGGGACGCTGCTCGCGCTCCTCTCGGACGCCTACCTGCACCGCGACCGGGCCGGCCACTTCCAGGACAACACCTTCGAGGCGTTCTACGCCGTGAACTGCCTCGACCACGACGACGCCGTGCGCTGGGACCGGGTCGACGCACTGCTGCCGCGCTTCGAGAAGGCCTCGCCGACCTTCGGCAGCGTGTTCGCCTCGACCCTGCCGGCCTGCACCGACTGGCCGGTGCACAGCGGCCGGGTCGGGCACGCCATCGACGTCACCCGGGCGCCGCCGGTGCTGGTCGTCGGCACCACCCGCGACCCGGCCACGCCGCTGGTCTGGGCGCGGGCGCTGTCGCGGCAGATCCACGGCAGCGTGCTGGTCACCCGGGACGGCGACGGGCACACCGGCTACCACCAGGGCAACGCGTGCGTGGACGGCACCGTGGAGGACTACCTGGTGCAGGGAACCGTCCCGGACGAGGACGTGAGCTGTTGACCGCCGAGCGCTACGGGCCGCAGTACGGTCCCGACGTCACCTTCCTCGGCGTGGACCGGTGCACCCTGGCCGACCCCGCGTCGTACGCCGACGCCGACGTGGTGGTGGTCGGCGCCCCCTTCGACGGCGGGACCTCGCACCGGCCCGGCACGCGCTTCGGCCCCATGGCGATCCGGACCACCGACTACCTGCCCGCCGACGGCTCCCGCCCGCACCTCGCGCTGCGCGTGGACGCCCTGCGGGACCTGCGGGTCCTCGACGCCGGTGACGTGGAGATGTACTCCGGCGACGTCGAGCGCTCGATCGCGGCGCTGGAGCAGGCCGTGCACACCGTCGCCGCGTCCGGGGCGGTGCCGCTCGTGCTCGGCGGCGACCACACCGTGACGCTTCCCGACGCGACCGGGGTGGCCCGCCACCACGGCTTCGGCCGGGTGTCGATGCTGCACTTCGACGCGCACGCCGACACCGGCCACATCGAGTTCGGGTCGCTGTACGGGCACGGCCAGCCGATGCGGCGGCTGATCGAGTCCGGGGCGCTGCGGGGCGACCGGTTCCTGCAGATCGGGCTGCGCGGCTACTGGCCGCCGCCGGAGACGCTGGCCTGGATGGCCGAGCAGCGGATGCGCTCCTACGAGATGACCGAGATCGGCCGACGCGGCCTCGACGACTGTCTCACCGAGGCGTTCGGGATCGCGCTCGAGGACTGCGAGGGCGTGTTCCTCTCCGTCGACGTGGACGTCTGCGACCCCGGGCACGCCCCCGGCACGGGTACGCCGGAGCCGGGCGGCCTGTCCTCGCGGCAGCTCCTCGACGCCGTACGCCGGATCTGCCTGGAGCTGCCGGTCGTGGGGATCGACGTCGTCGAGGTCTCACCGCCCTACGACCACGCGGAGATCACCGCCTTCCTCGCCAACCGGGTCGTGCTCGAGGCGCTGTCCGGGATGGCCGCGCGCCGGCACGGCCTGCGTCACGACCCCGCAGGGCCGCTGCTCGAGGGCCGCTGAGCCGCCCGTACCGCTCAGTCCTGCACGGCGGCGCAGTAGCCCGCGACCAGGGCGTCGGCCACCGTCGCGACGTACCCGTCGTCGGGCAGGAACGTCGCGTCGTGGAGACCGCCGCGGGCGTCGCCGGTGCCGACGAACATCATCAGGCCGCGGGTCCGCTCGCAGTAGTGCGAGAAGTCGTCGGCGCCGAAGGAGCGGAAGTCGGTCGTCACCGGGTGGCCCATCGCGTCGAGCATCAGGCCCGTGGCGGCGGCCAGCGCCGGGTGGTTGACCAGCGGCGGCTCGCCGTGCTCGATCTGCACCTCGGCGGTGCACCCGTGCGCCGCGGCGACGTGCCCGGCGATGTCCCGCACGGACTCGTGGGCCCGCAGCCGATCCGGGACCCGCATGGTCCGGACCGTGCCGGAGCCGACCGCGACGTCGGGGACCACGTTGTTGGCGCTCCCCGCCCGGAGCCGGTTGACCATGCACGCCACGCCGATGGTCGGGTCGATCAGCCGGGCGCCGATCTGCTGGAGGGCGACGACGACCGCGGACAGCGCGAGCACCGGGTCGGCGACCGTGTGCGGGTAGCCGCTGTGCCCGCCTCGCCCGCGAACCGTCACCGTGAACTCGTCGATCCCGGCGTTGACCGCTCCGGGGGTCACCGCGACCACACCCGGCGGGAGCTGCGGCTGCACGTGCGCGGCCAGGACGGCGCTCACGCCGTCGAGGCCGCCGTCGGCGACGACGTCCAGGGCACCGGAGTCGACGCCCTCCTCGCGCGGCTGCAGCAGGGCGAGCAGGGGGACCGGGAGGTCGACGCGCGCGGCGGCCCGGCCGGCGGCCACGAGGCCGGCCATGTGGACGTCGTGGCCACACGCGTGCATGGCCTCGCCGGTCGAGGCCCAGGAGACACCCGTGCGCTCGTGCACCGGCAGGCCGTCGAGCTCGGTGCGCAGCGCGACCGCCTCCCCGTCCCGGAGGCCTGCGGCCACCTCGACGAGACGCCCTGTCCCGGCCACGACCCGCCCCGGGCCGCGCCCGAGCGCGGCGGTGACCAGCGCCGCCGTGTCGGCCTCGTCCCCGGCGACGCGGGGCGAGCGGTGCAGCTCGTGTCGCAGGGCGACCGCAGCGTCGAGCTCCTCGCGGACCGCCGCCCGCCAGTCCTCAGCCAGCGACATCGGCGAGACCGTACGCGCGGCGGGCGTTCTCGTGGGAGACCAGACGGGTCACCCGTTCGGCGTCCTGCGCGCTCATCTCGCCGGCGTCCACGAGCGCTCCCAGGGTCGCGGCCAGGCCGCGCCGGAACAGCAGCGCACCGAGGTGGTAGAGCTCGGCGAGGCCGAAGGCGTCGGAGGAGAACAGCAGCTTGCCGAAGGGCACGAGCTCCAGCGACTCGCGCAGCACGGCCGCGGACAGCGCCCCGGTGTTGTGGGTGGCCAGCCCGACGTCCATGAAGACGTGGTCGAAGACCTGCGCGAGATAGGCGGCGTTGCGGTGGAAGGGGTAGTTGTGCAGCAGGAGGACGGGCACCCCGCGCTCCTCCGTCGCGCGCAGGAACGCCGTGAGCCGGAGCGGGTCGCACTCGTCGAGGTCCACGTCGCTGTCCCCGTACGCCACGTGGAACTGCAGCGGCAGCCCGAGGTCGACGGCGGCCCAGGCGAGCCAGGCGTTGATCGTAGGCTCGGCGACCCGGTGGCGTCCCGTGGCGTCGGGACCGACCGCGGCCAGCGCCCGCACGAGCTCGTCGTCGCCGGGTCGAGCGGCCGGTAGCCGCAGCCCGACCCGGTAGGCCGCGATGCTCTTGGCGCCCACGGCGCCGCTCGAGCGCAGCCGCTCGGTGACCGCCTCGGCGAAGCCGGACGCCGGCGTCCCACCGGCGAGCACCTCCTCCGCGACCGCCTCCAGCCGGACGACCTCGTGGCCGCGGCCGCCGCAGAGGGCGGCCAGCTCGCCGGGGGAGGTGAGCGCCTCGGGGGTCAGACCGGTGTCGACCAGGAAGGTGCCGATGCCGGAGGCCTGGACCAGCCGGCGGTTCACCTCGGCGACGCCGAGCTCGCGCCGCCGGGCGAGGTAGGCCTCGGCCGGTGCGTGCGGCTCCAGGTCCAGCACGGGCGCGCACCAGCGGCGCACCGCGATCCCCAGCATCGAGTCGAAGAACGTGGTGCCGAGCGGGGAGGGCCGGGCGCCCTCGTTCATCATCGACTCGAACCCGGCCCGGTCCACGTCGCGGGTCAGCAGCCCGTGGCAGTGGTGGTCCAGCAGAGCCGGCTCGTGGCCGGTCACCGGCTCGCCCCCACCGCGTCGAGGAAGTCCTCGACGAGGTCCTCCTCGGGCTCGACGCCGCACGAGACCCGGACCATCCCGTCGTCGATCCGGGCGGCCCGCCGCTCCTCGGGGGTGAGCGAGAAGTGCGAGGAGTTGAACGGCGTGCTCACCAGGGTCTCGACCCCACCCAGGCTGGTCGCCTCGCAGGCCACCTCGAGGTGGCGCATCAGCCGCAGCGCCCGCTCGTCGCCTCCCTCGACCGTGAAGGAGACCATCGCGCCCGTCCGCAGCCCGCCGGTGTCGCTGCGCAGCACCCGTCCGGCCACCTCCGCGCGTGCGTAGCCCGGCAGGGACGGATGACGTACGTCGACGACGTCGGCGACCCCGGCCAGGGCGGCCGCCAGCGCCCGCGCCGTGGCGTTCGAGCGGGCCAGCCGCAGCTCGAAGGTCTGCATGCCGCGCCACACCAGGTAGGCGGCGTGCGGGTCGAGGCAGGTCCCCAGCGTGATCACGCGGCGCTGCACCTCGCGGACCGCGTCGTAGGCACCCGCCACCACCCCGGCGATGGCGTCGGAGTGGCCGTTGAGGAACTTGGTGGCGGAGTGGACGACGAGGTCGGCGCCGTGGGTCAGCGGCTGGACGTTGTAGGGGGTGGCGAACGTGTTGTCGACGACCAGCAGCGCGCCGACGTCGTGCGCGAGCGCGGCGAGAGCAGGCAGGTCGGCCAGCTCCAGCTGCGGGTTGGCCATCGTCTCGACGTACAGCACCCGGGTCGGGCCGGCGGCGACGGCGGCACGCCAGGCGTCGAGGTCCGCCGCGTCGACCTGCTCGACGTCGAACCCCCACGCCGGCAGGTCGCGGACCAGCAGGTCCCGGGTGTCGCCGTAGACCTGGGTCGCCGCGACCACCCGGTCCCCGGCCCGCAGCACGCTCAGCAGCGCAGTGGCGATCGCGCCCATCCCGGACGAGGTCATGAACGCGGCCTCGGCCGCCTCCAGGCGGGCCACCTCGTCGGCGGCGACGTCGACGGTGGGGTTCCGGAACCGGCCGTACCAGACCTCGTCCAGACCTCCGGCCTGCACGTCCTTGTACGACTGATCGTCGAGGAAGTAGGTGACGGACTGGTGGATCGGCGGGACCACGGGACGGGTCCGAGGGACGAAGCCCGCCGACTGCGCGGGCCGGGACCGACGGCGCGGCTGGTCGGGCATCTAGACGGTCTCCTTGGTCTCGTCGAGGCGGCTCATCTCGGAGGCGAGGCGCCGCGCCACCCCGGGCATCGCCACCATGACCACGGTCACCAGCAACAGCCAGCCGAACGCCACGACCGGGAACCACCGCGCGGGCCCCTCGGTCGGGTAGGGGAGGACGTTGCGGTAGATCGTGTAGCCCAGCATCACCAGGGCGAGCACCGGGATCACGACCTGCCACTGCGGGACGGCCATCCTCTTGTCGACGAAGATCAGCTTGATGCAGCCGATGGTGGCCAGGACGTAGGCCACGAGCAGGATGAGCGTCCCGATGGTGCCGCTCCACAGGAACGTGTCGAACGGCTCGGCTCCGAACAGCACGGCACAGACCAGGGCGATCGCCGCGATCACCGCCGTGACGACGGCCGCCGCCGCGGCCGGGGTGTCGTTGCGGCCGGTCGACGCGAGGGCGTGGCCAGGAGCGAGGTCGCGCACGAGCGCGAACAGCATCCGGGAGGCGCCGACGACGCACGCGAGGCAGCAGGCGAACGCGCTGACGCTGGCGCCGAGGGTGATGAGGTCTCCCACCCAGGCGCCGATGTACGACGTGCCGAGGTCCCCCATCAGGGCCGAGGAGCCGACGAACCGCTGGATCCCGGCCTTGTCCGTCCCGAACGCCATCGTCTCGACGGCCGTGACGAACGTGAAGTAGACGCCGCCGAAGACGGCCGTGCCGAGGATCGCCCTCGGGATGTCGCGGCGCGGGTTGTGGGCCTCCTCGCCCAGCGTGGCGGCTGCCTCGAAGCCCGCGAACGACAACAGCCCGAAGACGATGCCCAGGAACAGCGTGGAGCTGTCCGTGCCCGGCGCGACCTTGAAGACGTCGAGGGTGAAGGTGGCCCCGCCGGGGGCGTTGCCGGCCAGCATCCGGGCCAGCACCACGACGGCGATCACGACGATCAGCAGGACGGTGAGCCCCTCGGTCGTGAGGAGGATGCTCGTGGCGCGGCGGGCCGGCAGGATCGTCAGCAGCAGCGCCAGCGCCAGGGCGACCGCCCCGACGGCGAAGCCGGCCCACCAGGGCGGGTCGTTCCACACGCCGACGGCGTCGAGGAAGGCGGCGCCGAAGATCCCCGCCGCCGACGAGGTCACCAGCCCGTAGAACACGTAGGTGCCCATCAGCCCGAGACCGGCCACCGCACCCGCGCGGGGGCCGAGGGTGGCGCCCGCGAACACGTACACCGACCCGGCGTGCCGGTAGTACTGGCAGAGGCGCACGAAGACGTAGGCGATCAGCAGCACGGCGACGGCGGCGAGGAGGAACGCCAGCGGAGTGGCTCGTCCCACCAGCCCGGCCGTGCCCTGGGGATTGATGTTGGCGGCCATGCTGGGCGCCATCAGGGCGACCGAGATCCCGACGGCCTGCCAGACCGACAGGCTCGGACGGAGCTTGCTCTCCCGGGCGGATGTGGACATGCGGACTCCCTGTCGTGGCGACGTGCGGTTCGTGGAACCGGCCGCGGTGGCTTCCCTTCCCGGAGTGTCTTGGACCCATATCCTCTTGTCCAGCACCGACAGGGTGTGCGACCGGACGAGGAGCCGCGGTGGATGTCGAGGAGCGCAACGGACGCAGGGCGCGAGCGGAGAGCCTGCTCGCCGGTCTCGCCGCCCAGGGAGTGGTCGCGTTCGCCACCACGTTCGTCGACAACTCCGGTGTCGCTCGGGTCAAGGCCGTGCCGCTGTCCCGGTTGCCGGATCTGGCGGCGTGGGGGGTCGGCTTCTCGACCGCCTTCGACTACTTCCGGTTCGACGACTGGGTGGCCGCACCTCCCGACGGTCACGGACCGGTGGGGGACCAGCGGATCGTCCCCGACCTGAGCCGCGTGGTGCGGTTGCACGCGCAGCCGGGCTGGGCCTGGGCCCCGGGGGAGCGGTGGGCGCAGGACGGCCAGCCGCACGACAAGTGCAGCAGGCTGCTGCTGCGGCGACAGGTCGAGGCCCTGGCAGCGCAGGACGTCACGGTGCGGTCCGCCTTCGAGATCGAGTGGGTGGTGTCCCGCGGGGGCGGGGACGAGTTCGTCCCCGCGGCCGGCGGCTCCGGGTACGGGCTCTCCCGGCTGGCCGAGCTCTCCGACTACTGCCGCGACGTGATCACCACGCTCGGCGACCAGGGCGTGGTCGTGGAGCAGTTCCACCCCGAGTACGCCGCGGGACAGTTCGAGCTGTCCGTGGCGCCGGAGTCACCGGTGCAGGCCGCGGACACGTCGGTGCTGGTGCGGGCCACGGTCAAGGCGGTGGGGCTGGCGCACGGCCTGCGCACCTCCTTCTCCCCGAAGGTCGACACCAGCGGCGTCGGCAACGGCGGTCACGTGCACCTCAGCCTGTGGCGCGACGGCGCGAACCTGATGGCCGGCGGAGACCGGCGCTTCGGCCTGACCAGCGACGGCGAGGCGTTCAGTGCCGGGGTGCTGGAGCACCTGCCCGCGCTGCTCGCGGTCGGTGCCCCGGGTGTGGCGTCGTACCTGCGGCTGGTGCCGCAGCACTGGGCCGGCGCCTACGCCTGCTGGGGGCTGGAGAACCGCGAGGCGGCGCTTCGGATGGTCACCGGCTCCACGGGGAGCAGCGACTGGGCGGCGAACATGGAGGTCAAGTGCGTGGACCTGCTGGCGAACCCGTACCTCGTCCTGGCCGGGCTGCTCGCGGCCGGGACGGCCGGGATGGCGGCGGGCGCCGAGCTGCCCGAGCCGGTCGACGTGGACCCGGCCGCGCTCGACGAGGCGACCCTCGCGGAGCGCGGTATCGAGCGGCTGCCGACGACCCTGCGCGAGGCCGTGGACCTCTTCGCCGCCGACGCGACTCTCGCGGCGGCGTTCGGCCGGCCGCTCGTGGACGCGATCGTGGCGGTGCGCGAGTCGGAGCTCGACCTGTTCAGCGACGCGAGCCCGGACGAGGTGGCCGCGGCCACCCGGTGGGTGCACTGACGCGCTCGTGGGCCGCGGCGACGGCCAGGGTCCTGGCGTCGGCGAACCGCGGCCCCATCACCTGCATCCCGAGCGGCAGCCCGTCCGCGTCCAGCCCGGTCGGCACGGCGGTCGCCGGACACCCGGTGAGGTTCGCCGGCAGGGCCAGCGCGCACCAGTCGTCGAAGAACGGGTCCACCGGGACGCCGTCGATGGTGGCCGGGGAGGCGACGTCGGTCCCGAAGGCGGCCAGGGGCATCGACGGGGTGAGCAGCACGTCGTAGGCGGTGAAGAACTCCGCCCACCGGCGGGCGTAGTCCCGCCGCCGTTCCAGGGCGTCGAGGTAGTCCGCGGCGCTCACGTCCCGGCCCGCCTCGACGATCTCCGCGGTGCCCTGCGTCATCCGGTCGCGCCAGCCCTCGAGCAGCGGTCCCTCGGAGGCGAACCCCTCCGGGAGCGCGAGGTCGTTCCACAGCTGGGTCGGGTACGGCGCGTCCGGTGCCGCCTCGGTGACCCGGGCGCCGTCGTCGGCGAGACCGTCGATCGCCGCCCGGAACGCCGCGCGCACCGAGGGCTCCACCGGGGCCCAGCCGAGGTCCTCGGAGACCGCGACCCGCAGGGTCGACCAGTCGAGCGGGTTGCTGACGGCCTCGCGCAGGTCGCCCAGGTCCACCGGCCAGCTGTCGTGGTCGTGCGGGGACGGGCCGGCCAGCACCGAGAGGGCCAGGGCGGCGTCGCGGACCGAGCGCGCCAGCGGCCCGTCGACCGACAGCGTGGGCCAGGCGCGGAAGCCGGGCATCCTCGGCACCAGCCCGAACGACGGCTTGTGCCCGACCACGCCGCAGAACGCGGCCGGGATCCGGATCGAGCCGCCGCCGTCGGTGCCGAGGGCCAGCGGCGTCGCGCCGTACGCGACGGAGGCCCCGGCCCCTCCGGACGAGCCGCCCGGAGTCCGCTCGGGCGACCACGGGTTGCGCGTCAGGCCGAAGACGTCGTTGTCGGTGTAGCCGCGGTAGCAGAACTCGGGGTTGTTGGTCTTGCCGACGACGACCGCTCCGGCGGCCCGCAGCCGCTGCACCGGCACGGCGTCGACGTCGGGGACGAAGCCGGCGAGGGCGACGGATCCGTTGGTGGCGGGCGCACCCGCCAGCCAGATGTGGTCCTTGACCGACACCGGGACGCCGAGCAGCGGGAGGTCGCCGCCGCCGGCCGTGTCCGCGACGCGGCGGTCGACGGCGCGTGCCTCGGCCAACGCCTGCTCCGCGAGGACGACCGTGAACGCGTTCACCTCATCGTCACGGTCCCGGATACGGCGCAGGGAATCCTCGACCAGCTCGACCGAGGAGACCCTCCCGGAGCGGACCCCCTCCGCGCTCGCCCAGGCGTCGCCGGTCACGTCCGCGCTCACCCGGCCGTGGGCCGGCCGGCGTCGGGACGCTGGTGGTGCAGCGCCTCGGCCTCGAGCGCGTCGGCCTCGCGGGCCGCCAGCGCCGCCTCGGCGTCGACGTCGATGTTGCGGCTCAGCACCCAGTACAGGATTCCCGACACGGGCAGTCCCACGAACAGCGAGAAGTCCGCTCCCGACGCCGCGTTGGCGACCCAGCCGGAGAAGATGCCGGTGCTGAAGAACGGGACCATCGCGGCGAAGCCGACCAGGTAGGAGCCGATGCCGCGCCACCCCCAGCGGCCGTAGATCCCCGACGGGTTGAAGATCTCCGCGATCGCGTAGTGGCCGTGTCGCACGATGAAGTAGTCGACGAGGTTGACGGCCGTCCAGGGGATGAACAGGTAGAGCACGAGCAGCAGGAAGTTCTCGAAGTTGTCGAGGAAGGACTTGGTGCTGATCAGCGCCAGCACGAGCGAGATGAGCGCGGTGAACGTGATCGTCACGACTCGGACGGCGACCGTCGGCTGGACCCGCTTGAACGAGTCCGAGGCGCTGATCAGGGTCAGCGACCCGCCGTACAGGTTCAGCGCGCAGACGGAGATGAGGCCGAGGGCGGAGAAGACCAGGATGACCGCCCCGAACCCGTGGAACAGCCGGTCGCCCGACGCCTGGAGCGAGGGGATGGTGTCGAAGGAGGACCCCGCCCACGCGGCCAGCCCCGATCCGATCGCCATGATCCACAGCGCACCGAGGGCGGAACCGCCGTACGTCCAGTAGAACGTCTTGCGCACCGTGACGTCCGGCGGCAGGTAGCGCGAGTAGTCCGAGACGTAGATCGCCCAGCTGATCTGGTAGCCGGCAACCACGCTGAACTGGAGCAGGAACGGCGCCAGCTTGAAGTTCCCGAGGTCGAAGGCGCCGGGCGGGTACGGCAGGAACAGGACGACGATCGTGAGGATCCCGAACAGGACGAGGAAGCCGTAGGTCAGGCCCTGCTCCATCCGGTGGATGAAGTCGTAGCCGACGAGCGCGGCCACGATGGAGAGCACGGTGACCACGACGATCCACAGCTTCGTGCTGCCGTGCACGGTCGCGCTGAGCGCGTCCGAGGCGAGCAGGGTGTTGAAGATGTTGAAGCCGGCGTACTGCAGGTACGCGAACGCCCACACGAGGATGGCGCCGACATAGCCGAACTGGGGCCGCGACTGGATCATCTGCGGCAGCCCGAGCTGGGGTCCCTGAGCGGAGTGGGCGGCCATGAAGAACGTGCCGATGCCGACGCCGAGGACGAGCGCGATCAGCGACCAGATGAGGTTGCCGCCGGTGGTCACGCCCAGCACGCCGACGGCCAGGGTGGCGATCTGGGCGTTGCTCATGAACCACAGGGGCCCGAGGTGCCACAGCTTGCCGTGCCGCTCGGCGAGGGGCACGTAGTCGATGGACCGCACCTCGAGACCGCCTCGGCGGCCGCCGCCCTGCTGTGGTCCTGCTCCTGCCTCGACGCTCATCCGGGACTCCTTCACGCACGCGGCCGGACCTCCCGGTCGTGAGGACTCTGCCACTGCCGCCGTCCCCGTGGGGGCGGGCGGCCCGTCGCCACGCCGATTCGGCCTTCCGGCGACCCTTCCGTATACTCGTCCGGCGTGTCCGGCCGCAAGGTCGGGCGTCGTGCCGCCTTAGCTCAGTCGGTAGAGCGATTCACTCGTAATGAATAGGTCGTCGGTTCGATTCCGACAGGCGGCTCTCG
>JAICLD010000285.1 GCA_025927595.1 Nocardioidaceae bacterium | reverse complement strand
CGTGGCCGCCCCGAGGACTCGCTGCCGCGCGACGCCCGGGAGCGGGCCGCCGTCGCCCACCTCCGCGGCTACGCACCGGGGGAGTCCGACAAGCTGCTCGACGACTACCTGCGGGTGTCCCGGCGGGCGCGGCGGGTCGTCGAGCGCGTCTTCTGGGGCTGACTGCCAGACTGGGGCCCGTGGTCGACCGGCGGACGTTCCTGATGGGCGGTGCCGGAGTGGTCGCGTTGGGGGCCGCCGGGGCTGCCGGCTGGGACCTGGCGCCTGAGCGAGCGAAGCGGATGCTCGGTGCGGGACCCGACCCGTACATCCCCAAGGCGCCTGAGGGCCGGGTGCGACTAGAGCGGGTCCACTCGGTCGCCATGCGCGCGGAGGTCGACCTGTTCACCGCGGTGCCGGCCGGCCACGGCGACGGCGCCGGCCTCCCGGTCGTCGTGGTGATGCACGGGGCCAGCGCCACGGCCGCCCGGTTCCGCGAGTTCGGCCTGGCCCGCTTCGTCACCGAGGCGGTACGACGCGGGGCGCCGCCCTTCGTCCTCGCCGGGACCGACGACGGACCGAACGGCTGGCTGCCCGACGTCACCGGAGCCGACCCCCGACGCATGGTGACCGAGGAGCTGCCGCGCTGGCTCGACGCCCGCGGGTTCGACGGCGGCCGGCGGTCGCTGTGGGCGTGGTCGCGCGGCGGCTACGGCGCGCTGCGGCTGCTCGAGCAGCACCCGCGGTTCGTCCGGGCGGCGGCGCTGTTCAGCCCGGCGCTGATCCGCAGCGACCCGGTCTTCGACGCCGAGCGGGCGCTGGCCGGCCTGCCGCTGGGGTTCTGGTGCGGCACCTCCGACCCGTTCTACGACGCGGTCCGGGCGTTCGTCGCCGGGCTGCCCGAGGTCCCCGAGGTGGCGACGTTCGCCCCGGGCGCCCACACCCGGCTGTTCTGGAACGACCACACGCTCGCCGCGTTCCGGTGGCTGGCGGGAAGCCTGTAGGGCGGCCCGCCGGGGGTCGTTGTCGTCCACCTGGACGCGATTGCAGGGGCGTTCACGCCGGTCGGAGTTCGTTGTCGTCCACGAGGACGACAACGAACCCCGACCGGGGCGGGACCGGCGCCTTGCCTGTGTCGACGGGGCATCCCGCACGCGATCGGCGTGGCACGGGCGTCGGCCCGGCCACGCACGCGCGCCGAGGTGACAGCCGCTTCACCGCAGCGTGACCTGCAGGGAGGATGGACCCATGATCGATGTTGACCTGCCCGACGGCGACAGCGTCCCCGAGCTCGTTCGCTCCTTCGCCGCCTGCGTCGCGTCGGCGACCGAGACGCCGATCGCCGAGGTGCCACTGCCGCGAGCCGACCTGCAAGGCGCCTTCGCGCACTGGCGCAGCTGGTTCGCGGGCCGGGGCACGGGGCTGGTCGCGCTCGCAAAGCCGGCCTCCTTCAGCTGGCCCGGGTACTGGCTGGCGGTGCTGGGCGGGCCGGGCCCCGGGTCGCCCGCCGAGGACACCGTCGCGGTCCTGATGTTCGGCACCCCTTCAGGTGTCGTGCTGAGCCCCCAGGACCCGTCCCTGCTCGGCCGTGCCGCGACCGACCTGCCCATCCGCGAGGGCTACGTCCTCAGCGGGCTCGACCCAGCGACCATCGCGACCACCGGCTCCCCGTTGCCGAAGCTGAGCGGCACGGTGGAGGTCATCGCGCTCACGGGACGGGCCACCGGCGACATGCAGGCCGTCAAGCAGGCCAGAGCCTTGGCCAACCGGGGCCTGGAGGGAGACCGATACGCCGCCAAGGCGGGCACCTTCACCCCGGCCAGCGACACCATCCGCGGCTACGACCTCTCCCTGATCGAGGCAGAGGTCCTCGACAGCCTGGAGCTGCCCGACAGCAACCGACTCGCCTACGCCGAAGCACGACGCAACATCGTCACCCGCGGAGTCGACCTCAACGCCCTGGTCGGACGACGCTTCCGCGTCGGCAACGTGGAGTGCCTCGGACAACGACTGTGCGAACCCTGCTCCCACCTGGAGCGCCTCACG
>JAICLD010000233.1 GCA_025927595.1 Nocardioidaceae bacterium | reverse complement strand
GGGCCGGCCCGATCCCGGCGTCAGCCCTTGTCGGGGTCGGCCGCCCGGCTCAGCGTCTGCTGCTCGGAGCGGACCGCCTTGGCGGTGCCCGGGTCCAGCAGCGGCTCGGTGCCGGGCTGCTGAAGGTCGTGGTCGGTGGTGTCGGGGTTCGTCGCCACGTCGGCCGCCGGAGT
This sequence comes from Nocardioidaceae bacterium, assembly GCA_025927595.1. Lineage (GTDB taxonomy): Bacteria > Actinomycetota > Actinomycetes > Propionibacteriales > Nocardioidaceae > Nocardioides_B. The sequence continues at coordinate 4,515 of JAICLD010000233.1, read as the reverse complement.
GCCCACCGGGGTGGTGACCTCCGGGCCGTCCTCGACGTCCGCGACCTGGCGGGCGGTCGCCCGAGACGTCGTGGCCGGCGTCCGCTGCGCGGCCGACTTCCCGGTCGCGGGCTTCTTGGCAGCCGTCCTGCTCGCCGCCGGCTTGGTCGCCGTCTTCTTGGTCGCCGTCTTCTTGGCCGCCGTCTTCTTGGTCGCCGTCTTCTTGGTCGCCGTCTTCTTGGCCGCCGTCTTCTTGGTCGCCTTCGTGGCGGGGCGCCTCGACACGATCTCGGCGACGTCCGCGGGGGTCACCGTGGGCTCGTCGCCCCCGGTGGACCGGGCCGACGTCGTCGCCGCGGCCTCGGTCGCGGCGCGCTTGGTCGCCGGCGCCTTCGTGGCCTTCGTGGCCTTCGTGGCCTTCGTGGCCTTCGTGGCCTTCGTGGCCTTCGTGACCGGTGGCGTCGTGGCCTTGCGGGGCCCGGTGGCGGCCGGTGCCTGCTCGGACGCCGGGGACGGTGACGCCGAGGCGCTCTTCCGGGCGCCCGAGACCGTGCGGGCCGCCGGCTTGGCCGGAGCGGGGGCCTTCTTCGCCCGAGCCGGACCGTCCGCCACGGGCCGGGGGCTGCGCGACGTCCGCATCGGAGGCTTCGTCGGCTCGGCTGCCGGCTTCGCCACCCGGTCCCGGACGGAGGTGAGGTCGGCGACCTCCGACGAGGCCGGCCGAGCCGCACGCTTCCCGTCCGTCGACGGGGAGACCGGCTCCCGGTGCGCACCACCGCCGACCACCTCGACCGCCTTCTCCACGGCGGAGCGGGTCACCTGGCCGGCGATGATCAGCCCGACCGCGGCCGTGCCGCGCGCCTGCCCGATCGCCTTGTCGGCCGCTGCGACGGGGTCCTTCAGCGACCCGATCGCTACGTCCATGAGCTTGCCCAGTGGGCCCTTGCTGGCCACGTCACGTCCCCTTCGTCGGTCGAACCGTCGCCCCGGTGGTAACCGTTCGGGCGACCGTGATGCCGGGTGTGGGCCGGATCACTTGGGCTGCATGCGGATGCCGCCGTCGACCCGGACCGTCTCACCGTTCATGTAGCTGTTGCGCAGGCACTCCAGGACCATCGAGGCGAGCTCCTCGGGCCGGCCCAGCCGCCGGGGGAACAGCACCCCTCGCTCCAGGTTGGCCTTGAACGCCTCGCTCTCCTCCCCCTCACCATAGATGGGGGTGTCGACCAGGCCCGGCGCGACGGTGTTGACCCGGACGCCGATGGCCGCCAGGTCGCGGGCCACCGGCAGCGTGAGCCCGACGATGCCGCCCTTGGAGGCCGAGTACGCCGCCTGGCCGATCTGCCCGTCGAAGGCTGCGACGCTGGCCAGGTTCACGATCGCGCCGCGCTCCCCGCCCTCGAGCGGCTCCGTGCGGCCCATCGCCGTGGCGGCGACCCGGATGCAGTCGTAGGTGCCGACCAGGTTGATGGTGACGACCCTCCGGAACGCCTCCAGGTCGGCGGCGGACTCCAGGGTGCCGTCCCGGCCGACCGTCCGCTGGGCCGACGCGATCCCCGCGGAGTTGACCAGCACCCGCAGCGTCCCCAGCGACTCGGCCTTCTCGACGGCCGCCACGACGTCCGCGGTGGACGTCACGTCGACGTGGGCGAAGGCGCCGCCGATCTCCTCGGCGAGCGCCCGGCCCTTGTCGTCCTGCACGTCGGCGACCACCACCCGGACGCCCTCCGCCGCCAGGAGCCGGGCCACCGCCGCCCCGATCCCCGAGGCGGCCCCCGTCACGACGGCGCTGACTCCTGTGATCTCCATGCGCGCGAGCATAGGGGCCGCAATCGTCGCCTCAGCGCGCGGTCTCCGTGGCCCGGGACTCGCGGATCACCGTCACCTTGATCTGCCCCGGGTAGGTGAGCTCCTGCTCGACCTGCTTGGCGATGTCGCGGGCCAGCACCTGGGCGCCGATGTCGTCGACCTCCTCCGGCGCGACCATCACCCGCACGTCTCGACCGGCCTGCATCGCGAACACCTTGCGGACCCCGGGATGGGCCAGCGCGATGTCCTCGAGCCGGTGCAGCCGCTCGACGTACATCTCCAGCGACTCCCGCCTGGCCCCGGGCCGCCCGCCGCTCATCGCGTCGGCCGCCTGGGTCAGCAGCGCCTCGACCGTGCGAGGCGCGACCTCGTTGTGGTGCGCCTCGATCGCGTGCACGACGTCCTCGTGCTCGCCGTACCGCCGGGCGAGGTCGGCGCCCACCAGGGCGTGGGACCCCTCCACCTCGTGGGTGAGTGCCTTGCCGATGTCGTGCAGGAAGGCGGCTCGCACGCACGTCGCCCGGTCCACGCCGATCTCGTCCGCCAGCAGCCCGGCGGCCTGTCCCGACTCCACCAGGTGCCGCAGGACGTTCTGTCCGTACGACGTCCGGTACCGCAGCCGGCCCAGCGTCGCCACCAGCTCGGGATGCAGGTCGGTGATCCCGACCTCGAGGGCCGCGTCCTCGCCGGCGCGCACGCACAGGCGTCCCATCTCGCGCAGGCTGCGCTCGTGCTGGTCCTCGATCCGGCTCGGGTGGATCCGGCCGTCGACGAGCAGCTGCTCCAGCGTGAGCCGGGCGACCTCGCGGCGCACCGGGTCGAAGCAGCTGAGGACCACCGCCTCCGGTGTGTCGTCGATGACCAGGTTGACGCCGGTCACCTGCTCGAAGCAGCGGATGTTGCGGCCCTCGCGGCCGATGATCCGGCCCTTGAGGTCGTCGGTCGCCAGGTGCACGACCGACACGACGCTCTCGCTGGTCTGCTCGGAGGCCAGCCGCTGGATCGCGGTCGCGAGCACCCGACGGGCCCGCTCCTCGGCCTGCTCCTCGGCGGCCCGCTCGATGGCGTGCGCGCCGAGCACGGCCTGTCGCTTGGCGTCGGCCTCCACGCCCTCCACGACCCGGGCACGCGCCTGCTCGGAGGTCAGGCCGGCCAGCTCCTCGACCGCGGCGTGGTGTCCGGCCTCGGCAGCCTCGAGGTCGCGGACCCGACGCTCGAGCGCCTCCCGGTCGTGGTCGAGCCGCTCCTCGCGCTCGCCGAGCCGCTGCTCACGGCGCTCGACGTCGCGCCGCTGCTCCCGCAACGAGCGCTCATGGTCCCGACCGGGTGCACGCAGCCGCCGGGCGGTCAGGTAGGCGCCGAGGGCCGCCGCCAGCACCGCCACCAGCCCGGTCAGCCCGACGAACAGCAGCCCCCCGGTGTCGAGCGCCAGAACCGGCTGCACCGCCATCGTCGGCTCCTGTTCTCCGCGCGGACACCCCGGGGGCGCGGGGTCGACCGGTGGGTGCTCCCGAGGCTAGGTCGCCGCTCCAGACCGGTCAAGGACGCTTCAGTCCGACAGCCCGGAGCCGTCCGGGGAGCCGTCCCCCGGCAGGTCCTCGACGTCGTGGCCGAGCGCGTCCAGCTCCTCGCGGACCACGCGGAAGCACACCGACGCCGGGTACCCCTTGCGTGCCAGCATCCCCCCGAGCCGGCGCACCGCGGTGTCCCGGTCGAGGCGGGCGACCGTGCGGGCCCGGCGCCGCACCAGGGCCCGCGCCGCCTCGATCTCGTCGTCGGGGTCGACCTCGTCCAACGCCTCGCGGGCGACCTCGTCGTCGACGCCCTTGCGCCGCAGCTCCTGGGACAGTGCCCGCCGGGCCAGCCCCTTGCCGGTCTGGCGCGCCTGCACCCAGCTTCGGGCGAAGGCGGCGTCGTCGACGAGGCCGACGTCCTCGAAGCGGTCCAGCAGCCGCTCACCCAGCTCGGCGGGCACGCCCTTGCGGGCGAGCTTGTCGCTGAGCTCGGAGCGGCTGCGGGCCCGCCCCGTCAGCTGGTCGAGCAGGATCGCCCGGGCGACCGACTCCTGGTCGGCGTCCGGCCCGAGCGCTCGCTCGTCCGGCGGGGGCGGGTCCGCGGCGGTCATCGACCTCAGAAGTCGACGCCGAGGGGCTCGGTCGGGCCACCGGCACCGGCCGGCCCCGACGGGCCCGCGGCTCCGGGTGCGCCCGGACCGCCCGGCGCGTCGACCTCCGGGATCACGCCCAGCTTCTCCAGGATCCGCTTCTCCAGCTCGTTGGCCAGGTCGGGGTTGTCGCGCAGGAAGGCGCGCGCGTTCTCCTTGCCCTGCCCCAGCTGGTCGCCCTCGTAGGTGTACCAGGCGCCCGCCTTGCGGACCAGGCCCGCCTCCACGCCCACGTCGATCAGGCCGCCCTCCCGGCTGATCCCCTGGCCGTACATGATGTCGAACTCGGCCTGCTTGAACGGCGGCGCGACCTTGTTCTTGACGACCTTGATCCGGGTCCGGTTGCCGACCATCTCCTGGCCGTCCTTCAGGGTCTCGATCCGGCGCACGTCCAGGCGGACCGAGGCGTAGAACTTCAACGCCCGCCCGCCGGTGGTGGTCTCCGGGCTCCCGAACATCACCCCGATCTTCTCCCGGAGCTGGTTGATGAAGATCGCGGTGGTACCTGAGTTACTCAGCGCACCAGTGATCTTTCGCAGCGCCTGGCTCTTCGGCCGGGCCTG
>JAICLD010000005.1 GCA_025927595.1 Nocardioidaceae bacterium | reverse complement strand
GGGGAGGCCTGGGTAGGCCAGCTGCGCGGCAAGCCGATGGCGCGCATCTCGCTGACACCCGCTTGGTCGGGGATCCTCGACTTCGAGACGCGGTTCCCCAGCGCGCTGGTGCTCTGAGGAGCTCCGACCTCCCCACCCGCCGCGGCGGGCGACGTGCCGGGAACCGCCTACGGCGACTCGCCAGGCACGCCGGGCTGACCGCCCTTCCCCGTCGGATTGGAGAGGTCGAACGCGACGGTCGGGCTGACGCTATAGCGCTCCATCAAGATGCCGGCGGCCTGCCGATGATCGTGCGGCGAGTCATACCGAGCTCGAGCTGGTCGATCCTCTGGGCGGCGGCCGAGGCGACGGCCCCATGTGCGGCGACCGCCACGGCCTCCCCCTGCTCGTCTGGGTCGAAGCCGCCCGGAGCGTGGAGTGCCACACCCTGCCGGCGGACCAGGGCTGAGCCGAGGCTCCGACGAGCCTCGATGGCTGGATGCGGCATTCAGGGGTGGTGGCATGTCGCGATATGGCGGATCTTGATCACCTTGCCGGTCAAGGTGACGACGTAGGCCGTGTCGCCGACGATCTCCATTGACGTGGGTCGGTCCAAGCCCTCGATGACCGGGATCAAGTGGCCGTGGTGCTGAACGCGGACCAAGGTGCCCGTGTTGGCTGCAGCCGGCTTGCCTTCGTTCGCGGGAGTCGGGGGGAGGGTCCAGTCGCCTTGGGACAAGGCGTAGAGGGTGTGGTGCGGGCTGCTCTCGACGTCGACGAGCAAGGGGGCACCGGACGCGATGCTTCGGGGTTCCGGGTTGGTCGGGCCGAAGGTGATGACCTTGCCGGCCGACGGCTTGTGAGGGACGGGGCCGGCCTCGGTCATGTAGAGGGTGTGACGGGAGACCTCGAGCCCGGTCGGAACGATGTTCGGGAACGCTAGGACCTCCTTGATGTAGCCGTTCCGGCTGATGCTGAGGACCCGGTTGTGGTGACCGTCGGTGACCAGCAACCGTCCGTGCCATGTCTCGAGGGCGTACTGCACGCCGCTGGGGATGAAGAAGGCGGGCTTCGGGGGGTGGGCGATCGACCAGGCTCCGATGTCGGCGATCGGGGTCGTCGTACCGTCGTGCTTGACCCGGTAGACACCGTCGATGTCTTCCGGGTTGCCGAAGAAGGACCCCACGAGCGTCACCAGCACGTAGGCCCGGTGGTGGAGGAAGATGACGTCCATCGCGCCGCCGGTTCCCACGCTCGCGATCTGCTTGGGCAGGCCGGAGGCGAACGTGGTCGTCGCCCCGGTGTGCCGATCGATGCGCAGCACCCGGCCCGAGGGGCCGACGGTCACGTACAGCGCGCCATCGGGTCCGACGGCGCTGCCTGAGCCGCAGCCGCCCGTGCAGCCCGCTGCCGCGAAGGTGGTCAACTCGTGTGCTATCGGGTGGTGTGACCGAGGTTGCGCGAGGGCAGGGGAGCCGCCCAGGACGGCCACGAGGATCAGTGTTGCCAAGCGAGCAACAGCCCGTCGAGCTCTCATCTGCTTGCCTTCCTAGAGGGAACTGCTCTTGATGCGCCTTCCGCGGGGAGTCAGTGACGCACCCTTCGAGGGGAAGCGCCTGACCCGAAAGGGAGCGCGCGCTCCGGCCGTCTTCGCTATTCCGATCGCGGGGCAGTCTGCAGCGGGTCGCCCTGGACGCCGTAGCAGGTAGAGGCTCCCGACAGCCCAAGCTTGCCGAGGTCGACATGCAGGTCCGCAGTGTTCTTCGTCAGACGCGCGTCGTACCTCATGAAGGCGGCTACGTGGCCCTGCTGTGCGCTTTCGATCTCGCTCTTCATGAGCTTGCTCGTGGTCTGGAGGTCACCCAGCACAGCGCTCCACGCGGCTCTCCCGGTGTCAGGTCGGCCCAGCTTCTCGAGGTCGGAACCCAACGTGCGGTAGGACGGATTGCGGCTCAGGAATGCCGCCACGCGTGGGAGGGCGGCGCCATCGGGGGCGAAACGGTTGAAGTCTCGCACTGTGAAGAAGTGTCTGGAGTTGTACGTCGTGTACGGATTGCAGGCCTTCTCAGCGCGCGCGCGGAAGGCGGCGTCCAGGGTCGACGTGGCGTGTGACGCGCTCCCGGAGCTGTCCTCCGCTTCGGAGGTCGTGCAGCTCACGGCGAGCACCAGGGGCAGCAGCGCCGCCCCGCACACCGCCAACCCGGATCTCGACATCGGCCAGGTCTCGGTGAGGGCCCGTACGGCGTCTGCGTTGATCATGACGTGTCCACATCTCACGTTGCCCGACCGGGAGTCGATCGTTGACCTCACGCGGAAGAGGGTGACCGCGGACCCGGATCGCAGCATGGTCGGCTCGCAACCTGCTTGGATCGCGCTTGCATGGCAGCGCTCCGATCCAGACAAACCCGCCGGTCAGGGTTGTCGCGGACTACGCTGTCGGCAATCGGCACGGGCGGGCGTTGCTCATGGGTGAAACGGCCTTCGCTTACGGGCCCCTCGAGTTCGTCATCCTGGGGCCGTTCGAAGCGAGAAGTGGCGGAATCAGCCTGCCGTTAGCTGGGCGTCAGCAGCGCGCCATCCTCGCCCTGCTCGTCTGTGAGGCCGGGCATGCGGTCTCCTTCGAACGGTTGATCGCCATGTTGTGGGGGGAAACCGCGCCATCTGGGGCGGTCACGAGCCTGCAGACCTACGTCTTCCGTCTGAGGCAGGTGCTGGAGCCGGACCGTCCGCGTGGGTCGCCAGGGGCCATCCTGGTGACCGAACCTGGGGGCTACAGGCTGGACGTTGATCCCCGGGGCGTCGACGCAACGCGGTTCGAGGACATGGTCCTCCACGCCGACGCGGAGCTGGCGCGGCCGAATCCGGGGCTCGCGTTGACGGTGTACGAGGAGGCGTTGTCGCTGTGGCGGGGGGACGTGCTGGCCGACCTTGCCGACTACGACTTCGTTGCTCCCGTCCGGACGCGCCTGGAGGAGATGCGCGCGTCGGCGCTTCAGTCACGCATCGGAGCCGAGCTCGAGCTGGGACTGCACGCAGCCGTCGTCGCCGAGCTGGCGCCGCTCATCGTTGGCCATCCCCTTCGTGAGGGGTTCCACGCCCAGCGAATGCTCGCACTGTATCGGTCGGGCCGGCAGTCGGACGCCTTGGGTGCCTACCGAGAGCTTCGTTCCCTGCTGGACGCCGAGCTGGGCATCGAACCGAGCCCGCCCCTGAGAGAGCTCAACACCAGGATTCTGGCGCAGGATCCCGCTCTGGACTGGCAGCCACCACGTGGACCGACCCTCTCGGTTCCCTTCACGGCACCCTCGATCGAACCGACGAGAGAACGCACATCCAAGTCAGGGAGAAGCACCCACCGCGTCACCCGCGGGCGGCTCGAGCTGTCCCGAGTCAGGGTCCGCGCCTCGGTCGCCGCTGTGGCGTGCGCGGTGGCTCTTGCCGTGGCGACGATGGGGCCTTGGTCCGGCCAGGATGCTGTGAACGTCGTGGCCGCCAATGCCGTCACCGAGCTCGACGAGTCCGGGTCGGTAGTGGCGTCCGTCGCGGTAGGGACGAACCCGATCGCAGTGGCATCCGCTGGCGGCGCGATCTGGGTGACGAACGCCGGCGACGATACCGTCTCCAGGGTCGACCCGGCGACGCACTCCGTTCAGCGGGAGGTCGACGTCGGTCGTGTCCCACAGTCGCTGGCCGTCACAGGCGACGACCTGTGGGTCGCGAACTTCGCCGACGGAACCGTCTCGCGGATCAATGTCGTGGCGGCCAGGGTGGTGGACACGATCCGCGTGGGCAGCGGCCCGGCCGCCCTCGCCACGGGCTCCGCTGGGCTGTGGGTGGCCAACAGCGGCGACAACACCATCCAACGCATCGATACCACGAGCGGTGCAGCGGCTGCGCCCATCGACGTGGGTGACGGTCCGGACGGTCTGGCGGTGGACGCCACGTCGATCTGGGTGGCCAATGGGCGTGCCGGCTCGGTCACACGAGTCGACGCGCGCACGGGAGAACAGATGTCCGCACCTATCCGCGTGGGCAGCGGAGCTCGAGGAATCGTCCGTGCCGGCGACGACGTCTGGGTCGCCGACGAGCTCTCCCAGAGTGTCACCCGGATCAACATCTCGACGGGACGCACGCACACGATCGACGTCGGGGACGGACCTACGGCGGTCGCGGTCCACCGCGGTGTCGTGTGGGTGGCCGAGAAGTACTCCGGCGATCTGTTGCGGATCGACCCTCGGACCGAGCAGAAGACCAGAGTCGATGCCCGCGGGGCCGTGCGTGGGCTCGGTGTCGCCAACGGGCACGTGTGGGTCTCCTCCGGTGCGGTCGCCTCGACCGTTCATCGAGATGGGACCCTGCGAGTGGCCGCTGGAGCCCTGCCGGGGCAGATCAGCGGTCTCGACCCAGCCAACGTCTACGACCGCACGGCATGGCTCGCCAACCGGGTCGTCTATGACGGACTGCTGACCTACCACTACTCCAGCGCGGACCCCCAGGTCCTCGTCCCCGACCTGGCAACCTCGGTGCCCGAACCGACCGACGGCGGCCGCACGTACACCTTCAACCTCCGCCGGGGTATCAGGTACTCGACCGGTGACGTGGTCAAGGCATCCGACGTGGTGCGCGGCGTGCAACGCGCGCTACTCGCGACGAGCGGTCGGCCCGACTTCTACGCAGGCATCGTCGGCGCCCAGGCGTGCGTCGACGACGCCGGCAGGTGCGACCTTCGAAGGGGCGTCGTCGCAGACGACGCCGAGGGTCGGGTGACGTTCCACCTCAAGGCGCCCGACCCCCTGTTCCTCCACAAGCTGACGCTCATGGTCGTCCCTGCGCCGGCTCGGACCCCGCTTCGCAAGCTCACGTCACCCCTGCCGGGCACCGGGCCCTATCGGATCTCCTCGTTCATCCAGGGCCACGAGCTCAGCCTCTCCCGCAACGAGTACTTCCACGAGTGGTCCGCAGGAGCCCAGCCGTCAGGGTTCGTCGACGGCTTCACCTGGCTCAAGGTGGCCGACGCCCGCGAGGCGGCGCACGCCGTGACGCAAGGACGAGCCGATCTCGCGGAGCTGACGCCGCTCGGCGGATCGAGCGCGGCAGTGGGTTCGCTGGTGGATGAGCTCAGGATCGAGGCACCGAGCCGAGTCCACAGCAGCCTCGTCCAGGCCACGTCGTTCGGAGTTCTCAACTCCTCGATTCCGCCCTTCAACAAGCTGAAGGCGCGGCAGGGGTTCAACTATGCGGTCGACCGCACGAAGGCAACCCAGATCATGGGCGGTCCGTCCGTGGCGGTCGTGACCTGTCAGCTCGTCCCACCGAGCATGCCGTCATACGCGCCCTACTGCCCCTACACCGCGGGTCCTGCGTTCGGCGCATACCGTGGGGCGGATCTGGCGAAGGCCCGCGCCCTGGTCCGAGCGTCCGGCACCTACGCCATGAAGGTGACCGTGACCGATCTGGTCGACGACTTCAGTCCTCCCCTCGACTCCTACTTCGCTCACGTCCTGCGGCGGCTCGGCTATCGGGTGACCCTTCGCCGGCTCCCTGACAACGCCCGCAATGAGCGCATGCAGTACGACGCCCGAAGCGGCATCCAGGTCGAGTCCGGCGGATGGATCGCCGACTTCCCCCTGCCCTCGAACTTCTACGATGTGGTCTCCTGCAGCGCGCCCGCCTACCCGACCGGGTACTGCAACAGGAAGCTGGACCGGCGCGCTGCGGCCGCGACCTCACGGCTGCAGACCGACCCCGGCGCCGCCCTGCGCACCTGGACCGTCATCGACCGAGAGGTCACCGACCAGGCCGCCCTCGTGCCGGTGGCGAACGATGTCAACTGGTGGGTCACATCCGAGCGAGTCGGCAACTACCAGAGCGGTGGCAGGGAGGTCGGCCCACTGATGAGCCAACTATGGGTCCGGTAGCACGACTGAATGGATCGCTGAGGGTGGAGACGATTCAGCACCGGTCAAGGGCTCAAGTGCGACCGCGGTGATGCCGAGAGCCCCGTCGCCGGAGGGCTTGCGATGAGACAGGACGCCTGTCGAGCCCGTCGGCTTGGGTCCCGCAAGGAATCGTCGCGCGGGACGCGCGCAGAGGGATCGCGCTCGGCAACGCGGTAGCCAAGGACGTTGCGAGAGGCTGATGTTCACCGTGAACCGTTCCGGCTCGACACCGACGCCGAGCAGGGCGTCGCGTTGAGCGGTGATGGTCGAACGACGCGGTGCGGTATGCAGTGTGGTCACTCGCCGGTGTTGTCACCGATCGTGAGGGCCGTCCCGGTGCCTGCCCCGGTTGCTCGGAAACCAAGGAGCCGGGTCTCGATGGCGTCGGCGGCGGCGGCGGCGCCTCCGGCGGAGGCGAAGCCCGCTGCGACGCGGCGGGCGCCGTCGGTGCAGGTCATTGCCTCGCGTACCTTCGCGCGCAGCCGGTCCGGGCGGAGCCGGGCGGCGGGCAGCCGGGTCCCGGCGTGGGCCACGACGACGCGGCGCGCCACCTCGAGCTGGTCGCGGCCGAACGGCACAGCGCACACCGGGACACCTCGGGCCAGTGCCTTCTGGGTAGCGCCCATCCCGCCGTGGGTGACGGCGCAGACCGCGCGGTCGAGCACCGGCCCGTGCGGCATGAACCGCTCCACGTGCGCGTTGTCCGGAACGGGATAGGCCGAAGGGTCGCCGGCCGGCAGGGTGGCGACGACGTGGACGGGCTCGTCCGCGAGCGCCTGAAGCGCGGTGGCGACCAGCCGGCCGTCGTCTTGGAACTCCGAGGAGGTGGTGATGAGCACGATCGGCGCCTCGATGCCGGCCAGCCAGGCGGGCGGATCGGCGGGCGGCTCCCACGCGCACGGGCCCACCATGACCACGCTGTCCGGCCAGTCCCCTCGCGGGTACTCGAATGGTTCGGCGCTCAGGTAGATCGCAAGCGGTGGTCGGCGGAACATCTCGTCCACCCGGTCCAGCCATGGCAGCGCGAGCGAGGCGCGGACGCTGTTGATCGCGGGACGCATCGTCTTCTCGAGCTGGCCCATGACCAGCGGCCGGAGCAGCCGGTCGCGCAGCCGTCCCAGCGGCCCGTGGGCCGGCGGTAGGCCGGGGCCGAACGGCGGCACGTCCCGGGAGCGCAGCGGGATCGGATAGGGGCAGAACATCGCCCACGGACCGCCCCAGGTCTCCGCGGCCGCGAGCGCGCCCCAGCTGTTGACATCGACCAGCACCACGTCCGGGCGTTCGGCGGCAATCGCGACGCGCAGGTCGGCGGCATCGTGCTCGGCGCGGGCGCAGAAACCACGGACCGCGGCGGCCAACGCGGCCCGCGGATTGCCGGCGCGCCAGTCCTCCTGCACCAGCGCTTCGACACGGTCGCTGATCGGTGCGGCGTCGAAGCCGCGGGCCGTGAGCAACGGGATCTCCGCGGCAAGGGTGCGCACGGCGACGTGGTGGCCGCGCTGCTGCAGCTCGTCGAGGATCGAGGCGAGCGGGAACAGGTGTCCGCGGGCGGGTGAGGTGTAGGCGAGGACGTGCGCCATCAGGGAACCTCCAGTAGCGGTTGGACGAGCTCGACGAGCGCGAGCTCGGTCTGCCGACGGCTCAGGCCGGCGTCGCGGCGCAGCAGCTTCCAGGTGTAGACGTCGCAGACCGCGACGAGCTGCGCCAGCCGCCGCCGCCGCTCGACGCCGCCGCGATCGGCCAGCGCGTGCGAGAACACCCGGGCGCACCAGTCGCGGTGCATGGCCCGGCCCCGGTCGACGATCTCGCGCAGCCCGGGCACGCGTTGCTCCTCGGCCAGCATCTTCAGCACCTGATCCGCGGTGTTCTCGTAGTGCTCGACCAGGACCCGGATCGCGGCCACTGTGTCGCCGACCGGCGCCTCGTCGCGCTGGGCGCGCACCCGCCCCGCCTCCCGGGCGCTCGCGGCGGCGAACAGCCCGTCCTTGCCGCCGAAGTGGCGGATGACGGTCTGCACCGAGACGCCGGCGCGGCGGGCCACCTCGTCCAGGGAGATCTGGTCGCTCGGCGTCTCCCAGAACACCTCGGTCGCGGCGTCCAGCACCCGCTCCCCGGTCGCGGCAGCCGCGCTGGCCCGCGCGCCCATCCGGTAGGGACGCCGCTGCGGACCAACTTCCATGTTAATGACACTAACGTCAAATTGCGGACTGTCAAGACCATCAGCTACTTGTAGCAAGCCGACGCCGGATGAGGCGCGGCTCGCGCCGTCCCGCCCGGGGATGCCGCACGATGGACGTGATCGGGGAACCCTGGTCGGCCCTCGTGCTGCGCGACATGTTCGCCGGTGTCCACCGCTTCGACCAGATCCAGGCCGACCTCGGAATCTCCCGCAAGGTGCTCACCGAGCGGCTCAAGCACCTCGTCGACCAGGAGATCCTCGAACGGCGCCAGTACGACGCCCGTCCGCGCTTCGAGTACCACCTCACCGACAAGGGCGGCGAGCTCGTCGACCTGCTGATGGTGATGGTCGGATGGGGTGACCGCTGGCTCGCGGACGAGGCCGGCCCGCCCGTCCTCTACCGTCACCGTGACTGCGGGGAGGTGAGCCAGGTCGACCTACGCTGCGCGAACTGCGGCGAACCCATGCACGCGGTCCCGCCACGCACGGCCACGTCCGATTCCCGCTAGCATCGCAGCCGTCCACCGGGCAGGATCGAAGCATGGACATCGAGGACACCGAGGCCTGCTACCGGGCGGTGAAGAGCCGCGACCGCAGGTTCGACGGGGTCTTCTACACCGGGGTCACCTCCACCGGGATCTACTGCCGGCCCTCCTGCCCCGCCCGCACGCCGGCGCAGCGACACGTCACCTTCCACCGGACCGCCGCCGCCGCGCAGGCCGCGGGGTTCCGCGCCTGCAAGCGGTGCCTCCCGGACGCGACTCCCGGCTCCCCGGAGTGGGACGTCGCCGCCGACGCGGCCGGTCGTGCCATGCGGCTGGTCAACGACGGCGTCGTCGAGCGCGAGGGGGTGGACGGCCTGGCCGCCCGCGTCGGGTACACCCCCCGGCACCTGCACCGGCTGCTCACCTCGGAGCTGGGGGCGGGTCCGCTCGCCCTGGCGCGGGCCCGCCGTGCGCAGCAGGCGCGGATCCTCGTGGAGACGACGCCGATGCCGTTCGCGGACGTGGCGTTCGCCGCCGGCTTCGCCAGCATCCGGCAGTTCAACGACACCGTGCGGGAGGTCTACGCCGCCACTCCCACCCAGCTGCGCGAGAGGGCCCGACGGTCGTCGGCTTCCCGGCGCGAGGACGCCGGCGGCACGGGGCACGTCGAGCTGCGGCTGGCGGTGCGCGCGCCGTACGCCGGCCGCGAGGTGCTGCGGTTCCTCGCCGCCCACCTCGTGCCGGGTGTCGAAGCCGCAGGTCCCGGCTGGTACGAGCGCACCCTGGCGCTCCCGCACGGCGCCGGCCGCTTGCGAGTGTCCCTGGACGACGCCGGCGCGGACGCGGGCACCGGCTTCGTCGGCTGCCGGCTGCGTCTGCAGGACCTGCGCGACACCGGCGCGGCGGTCGAGCGGTGCCGACGGCTCCTCGACGCCGACGGCGACCCGGTCGCCATCGACGACGAGCTCTCCGCCGACCCGGCGATGGCCGCCCTGGTACGGCGCCGGCCCGGCCTTCGCGTGCCAGGCGGCGTCGACGGGGAGGAGGTGGCGATCAGGGCGGTGCTCGGGCAGCAGATCTCGCTGGCCGGCGCGATCTCGCTGACCGCGAAGCTGGTCGCGGCGTACGGCCGGCCCGCCCCTGCCGGTGAGGAGGCGACCGGTGCCGACCGGCTGTTCCCCCGCGCCGCGGACCTGGCCGGTCTCGACCCCGCCATGCTGCCGATGCCGCGCGCTCGCGGCCGTGCCCTCGTCGGGTTGTGCGCGGCGCTGACGAAAGGCGACATCCCGCTCGACCGCAGCGCCGAGCGCGGGCTGGTGCGGGCGAGGCTGCTCGAGCTGCCGGGGATCGGCCCGTGGACGGCCGACTACGTCGCACTGCGGGCGCTCGCGGACCCGGACGTGTTCCTGCCCACCGACGTGGGGGTGCGGCGGGCCCTGCAGGGGCTGGGGGCCGACCCGGCCGACGCCGCGCGGCTCGCGGTGCGGTGGCGGCCCTGGCGCTCCTACGCGCTGCTCCACCTGTGGTCCACCCTGGACCTGCCCGGTGCCACGACTCCGGCGACCACCTCGGCGACGAACCCGCTGACGACCTGCCCGAAGGAGACCTGACATGTGGACCCTCATCGACTCACCGGTGGGACCGGTCCGGATCGTCGCGCACGACGAGGCCGTGACCGCTGTGGAGTTCACCGGGGCGGTCCCCGAGGACACCTCGCCGAGGTCCTCGGTGCGGACGGCCCAGCGCCGCACCGCCACGCGGGAGATCGGTGAGCGCGACGACGACCACCCGGTGCTGTCCGAGGCGGCTCGGCAGCTGCGCGAGTACTTCGCCGGCCGGCGTCAGGAGTTCGACCTGCCGCTCGACCCCGGTGGGACCGACTTCCAGCGCCGCGTGTGGGACGAGCTGCGCCGGATCGGCTACGGTCGCACGGCGTCGTACGGCGAGCTGGCGGCCCGACTCGGCATGCCGCGCGGGGCGTCGCGGGCGGTCGGCGCCGCCAACGGGCGCAACCCGATCGGGATCGTGATCCCGTGCCACCGGGTCGTCGGTGTGTCGGGCTCGCTCAGCGGCTACGCGGGCGGCGTCGAGCGCAAGCAGCTGCTGCTGCGACTGGAGCAGGGCTCGCTGTTCTAGAGCGCTACTCCGCGGCGCGGCGCAGGGACTCCGAGAGCCGCTCGGCGGCCGCGAGCACGGCCGGCGCGTGCATGCGGCCCGGCTGGCGGGAGAGCCGCTCCAGCGGCCCGGAGACCGACACCGCGGCGATGATCTTGCCCGAGGGGGAGCGGATCGGGGCCGACACCGAGGCGACGCCCTGCTCCCGCTCGCCGACCGACTGCGCCCAGCCGCGCCGGCGGATCCCGGCCAGGGCGGTCGCGGAGAACGCGGCGTTCTGCAGACCGCGGTGCATGCGCTCGGGGTCCTCCCACGCCAGAAGCACCTGTGCGGCGGAGCCGGCTCGCATGGTCAGCTGGGAGCCGACGGGGATCGTGTCGCGCAGCCCGGACGGTCGCTCGGCGGCGGCCACGCAGACCCGGTAGTCGCCCTGGCGGCGCCACATCTGCGCGGACTCGCCGGTGATGTCGCGCAGCCGGGCCAGCACGGGGCCGGCCGCCGCGAGCAGGCGGTCCTCGCCCGCCGCCGCGGAGAGCTCGGCCAGCCGGGGCCCGAGGATGAACCGTCCCTGCATGTCCCGGGCCACCAGGCGGTGGTGCTCCAGGGCGACGGCGAGCCGGTGCGCGGTGGGACGGGCCAACCCGGTTCCCGCGACGAGACCCGCGAGCGTGGCCGGTCCGGCCTCCAGCGCCGAGAGCACCAGCGCGGCTTTGTCGAGCACGCCGACTCCGCTAGAGTTGTCCATACTCTGATAATGCCGTCTCACATGATGGATCGCAAGTCGAAGCCGCGCCCCTACCGGGCCGACGCTGGAGACGTGCGGTCTGCGGCGCCGGACGGCACCGGACCAGCCCAGCAGTCGTCGACAGAGCAGGAGCCAGCCATGGGAAGGACCCTCAGCGAGAAGGTGTGGGACGAGCACGTCGTGCGGAGCGCGGCCGGTGAGCCGGACCTTCTCTACGTGGACCTGCACCTGCTGCACGAGGTCACCTCGCCGCAGGCCTTCGAGGGCCTGCGCCTCGCCGGTCGCGGCGTACGACGTCCCGACCTGACCTTGGCCACGGAGGACCACAACGTCCCGACGGTCGACGTCGACCTTCCCATCGCGGACCCGGTGTCCCGCACGCAGGTCGAGACGCTGCGACGCAACTGCACGGAGTTCGGCGTGCGGCTGCACCCGCTCGGCGACGTCGAGCAGGGGATCGTGCACGTAGTCGGCCCGCAGCTGGGGCTGACCCAGCCGGGCATGACGATCGTGTGCGGTGACTCGCACACGTCCACGCACGGCGCGTTCGGAGCGATCGCGTTCGGGATCGGCACCAGCGAGGTCGAGCACGTGCTGGCCACCCAGACCCTCATGCAGTCGCGGCCGCGGACGATGGCGGTGACCGTCGACGGCACGCTGCCGGACGGCGTGACCGCGAAGGACCTGGTGCTGACGCTGATCGCGCACACCGGCACGGGTGGCGGGCAGGGCTACATCGTGGAGTACCGCGGCGCTGCGATCGAGGCGCTGTCGATGGAGGCGCGGATGACGGTCTGCAACATGTCGATCGAGTGGGGCGCCAAGGCCGGGTTGATCGCACCCGACCAGACGACGTTCGACTACGTCGAGGGACGTCCCGAGGCGCCGAAGGGTGCGGACTGGGACGCAGCGGTCGCCCACTGGCGCACGCTCGTCACCGACGAGGACGCCGTCTTCGACCGCGAGATCGTCCTGGACGCGAGTGAGATGACGCCGTTCGTGACCTGGGGCACCAACCCGGGTCAGGGCGTGCCGCTCGGTGGGACCGTGCCCGACCCCGCCGCGTTCGAGGACGAGGGGGACCAGGTCGCGGCCCAGAAGGCCTTGGAGTACATGGGTCTCGAAGCCGGGACGCCGATGCGCGAGGTGAAGGTCGACACGGTCTTCGTGGGGTCGTGCACCAACGGGCGGATCGAGGACCTGCGTGCCGCGGCCGACGTGATCCGGGGCCGTCACGTCGCGCCTGACACCCGCCTGCTCGTCGTCCCGGGGTCCGTGCGGGTGCGCCTGCAGGCCGAGGAGGAGGGCCTGGACATCGTGTTCAAGGAGGCCGGCGGCGAGTGGCGGGGCGCCGGGTGCTCGATGTGCCTGGGCATGAACCCGGACCAGCTCGCGCCGGGCGAGCGCAGTGCGTCCACGTCCAACCGCAACTTCGAGGGCCGCCAGGGCAAGGGCGGTCGCACCCACCTGGTCTCACCCCTGGTGGCTGCGGCGACCGCGGTGACGGGCACGCTCTCGTCGCCCGCCGACCTGGCCGCCGATCTGCCCGCCTGAGCCGACATCCCTGCACGGACTGGAGAAGCACGATGGAGAAGTTCACCCGACATGCCGGCACGGGACTGCCGCTGCGGCGCAGCAACGTCGACACCGACCAGATCATCCCGGCGGTCTACCTCAAGCGGGTGACGCGGACCGGCTTCGAGGACGGGCTGTTCGCGGCCTGGCGCAAGGACCCGCAGTTCGTCACCAACCGTCCCGAGCACGCGGGCGCCACGGTGCTGGTGGCCGGTCCCGACTTCGGCACCGGCTCCTCCCGCGAGCACGCGGTGTGGGCCTTGCTGGACTACGGGTTCCGGGTGGTGATCTCCAGCCGGTTCGCCGACATCTTCCGCGGCAACTCCGGCAAGGCCGGGCTGCTGGCCGCCCAGGTCACCCAGGACGTCGTCGAGCAGCTGTGGAAGCTGATCGAGACCGAACCCTCGACCGAGATCGTCGTGGACCTGCAGGAGCGCTCGGTGCAGGCCGGCGCGCTCACGGCGCCCTTCGAGATCGACGACTACACGCGGTGGCGGCTGCTCGAGGGCCTGGACGACATCGGGCTGACCCTGTCGCACGAGGACGACATCGCGACGTTCGAGTCGACGCGTCCGGCCTGGAAGCCGGTCACCCTGTAGCGGGCGATCAACCAGATAGACAAGGGAAATTCGCGTGTGGTGATTGTGAGGAAGGCGACTTTTCCCTAGCGTGCGAACTGTCGTCGAGCGCCGGCTCGACCTGGATCAGTTCACGAAAGGGAATCCAGTGAACAAGAGTCAGCTGATCGACGCTCTCGCGGCCCGCTACGAGGGCAACCGCAGGCAGGCATCGCATGCGCTCGAGTCGGTGATCGACACCATCACCCGCGAGGTCGCCAAGGGCGAGAAGGTCGGCATCACCGGCTTCGGCTCGTTCGAGAAGCGCGTGCGTGACGCCCGATGGGTTCGCAACCCCCGCACCGGGGAGCGGATCAAGGCCAAGAAGACCGCGATCCCCAAGTTCAGCGCGGGTGCGGAGCTCAAGGCCGTCGTCTCCGGCGCCAAGAAGCTGCCGAAGCTGAGCCTGGCGACCGGCACCGGGGCCACCAAGAAGACGGCGGGCAAGCAGGCCGCGACGAAGCCGGCCGCGAGGTCCACCGCGACCAAGAGCGCCGCGAGCACGACGTCTGCGAAGAGGGCCACGACCAAGAGCACCGCCACCAAGGCCGCTGCGAACAAGACGGCCGCGAAGTCCAGCGCCACCAAGACCGCCGCGAAGAGCGCCGCCAGGAACACGGCCAAGACGGCGCCGGCGAAGAAGTCGGCGACGAGGTCCAGCGCCACCAAGACCGCCAGCAAGACCGCCACCAAGACCGCCGGCAAGACCGCCGCCAAGAGCACGGGCGGGTCGACGGCGCCGGCGAAGAAGTCGGCGACGAAGTCCGCCGCGACCAAGAGCGCCGCCAAGAGCACGTCGCCGGCGAAGAAGGCGTCGACCAGGACGACCGCGACGAAGGCGCCGGCCAAGAAGAGCTCCACCCGCAAGACCGCCAAGAAGTCCTGACACCACGGCGCACGCTGCACCGTCGACCGGCAGCAGGGCCCGCCCGGCAGGGCGGGCCCTGTCGCGTGTCAGGACGACGGAAGGGTGAGGATCTGCACGGCGACGGCCCGCGGCGGGCTCCCGCCGGTGGTCTCCACGCGCACCCGCTGCCCCGGTCGCAGCAACCGCAGACCGGTGCCGGCGAGCGCCGAGGCGGGGAAGCCCAGCTCCAGGCCGTCGTCGAGCAGCACGCGCCCCTCGCGGGTGTCCGGGTCGAACGCCGACACGGTGGCCTGGACGGCGGCCAGCCGACGCCCCGCGAGCGTGGCGACGGCCGTCGTACGCGGCCCGACGCCGAGGCGCAGCGCCTCACGCAGGTCGTCCGGGTCGTCGACGTCCCGCCGCAGGCCCGGTACGTCGATCCCGTCGATCTCCACCGCGCCGGCGGCGAGGTGCTCACGCCGCGATCCCTGGCCGAACCGCGGCCGGAACCGCTCGAGGTCGGGCGCCGTCACGGCCGTCGTCCCGACCCCGTCGTGGTCGGCGACGAACGACATCCGGTGAGCGTCGGCGGCCACCAGGGCCGTGTCGAGCTCGGTGGGCCGCAGTGCCGGGAGGTCGGCGCACACCGCTGCCAGGCGCAGGGACGGGTCGCGCCGGTGCGTCTCGGCGGCCGCCTGCAGCAAGGTCCCGTTGAGGTCGCTGGTGCCGTCGGGGATCACGTCGGCGCCGACGTCCAGCAGTGCGCGGGCCACGACGTGGTCGTCGGTCACCACGAGGACCCGGTCCACCAGCTCGCAGTCGAGCAGGGCCGAGACGGTGTCCATGGCGAAGGCAGCGGCGAGGTCCCGGCGGAGGTCGTCGCCCAGGCGGGCCAGCCGGGACTTCGCGCTCGACAGGGGCTTCACCGGCACCAGCACGGCGTACCGGTCGCGGGCGCCGGACTCGTGCAGCGCGCTCATGGCAGGAGATCCTGCCAGGCTGGGGCATGCTGGACGCGGGTACCCTCACCGGGTCGACGGTGTGGGCCGTGTCCGACGAGACGAGACGAGGCACCAGTGGCGAATCCACGCCGGCTTCGACAGCGCAGGGGGTGGGCGTTCGGCTTCTGCGTCGGCATTGTCGAGCCGCTGCTGCTGCTGGTGACCCGGCGTCGGTGGCGGGGCGGTGAGAACATCCCCGTCGACGGCGGCTGCGTCCTGGCCGTGAACCACGTCTCGCACCTGGACCCGCTCACGTGTGCGCACTTCGTCTACGCATGGGGCCGGATCCCGCGGTTCCTGGCCAAGGCCGAGGTGTTCGACGTCCCGGTGCTGGGCCGGATCGTGCGCAGCGCGGGACAGATACCCGTGCGACGACTCAGCACCGACGCGTCGCTGTCGTTCACGGCCGCGGTGGCGGCGGTCGATGAGGGGGAGTGCGTCGTCGTGTACCCCGAGGGCACCATCACCCGAGACCCCGACATGTGGCCCATGCGTGGCAAGACCGGTGCGGCGAGGATCGCCCTCTCCTCTCGGGTCCCGGTGGTGCCGGTGGCCCAGTGGGGGGCGCAGGAGATCCTGGCGCCGTACGCCAAGCGCCCGCACCTGCTCCCGCGGCGCACCATCGCCATGTCGGCCGGCCCGCCGGTGCCTCTCGACGACCTGCGGGGGCGGCCCTTGACTCCGGAGGTGCTGCGGGACGCGACGGACCGGATCATGGACCACGTGACCCGGCTGCTCGAGGAGATCCGTGGGGAGCACGCTCCCGGTCGGCGCTTCGACCCCCGCGCGGCCGGCGTCCGGGAGATCGGCAACCCCCATGCACGGGCCCGGAAGCTCCGTGAGAGGAGACGCTCATGAGCACGGTGGCGGTGTTCGGTGCCGGCTCGTGGGGGACGGCGTTCTCCCTCGTGCTGGCCGATGCCGGTCACGACGTGACCGTGTGGGCGCGCCGTGAGGAGCTCTGCACGACGATCAACGACAAGCGGGAGAACACCGACTACCTGCCCGGCGTGGAGATCCCGCCCGCCGTCACGGCCACGCACGACCCGGAGCGGACCCTGGCCGGTGCGGAGGTCGTCGTGCTCGCGGTGCCGTCGCAGACGCTGCGCGTCAACCTGGCCGAGTGGGCGGACCTGGTGCCGGGCGACGCGCTGTTCCTCTCACTGATGAAGGGCGTCGAGCTGGGGTCCCTGAAGCGGATGAGCGAGGTGATCGCGGAGGTCACGGGCGCGGGTCCCGAGCGGATCGGCGTGGTCAGCGGGCCCAACCTGGCCAAGGAGATCGCGGACCGCGAGCCGGCCGCCTCGGTGGTGGCCTGCGCCGACGAGGAGGTCGTCAAGCGGCTGCGGACGCTGTGCCACTCGGCGACCTTCCGGCCGTACTCGAGCACGGACGTGGTCGGGTGCGAGCTCGGTGGCGCCTACAAGAACGTCATCGCGCTCAGCGTCGGGATGGCCACCGGGCTGGGCTTCGGCAACAACACCACCGCGTCTGTGATCACGCGGGGACTCGCGGAGATGGCCCGCCTGGCGGTCCAGCTCGGCGCGGACCCGATGACGCTCATGG
This sequence comes from Nocardioidaceae bacterium, assembly GCA_025927595.1. Classification (GTDB taxonomy): domain Bacteria; phylum Actinomycetota; class Actinomycetes; order Propionibacteriales; family Nocardioidaceae; genus Nocardioides_B. The sequence goes on along the minus strand of JAICLD010000005.1, from coordinate 14,782 downwards.
GCCTGGCCGGGCTCGGCGACCTGGTGGCCAGCTGCTCCTCGCCGCTCTCGCGCAACCGGACGTTCGGGGAGAAGCTCGGTCAGGGCCTGACGACCGCGGAGATCACCGCGTCCACGCGCCAGGTGGCCGAGGGCGTGAAGTCCTGCTCCTCGCTGCTGGAGCTGACCCGCCGCGCCGACGTGTACGCGCCGATCGCGGAGGCGGTGCACGCGGTCGTCGAGGGGGAGATGACCGCGGCCGACATGCTGACCGCGCTGATCTCCCGCGAGACCAAGCACGAGCGCGACTGACCCGCCCTTCTCCGCCGAGGGGTCACTTCCTCCCGCGACACGCGCAGAAACCCCGGAGGAGCTGACTCCTCGGCATCAGGGGGAGTCGAGGCCGTCGAGGGCGGCGGCCAGGTCGCTCCACAGGTCGTCGACGTCCTCGATGCCCACCGAGAGCCGCACGAGGCCGTCGGGGATCGTGGCGGGCTCGGTCTTCCAGCGGCGCCGGCGCTCGAAGGTCGACTCCACCCCGCCGAGGCTCGTCGCGTGCACCCACAGCACGGTCGACCGGGTCAGCACGTCCGCGGCGAGACCACCGGCGGCCAGCACGACGGAGACGATCGCGCCGACCCCGGGGTAGCGCACCTCGGCGACCGCGGGATGGCCACCGAGCCGTCGCACCAGCTCCTGGGCGTTGGACTGCGCGCGCTCCAGGCGCACGTGCAGGGTCCGCAGGCCCCTCAGTGCCAGCCAGGTCTCCAGGGTGCCCGGCGTCGCCCCGATCATGTCGCGGCGCTTCTTCAGCACGTCGTAGAGCTCCGCGTCGGCGGTCACCACGGCGCCGAGCAGCACGTCGCTGTGGCCGGCGATGAACTTCGTCGCCGAGTGCACGACGACGTCGGCGCCCATGGCCAGCGGCTGCTGCAGCAGCGGCGTCGCGAAGGTGTTGTCGACGACGACGTACGCGCCGGCCTCGTGCGCCGCCGCGACGATCGCGGGGATGTCGGCCACCTCGAGGGCGGGGTTGGTGGGGGACTCGACCCAGACGAGCGCGGCGTCGGCGCAGGCCGCCACGACCGTGTCGGTGTCGGCGATGTCCACGAGGACGGCGCGGATCCGGCCGCGGGCCTCGAGGTCCGCCATCTGCCCGATGCTGCCGAGGTAGGCGTGCCGCGGCGCGACGACGGTGGCGCCTGCGCCGACCAGGTCGAGGATCGTCGAGACCGCGGCCAGCCCGGAGCCGAACGCCAGGCAGCGTCCACCCTCCAGGCCGCCCAGCGTCTCCTCGAACGCCGACCAGGTGGGGTTGCCGTAGCGGCCGTACTCGAGGTCGCCACCGGCGACGTACGTCGAGGCCATCGTCAGTGGCTCGTTGAGCGGGTTGTCGGACACGTGCGGCGGACGGCCGGCGGTGACCGCGACGGTGGCCGGACGGTACGGCGTCGGCGGCCTCGATGACGCGGCCTGCGTCGGGGGGGTCGCGGGGCCGCCCGCGGGACCGGTGGGCTGCTCGGAGGACATGCCCGCAGCCTAGGGAGGAGGTGCCCGGTCACGGGCATCGGGACCGGTAGGGTCGGCCGCACCATGACCGAGCAGGAGCCCCGCACCCGCAAGCCTCGCGTCGCCGTCGTGTTCGGCGGCCGCTCCAGCGAGCACGCGATCTCCTGCGTGACGGCCGGCAGCGTCCTCGCGGTCCTCGACCGCGGCCGCTACGACGTCGTCCCGGTCGGGATCACCCACGACGGGCGCTGGGTGCTGGAGTCCGACGACCCGCAGCGCCTGGCGATCACGTCGGCCGACAAGCTGCCGGAGGTCGACCCGACCCGCGCCGCGGTCGCCCTCACGAGCGAGCACGAGTCCGGCGAGCTCGTCGTGCACGAGCCCGGGTCGGTGCCGCGCACCCTCGGCGAGGTGGACGTCGTCTTCCCGCTGCTGCACGGCCCCTGGGGCGAGGACGGCACGATCCAGGGGCTGCTGGAGATGGCAGGCGTCCGCTACGTCGGCGCCGGCGTGCTGGCCTCGGCGGTCGGGATGGACAAGCACTACATGAAGCTCGTGCTGCAGGCGCACGGCCTTCCCGTGCTGCCCTACACCGTGCTCACCACGCGCGCGTGGCAGCGGGACCGCGCGGCGTGCGCCGAGACCGTCGACTCGCTCGGGTACCCAGTCTTCGTCAAGCCCGCGCGCGGCGGCTCCAGCATCGGGATCAGCAAGGTGCACGACCGCGACGGGCTCGCCGCGGCCGTCGAGCTCGCACAGGAGCACGACCCCAAGGTGCTGGTCGAGGTCGCGGCCGAGGGCGGCCGGGAGATCGAGTGCGGTGTCCTCCAGGGCTACGGCACCAACCCGCCCGACGTCTCCGTGGTCGCGGAGATCGTCGTGTCGGGGGGTCACGAGTTCTACGACTTCGCCGCGAAGTACCTGCCCGAGGAGCAGACCTCGCTCAGCGTCCCGGCCGACGTGACGCCAGGTCTCGCGGAGCGGGTCCAGTCGCTCGCGGTGCAGGCGTTCGAGGTGCTCTCCTGCGAGGGCCTGGCCCGGGTGGACTTCTTCGTGCTCCCCGACGAGCGGGTCGTGATCAACGAGATCAATACGATGCCGGGGTTCACCCCGTCGTCGATGTTCCCGCTGATGTGGCAGGCGAGCGGCCTGTCCTACGCCGAGCTCGTCGACCGGCTGGTGCAGCTCGCCCTGCACCGCGACACCGGCCTGCGCTGACCCTGTCGGCTCAGGCGCACGGCCGGACCTGCGGCACCGAGCGTCGTACGGCGGGGGCGAGGTCGGCCAGCGTGGCGGCCGGCGGCAGGTAGTCCTCGGGGACCCGCACCTGCACGTACGTCGATCGCCCGATCGTGGTCAGCGTGAGCGGTCCCGCGCCACGCCGCAGCTCGGCCTCCGGGACGAACCAGCCGACGCCGTTGACGACCTCGCAGGCGGCGTAGGCGTCGAGCCCCCGGGGCCGGGGCACGCCGCACCGCAGCTCGATGGCGGGGTCGCCCCACGCCGCGGCGTGGCCGCCGCCCGCGTCGACCTCGCGCCGCTCCTGGTCGGCGACGCGGGACGGCAGCGCCGAGGCGAGGTGTGCGCAGGCGCGTGCCGCGGCGCCGTGCAGGTGCGGGGCCGTCACCCGCAGGGCACCGCCGCAGGCGGTCAGGAGCACGGCGAGGGCGGCGACGAGGATCAGCAGGAGCGGCCGACGCCGCCGGTAGCCCGGGCGGCCCCGCGCCCCGGCGCAGCGACGGCGGGTCAGATGTGGACGACCGGGCAGGTCAGGGTGCGGGTGATCCCGGCGATGTTCTGGACACGGGCGACCACGAGCTTGCCGAGCTCGTCGACGTTGCGCGCCTCGGCGCGGACGATCACGTCGTAGGGGCCGGTGACGTCCTCGGCCAGCGTGACCCCGTCGACCTCGGCGATCTCGCCCGCCACCTCGGCCGCCTTGCCCACGTCGGTCTGGATCAAGATGTAGGCCTGCACCACCATGCCGAGCTCCTGTCGATCGTCTCCTGCGGGACCGGTCCGGCTCAACCTACCGTGCTGCTCGGCCCCGCCGGAACACGGTCGGCGCGCGCGCGGTTGGATGGTCGCCATGACGCCTGCCCCGGACGCCACGCTGTCCGACGTCGGCGAGTTCGCGCTCGTCGACGCGCTCACGGAGCTGTTCCCGCAGGGGGAGCGGGTGCTGGTCGGCCCCGGTGACGACGCCGCCCTGGTGTCGGCGCCCGACGGCCGGGTGCTGGTCTCCACCGACGTCCTCGTCGAGGGCCGGCACTTCCGGCGGGACTGGGCCGAGGCCCGCGACGTGGGGCACCGGGTGGCGGCCGCGAACCTGTCCGACGTCAACGCGATGGGGGGCCGCGCGACGGCTCTCACCGTGGCCCTGGGCGCACCCGCCGACCTGCCCGTCGTCTGGGCCCTCGACCTCGCCCGCGGCATCGCGGACGAGGCGGGCCTCGTGGGAGCCAGCGTCGTGGGCGGCGACCTCACCGGCGCCGACCAGGTGGTGGTGTCGGTGACGGTGCTCGGCGAGGTCGCGGGAGTGCCGGTCCTTCGCTCGGGGGCTCGCCCCGGGGACCTGGTCGCGCTCGCCGGACGACAGGGCTGGTCCGCCGGTGGGCTGGCCGTGCTCACGCGCGGATTCCGGTCCCCGCGGGCGCTCGTGGAGGCCTACCGGCGGCCCGAGCCGCCGTACTCCGCGGGCCCGCTGGCCGCCGCGGTCGGTGCGACGGCGATGGTGGACGTGTCCGACGGGCTGCTCGCCGACGTCGGCCACGTGGCCCGGGCCAGCGGGGTGGCGGTGGACCTGGACTCCGAGTGCTTCGAGGTGGCCGAGCCGCTGCGCGCCGTGGGCGCCGCCCTGGGCGCCGACCCGCTGCGGTTCGTGCTCACCGGCGGCGACGACCACGCGCTCGTGGCTACCTTCCCCGACGGGACGACGCTTCCCGAGGGCTGGGTGGCCGTGGGTCGGGTGCACGAGGGTGAGGGGGTCACCGTCGACGGGACCGAGTACGACGGCCCGTGGGGGCACGCGCACTTCGGGTCGTGAGACGCCACGAGCCGCCCCGGAGGGCGGCTCGTGGATGCTCGCGGATGGGGGAGGCCGGGACGCGGCCGGCCTCGGGAGCCCCCGGTCAGCAGGGGGTCAGCGGGAGACCTTGCCGGCCTTCAGGCAGCCGGTGCAGACGTTGAGGCGCTTGGGGGCGCCGTTCACCGTCGCGCGGACGCGCTGGATGTTGGGGTTGAAGCGACGGTTCGTGATCTTGCGGGACCAGGGCCGGTTGTGACCGAAGCCCGGGCGCTTGGCGCAGATGTCACAGACGGCAGCCACCGTGTACTCCTGGGATTGCTGGGGGATTCCTCGACGAGGCGCCCGCGTCGGCGACTGCGGGCAACCCCGCCAGGATATCGGATCCACCGGTGGGCACGCCAATCAGCGGGCCCCGGGTGGGTGTCGCGGTCGACTAGCCTGGCGCCGTGCGGAGGACCAGGACCCGGTGACGACCCCCATGACGACCCCATGACGACCTCATGACGACCTCATGACGACCTCATGACGACCTCATGACGACCCCATGACGAACCGGTGACGGCCCTGGACCTGCGTGCCGCGGTCCGGTTCTCCGAGCTGGCACTCGAGTGGCTGGGCGCGGCGCGCGAGGAGATCGACGCGCTCAACGTCTACCCGGTCCCCGACGGCGACACCGGCACGAACATGTACCTCACCCTGGAGGCGGCTCACGAGGCGCTCCTGTCGGCGGTGGGCACTGCCGGTGCTGGCGACGAGGCGGACGGTGAGGCGGACGGTGCCGCAGACGGTGGCGCCGGCGACCCGGCCGCCGGTGCCGCTGTGGGCGCCGCCCTCGTCGCCTTCGCCCGCGGGGCGCTGCTGGGGGCGCGCGGCAACTCGGGGGTGATCCTGTCCCAGCTCCTCGGCGCCGCCTGCCGACGGCTGGCGACGGCCGGGCCGGACGAGCGTCCCGCGGTGGTCCTGGCGGAGGGGCTGGCAGTGGCCACCGAGGCCAGCTACGCCGCCGTGGGTCGACCCGTCGAGGGCACCATGCTGACCGTGGCACGCGCCGCCTCGGTCGCTGCCGGCCGCGTCGCGACCGACCCGGCGAGCCGCTTCGGGGACGTGGCCCGGGCAGCTGCCGACGCCGCCCGTGCGGCGCTGCGGGCCACCCCGGACCAGCTGGCGAGCCTGCGGGCGGCCGGGGTGGTCGACGCCGGCGGCCGCGGCCTGTGCGTCGTCCTCGACGCGCTCGACACCGCCGTGACCGGCCGGCGCCGGATGCCCGACCAGGCGCCGCTGGGCACCCACGCCATCCCGGTGCCGCTGCCGCACGACGACCTGACCCCCGAGGGCCCGTCGTACGAGGTGATGTACCTGCTGGAGGCCGACGACGACCGGGTGCCGGAGCTGAGGGCCCGGCTCGCGCCCCTCGGTGAGTCGTTGGTGGTCGTCGGCGGGGACCGGCTGTGGAACGTGCACGTGCACGTCGACGACGTCGGTGCCGCGGTGGAGGCCGGGATCGAGGTGGGGCGCCCGCACCGGGTGCGCGTCACCCACTTCGCAGACCAGGGCTCGCGCCGCCATGAGCCGGAGCCCGAGGCGGGTGTCGCGGGTGCCGGGGGTGCCGGGGTCGCCGTCGCGACCGTCGCGGGTGGGATCCCGCCGGGCGGCGCCCCCGGCGCGCCGCGCGCGGGTCGGACCGTGGTGGCCGTGGCGGCCGGCGCGGGGCTCGCGGCCCTCTTCACGGGAGCGGGTGCGGTCGTGGTGGACGGCGCGCCGGAGCGTCGCCCGTCCACCCGCGACGTCGTCGAGGCGATCACGGCCGCGGGCACGACCGAGGTGATCGTGCTGCCCAACGACGAGCACGTCGTGGCGGTCGCCGAGGCGGCCGCGCGCGAGGTCCGCCGCAGTCGCCGGCTCCGGGTGGCCGTGATCCCCACGGACGCGCAGGTCCAGGGCGTGGCGGCGCTCGCCGTCCACGAGCCGGGGCGGACCTTCGAGCAGGACATCGTCGAGATGACCGCCGCCGCGCGGCACGCCCGCTCGGGAGCGGTCACCGTCGCGCGGGAGCGGGCGATGACCTCCGCCGGTCCCTGCGAGGCCGGCGACGTGCTCGGCATGATCGAGGGCGACTTCGTCCTCGTCGGGCGGGACCCGCTCCAGGTGGCCACGGGAGTCGTCGAGCGGCTGCTCGGCGGCGGCGGCGAGCTGGTCACCCTGGTGTCCGGGGCGGGTGCCGGCGACCTGGCGGAGCGGTGCACGGCGTACGTCCGGACGGCCCATCCCACCGTGGACGTCGTCGCGTACGACGGCGGCCAGCCTGCGTACCCCCTGCTCGTCGGTGTCGAGTAGGAGCATCGGGACATGACCACGACCACCGGACGCCGGCTGGCCTCCACGCTCGAGTGGGACGCCCGGCTGGCGGCCGTCGCCGGCAAGCACGCACCGAGGATCGGCAAGGCCTTCGGCTACCGCACGGTCGGCGACCTGCTGCAGCACTACCCGCGCCGGTGGGTCGACAAGGGGTCGCTGAGCGACCTCGGCGAGGTCGAGCCCGACGAGCACGTGACCGTGGTGGGGCGGGTTCGGGACTCGACGCTGCACTCCTACGCCGACCGGCGGCGCGGCGGCGTCGCCTACCGGCTGGAGGTGGACGTCGCGATCGAGGGCGCCCGCCTGTCGTTGACGTTCTTCGACAAGAAGCAGCACCTCGCCGAGTGGCGGCGGCGGCAGATCGTCCCCGGCCGGTTCGGGTACTTCTCCGGCAAGGTGGGCACCTTCCGCGGGCGGCTCCAGCTCACGAACCCGCAGTACCAGATGTTCGGCGAGCCGGGGGGCTCGGCCACGGACGCCGAGGACGAGGCCGTGACCGCCTGGGACCGACTGCCCCCGCTGCTGCCCATCTACCCCGCCGCGGCCGGCCTGGAGAGCACCCAGCTCGGGAAGGCCATCCGGCTCGCCCTGGACCTGGTCCACGAGGTCCCCGAGACCCTTCCCGAGGACGTCCGCCGCCGGCACGGCTTCGTCTCGGCGCGCCATGCCCTCGAGGGCATCCACCGGCCCGGCAGCCGGGCCGAGAAGGACGCCGCGGAGCGACGGCTGCGCTTCGACGAGGCGTTCGTCACCCAGACCGTGCTCGTGCAGCGCCGGGCCGCCCTGCGGGCTCTCGACGCCAGTCCGCGGCTCGGCCGGGACGGCGGGCTGCTGGACCGCTTCGACGAGCGGCTGCCCTTCGAGCTCACCGCGGGACAGCGGGAGGTCGGTCGAGCCGTCCTCGACGACCTCGCCGCCGGTCACCCGATGCACCGGCTGCTCCAGGGAGAGGTCGGCTCGGGCAAGACGGTGGTGGCGCTGCGGGCGATGCTGCGGGTCGTCGACTCCGGCGGCCAGGCAGCGCTGCTCGCCCCGACCGAGGTCCTGGCCCAGCAGCACCACCGGTCGGTGACCGCGATGCTCGGTGACCTCGCCCGTGGCGGGATGCTCGACGGGGACGCCGACGGCACCCAGGTGGCGCTGCTCACCGGCTCCCTCGGCGCCGCGGCGCGCCGCCGTGCGCTGCTCGACGCCGCGTCGGGCACGGCCGGGATCGTGATCGGGACGCATGCGCTGCTCGAGGACCGGGTCCGGTTCGCCGACCTCGGCCTGGTCGTCGTCGACGAGCAGCACCGGTTCGGGGTGGAGCAGCGCGCCGCGCTGGCCGCCAAGAGCGGGGACCGGCCCCCGCACGTGCTGGTGATGACGGCGACGCCGATCCCGCGGACCGTGGCGATGACGGTCTTCGGCGACCTGGAGACCTCCATGCTGAGCGAGCTGCCGGCGGGCCGGGCGCCGATCCAGAGCACCGTCGTCCCGGTGGCCGAGAGCCCCTCGTGGCTGGGCCGCGCCTACGAGCGGATCCGGGAGGAGGTCGGGCGGGGACACCAGGTGTACGTCGTCTGCACGCGGGTGGGCGCCGACGACGACGGGCCGGAGGCGCCGCAGCCGCCGGGGGACGCGGCGAGCGAGCCGGCCGGCCCCGCCACCGCCTCCGTCGAGGAGGTCGCCCCGATGCTCGCCGAGGGCCCCCTGCAGGGCCTGCGGGTCGCCACCCTCCACGGCCGGATGCCGGCGGACCGCAAGGACGAGGTCATGCGCGCCTTCGCGGCCGGGGAGGTCGACGTGCTCGTCGCGACCACCGTCATCGAGGTCGGGGTGGACGTCCCCAACGCGACGATGATGCTGGTCTACGACGCCGAGCGGTTCGGGGTCTCCCAGCTGCACCAGCTGCGCGGGCGGGTCGGCCGCGGCGGCCTCCCCGGACTGTGCCTGCTGGTCACCCAGGCACCCGCCGGATCCCCCGGGCGCAGGCGCGTGGAGGCGGTGGCGGCCACCACGGACGGCTTCGCGCTGTCCCGGGTCGACCTCGAGCAGCGGCGGGAGGGCGACGTGCTCGGCGCCACCCAGTCGGGACGTCGCTCGAGCCTGCGGCTGCTCCACGTCCTCGAGCACGAGGACGTGGTCGTCGAGGCCCGCGAGGTCGCCACCCGGCTGGTCGAGGACGACCCGGACCTCGAGCGGCACCCGGCGCTCGCAGAGCAGGTGCGCCGGCTGCACGACGCCGAGCGCGCCGACTACCTGGACAAGGGGTGAGCCCGTGACCCGGATCATCGGCGGCGAGGCGCGCGGGCGCCGGATCAAGGCCCCCGCGGGGGCCGCCACGCGACCCACCTCCGACCGGGTGCGCGAGGCCCTGTTCTCCGCCGTCGACGCGGCGGTCGGCAGCCTGAGCGGCCTGCGGTTCCTGGACCTGTACGCCGGCAGCGGCGCGGTCGGGCTCGAGGCGCGCTCCCGCGGCGCCGGCGTCGTGACGCTCGTCGAGCAGGACCGTCGTACGGCGGCGCTGATCCGCGAGAACGCGCGGGTCCTCGGCGTCTCCGCCGTCGAGGTGCTGGTCTCCGCGACGTCCCGGGCGCTCGCCCAGCCGCCGCGCGCGCCGTACGACGTGGTCTTCTGCGACCCCCCGTACGCGCTGGCCGCACCGGCCGTCGACGCCGACCTCGCGGCGCTGGTCGCGCACGAGTGGCTGGCGCACGAGGCGCTCGTCGTGGTCGAGCGCTCCAGCCGCGGGCCGGGGCCCGCGTGGCCGCTCGGGCTCGTGGGGGAGCGCACGCGCAGGTACGGCGAGACCACGCTTTGGTACGGTCGCGCCACGGCCCGACCCGCCTGACCGTCCGACCCGGCCATCAGCAGAGGAGCACGCCGTGCGCCGAGCCGCCTGTCCCGGGTCCTTCGATCCGGTCACCAACGGGCACGTCGACATCATCTCCCGTGCCTCGGCGCTGTTCGACGAGGTCGTGGTGGCGGTCGGGGTCAACGCGGCCAAGAAGCGGCTGTTCTCCGCCGAGGAGCGCATCGACATGCTGAGCGAGGCCTGCGCGCCGTTCCCGAACGTGCGCATCGACTCCTTCGACGGCCTGCTCACCGACTTCTGCCGGGACCGCGGGGTCCAGGCGATCGTCAAGGGGCTGCGGGCCGTCAGCGACTTCGACTACGAGCTCCAGATGGCGCAGATGAACTCCAGCCTCTCCGACGTCGAGACGGTGTTCGTGCCGACCAGCCCCGAGTACTCCTTCCTGGCCTCCAGCCTCGTCAAGGAGGTGGCCACCTTCGGAGGCGACGTGTCCGGGCTGGTGCCGCCGCTGGTGCTCGACCGGCTCAGGGCACGGTTGGCCGGCGACGCGTAGGGTCGGCAGCGATCCGGCCGGTGCGGGCCGGCGGAAGGGACGACGTGGACGAGAACGACACCGGCGAGGACGAGGTCGCGCGCCGGGCCGAGGAGCTGCGCCGCACGGTCGAGGAGGGCCGGTCCCGACGCCGCTCCGGGTCGGTCGCGCTCGACCACCAACGGGTGCTCGCGCAGGTGCAGGCGCTCGAGACCGCCGCACGGGCCGCAGCGGACCGGTCGCGAGAGCTGCTCGAGCACCGCGAGTCGGTGCTCGCCGAGGCCCGCGCCGAGGCGGAGCGGATCGTGGCCCAGGCACAGCGCGAGCGGGAGCGGCTGGTCTCCGACACCGACGTCTACCGGGTGGCGAAGCGGCAGGCCGAGACCCTGCTGGAGCGCGCCCGCGCCGACGACCGCGCCATGCGCCGGGAGACCGACGAGTACGTCGACGCCAAGCTGGCGAACTTCGAGGTGTCGCTGGCCCGGACCAGCGAGGCGGTGCGCCGTGGTCGGGAGCGGCTCGCCGGTCGCTCGGACTACGCCGACATCGCCCCCGAGGACCGCGGGGACCGGGAGGACTGACGCGGGCCTCGCCCCACGGGTCCGCCGCTTTTGGTGGCCACGGCCCCGGTTCGGTATCCTGTGCGACGGTCCTCCGCACGTACGACCCGGGCACGCCCGGGCCGGGCTGCTGGGGACCTGGTCTGTGGGGCCCCGTCCCGGGGCACGCTGTCGTCAGGAAGTGGATCACCGTGCGTCTCGACCCGAGAGCGCCGCTCGTGCTCGACACCCGCGAGCTCGGCCGCCGCCCGGGGTCGCAACGCCGGACCACGGTCTCGGCGCCGGCCCCCGCAGACCTCGGCATCGAGGTCCTTCGCGTCCCGGAGGGCTCCGTGGTCGAGCTCGAGCTCCGGCTCGAGGCGGTCATGGAGGGGGTGCTCGTGACGGGTCAGGCCGCGGCCGGGCTCGAGGGCGAGTGCGTCCGGTGCCTGGCGGAGATCCGCGACACCGTCGTGGCCGACTTCCAGGAGCTCTTCGTCTACGAGGAGAGCGACACCGCGGCGGACGCCGAGGACGAGGAGGTCAACCGGCTGGAGGGCGACCTGCTCGACCTCGAGCCGGTGCTGCGGGACGCGGTGGTGCTGATGCTGCCGTTCCAGCCGCTGTGCCGGGAGGACTGTCCGGGTCTGTGCGTCGAGTGCGGCGCGCGCCTGGACGACGATCCCGGCCACCGGCACCAGGAGCCGGTCGACCCGCGCTGGGCCGCCCTGCAGAGGCTCACGACGCCGGCCTCCGACCCGGACGACGACTGACCGCCGTACCACCCGACCGCACGAAGCCCGCACGAAGCCCGCACCACGCCCGCACCACCTGAAGGAGATCACCATGGCTGTCCCGAAGCGGAAGATGTCGCGGAGCAACACGCGCCACCGACGCTCGCAGTGGAAGGCCGTCGCCCCGTCGCTGGTGACCTGTGCCAACCCCGCGTGCGGCGCCAAGCACCTGCCCCACCGGGCCTGCCCCCAGTGCGGTCAGTACGGCGCCCGCGCCGACCGTCGCCAGGTGCTCTGACGGGCAGCGCTGCCGGCTCTCCTGACATGGGCCCGGACACGGCGGAGCCGTCGTACGACGATCTGCGGACGGCGCTCGGCGACCCCGTGCTCGGGGACGCCGAGCTCGACCTCGCGCTCACCCACCGGTCCTACGCCTACGAGAACGGCGGGATCCCGACCAACGAGCGGCTGGAGTTCCTCGGCGACTCCGTGCTCGGGGTCGTGGTCACCGACACGCTCTACCGCAACCACCAGGACCTGTCCGAGGGCCGGTTGGCGAAGCTGCGCGCGGCCGTGGTCAACGCGCGCGCGCTGGCGGAGGTCGCCCGCACCATCGGCCTGGGCCGCCACGTCAAGCTCGGGCGCGGCGAGGAGACCACCGGCGGACGGGACAAGTCCTCGATCCTGTCCGACACGGTGGAGGCGCTGATCGGCGCGGTGTACCTCAGTGGCGGCATCGAGGCCGCCGCCGAGGTGGTGCACCGGCTCTTCGACCCGCTGATGGTCAACGCGGCCCGGCTCGGGGCCGGCCTCGACTGGAAGACCAGCCTCCAGGAGCTCTCCGCGGCTCACGCACTGGGCGTTCCGGAGTACGTCCTGGACGACGAGGGGCCGGACCACGAGAAGACGTTCACTGCGCGCGTGCGCGTCGGGGACGCCCTCTACGGCCACGGCACCGGACGCTCCAAGAAGGAGGCCGAGCAGCAGGCCGCCGAGACGGCCTACCAGGCGATCGTCGAGGCGCACGGCCCGGTCCTCGGCTGAGCCGTGCCCGAGCTTCCCGAGGTCGAGGTGGTCCGGCGGGGCCTGGAGGCCCACGTCGTGGGTCGTCGGCTCACCGAGGTGCAGGTGCTGCACCCGCGGCCGGTGCGCCGCCACCTCGGCGGCGCCGACGACTTCTCCGGGCTGCTTCGGGACCGGCTCGTGCTCGCCGCCCGCCGGCGGGGGAAGTACCTCTGGCTGCCGCTCGACAGCGGTGACGCGCTGCTCGGCCACCTGGGCATGAGCGGCCAGCTCCTCGTGCAGCCGTCGCAGGCGCCGGACGAGCGGCACCTCCGGGTTCGCCTGGGACTCTCCGGAGCCGCCCCTCCGGGACCGCCGCCGGGAGAGCAGCCGCTCGAGCTGCGCTTCGTGGACCAGCGGATGTTCGGCGGGCTGGCGGTCTCGAGGGACGGCGCCGACGTGCCGCCGGAGATCGCGCACATCGCCCGCGACCCGCTCGACCCGTTGTTCGACGACGACCTGTTCGTCGCGGCGGTGCGTCGGCGGTCCTCGGAGCTGAAGCGGATCCTGCTCGACCAGGGCGTCGTCTCGGGGATCGGGAACATCTACGCCGACGAGGCGCTGTGGCGGGCCCGCCTGAACGGGTCCCGTCCCGGCACGAGGCTGCGCCGCGACGACGTACGTCGGGTGCTGGACGAGGTCCGCGCGGTGATGCTCGCGGCGCTGGCCGAGGGCGGCACGTCGTTCGACGCGCTGTACGTGAACGTCAACGGCGAGAGCGGCTACTTCGACCGGTCCCTGCACGCCTACGGCCAGGAGGGACGGCCCTGCGAGCGGTGCGGCGCGCCGATCACGCGGGTGTCGTTCATGAACCGGTCGTCGTTCTACTGCCCGCGCTGCCAGCCGGTGCCCCGGGTCCGCCGCGCCTCGGCGACGGGCTCCGGCACCACGCCGGTGTAGTCCACCGGCGTCCACGGCTCGCTCGGGACCCACTCGCTGCCGCAGCCGGTGCACGCGAACACCGGCTCGCCGTCGAGCAGCTCGCCGGTGTCGCGCCACCCGCACTCCGAGCGGCAACCCGCGATCTCCAGGGGCCTACGCACCCGGCCACGCTAGCCGCCCGCCCGGTCCGTCGGGATTGACCCCTGCCGCCCGTCGTGGGACTCTTGGAGGCGCACCCAACCCCCCTCCGGTCGCCACAGCGGCCGTGTCCCGGGCATGCTCCCAGCCTCTCTCACCCTCGGAGGACAGACGATGGCCAAGGCCCTCCTCGGATACCTGAGCACCACCGACCCGCGTGTGGTCGCCTCGCTCACCGCGGAGAACCGACGGCTGAGGCAACGGGTGACCGATCTGGAGGCGCAGGTCATGCGCCTGCAGTCGGAGAACGACGCGCTCGCCGCCGCGGCCCACGACGCTCCGCTGCTCACCCTCGACGACAGCATGCAGCCTGCCTGAGCCGGTCCGTCTCGTCCCGATGACCCGGGGCGAGCTCGAGGTGTGGGCGCCGCGCTCCCGGTCCGGCTTCGCCGACCGGCAGGTGGCCGCGGGTCTCGCTTCCGCCGAGGAGGCGGCGGCCGTGGCTCGGCGCGTCTTCGGCGAGGAGCTGCCGCACGGTCTCGACACGCCGACGCAGCACCTGTGGTGCGTGCGCGCTGCCGACGCCTGCGCCGGCCACCTGTGGCTTCGGGTGCGCCCGCTCCCGGTCACCGGGTCCCCGCTCGCGCCGCCGACGGTCCCGACGCGCGAGGTCGAGGCGTACGTCCTCGACCTCGAGATCAGTCCCGACGTCCGCGGCCGTGGACTGGGACGGGCAGCGATGCTCGCCGGTCACCGGGTGGCCCGGGACCTCGGCGCGACGGTCGCCCGACTCACCGTGCTCGGGGACCGGCCCGTCGCGCTCGGGCTCTACCGGTCCCTCGGCTACGGGGTCGAGCGGGTGCTGCACCGTGACGGGACCCTCGACGGCGGACGGCCGGTCCGCCCCGTGGCCGCACGGCTGATGAGCCGGTCGCTGCTGGGTGAGCCGGCGCTGGATGGTTCCCAGCAGCGCTGAGGGGCGCCCTGGGGGCTGCCGGCTACGGCGTCGGGGTCGGAGCGGTGACCGCGACACACTCCGTCGGGTCCGCAGACGGACCGGCCGCACGTGTCGGGGTGGCCGAGGGGGTGGCCGTCGAGCTGGCCGTGGGAGTGGCCGTGGCCGTGGGGGTGACCGTGGCCGTGGGGGTGCTGGTCGCCGTCGCGTCGCACGGGGCGCACGGCGTTCCGGCGGTGGGCTCGTCCATGGGGGTGACGGCCGGGGTGGGGG
>JAICLD010000278.1 GCA_025927595.1 Nocardioidaceae bacterium | reverse complement strand
CTGCCGGACGACGTTGGCGTTGTACCGGTAGATCGTCTGCTCCCACTCCTCGTTCGGGTCGCGGAACTCGTGCCACCCGTGCGCGGGCCAGTCCAGGCCCTCCCCGCCACCCCCGGTGCCGACCCCGCGGACCGGTTCGGGCTTGTCGACGCCCCAGGCCTTGAGCTTGGTCCAGGTCAGCGGGTAGCCGGTCTCGCCGTCGGCGAAGCCGTAGATCCACCCCTGGGACAGGTAGTGGCGCGGGTCGGGCTGGACCTCGACGGTCACGTCCTCGTAGTGGGTCTGCTTGCGCTTGGCCGGCCTGTAGTAGTTGTAGCGGCGCGCGCTGGCGTCGCTGTCGGGGAATTCCTTGGCGCCGGCCTCGGCATCGGTGAACTGGGGCTTGGGCACGCTCCGCGCGGGGCGCTCGGGAGCTTCGGGGCGCTCGGTCGTGGCGGTCATGTGGTCAGTCCTCGCCTTCCGGTTCACCGGTGGTGGTGAACTTGTCGTAGAAGATGTGGTCCTCGCTGCGTCCGAGCCGCGTGAGCAGGGCGATCGCGGCCTCGACCATCGGGGGCGGACCGCAGACGTAGGCGTCCACGCTCCGGAGCTCGGCCTCCCGGCGTTCGACGACGTCGGTGATCAGGCCGGTCTCGCCGTCCCAGCCGTCGTCCTCGGCCGGCTCGGACAGCGCTGGGACGAATGTGAGACCGGGCAGCTGCTCCTGCAGCTTCGCGATCTCCTCCTCGAAGCACAGGTCGCGTCTCCCGCGCGCCCCGTAGTAGAAGGTGACCGGGCGGTCGAGGGAGCGCTCGGCCATGGATCGGAGCAGGGCCAGCAGCGGGGCGAGGCCGGCCCCGCCGCCGAGGAAGAGCAGGTTGTTGGGGCTGCTCTCCCGGAGCCGGAAGGCCCCGAACGGGCCCTCCACGCGGAGCCGGTCGCCGACCTTGAGCTCGTCGGCCAGGTGGCCGGAGAAGAGACCGCCGGGATACACGCGGATGACGAACTCGAAGATCCCCTCCCGGTTGGGCGTGTTCGCCATCGAGAAGGACCGGGTCGCCGAGTGGCCGGGCACCTGGAAGTCCAGGTACTGGCCCGGGAAGAACTTGATCTCCTCGGGCTCGATCAGCTTGACCACGAGGTGGCGCATGTCGTGGGTCACCGGGTCGTTGCCGATCACCTCGACCGTGCCCTGCCGCAGCGGCAGCCCGGACTGGATCATCTCCTCGTCGTAGTTGAGGAGCTCGATGACGAGGTCCTCGTAGGCGTGCGCCCGGCACAGCAGCGTGTGCCCCTCGTCCTTCTCGAACTCGGGCAGGGCGAAGGTCGAGTAGCTGTCCAGCTCGATGTCGTCGCCCTCGAGCACGAAGGACTTGCAGGAGGCGCACTGGCCCTCCTTGCAGCCGTGCATGAGCGCGACGCCCTGCTCGGCCGCGGCCCGCAGGATGGTCTGGCCCTCGTCGACCTCGATCTCGATGCCGACCGGCTCGAACCGCACGTGGTGCTTCTCGCCCATCGCTCTCCCTCGGGGGCTGTGGCGGGCACGAGGTAGCGGGGGAGGGCCGGGGGGCACCCGGCCCTCCCCCTCGCCTGACCCGCGCTCAGGCGCTCGGGGTGGGGGCCGGCCGGCCGGCCGGACCCTGGCGGTTGTAGTCGGCGACGAACGCCGCCCGCTCCTCGTCGCTCATCTCGTTGAACAGGACGTTCGGGGACAGGACGGGCCCGAGCCGCTTGAGGTGCTCGGTGGTCCACATCTTCTTCGGGTCGAGGTTCAGGTGCGGCTGCGCCGTCATCGTCTTCCCGTCGTCGCGGACGAAGCCCATGTCCTCGACGACCCGGTCCCACGTCCAGCCGTGGTAGAGCGTCTCCCACTCGCGGTGCCCCACCAGCCGGCCCATGTTCGGGGTCTCGCGGCCCTGGTAGACCGGGCGGAAGGCCTCGACGTCGGTCCAGCGGCAGGTCTCGCTGCAGTAGGTGCGGTGCACGCCGTCGATCTCGGCGGTGACCATGTCCTCGCGGATGAGGCAGGGCACCATGCAGGTCCAGCACCGGTTCGGGTACACGTAGTCGACGTCCTCACCGACGATCGGCTTGTGCCCGTTCGGGACGGACAGGCGGGCGTAGTTCTCCCACCACTTGCCGTACTTGTCGTACCAGCCCGGGTACTTGTACTCGAACCACTCGAAGTCCTCGTCGGTCATGCCGTCGATGCGCCAGTAGTTCGCCAGCCAGCCGGTGGCGAAGAACTGGGCGACCTCGTGCACGTAGCCCTTGTTCCAGATCCGGTTCCAGGCCTCCTCGACCAGGTCGTGCGGAACGGTCAGGCCGTACTTCTCCAGCGGGACCAGGTAGCTGCGGTAGTAGTCGTCGTAGATCCAGCGACGCCACATCTCGGCGTAGGACTCGCGGTCCTTGCGGCGGTCCTTGGTGCCGTACTCGATGAAGGTGCCGATGGCCGCGTCGACCACCGCGTGGTTGTTCCACCACGCGTAGCGCAGGTCGCG
>JAICLD010000163.1 GCA_025927595.1 Nocardioidaceae bacterium | reverse complement strand
TGCGGGAGAAGGACTGCGCGGGTGCCATCGCCACCACCCGCGCCGGCACCAGCGCGTAGCCGGTGCTGCGCGACCCGGCGAGCAGCCCGTCCAGCTCGGCGGCCCGGTTGCGGGCGACGGCCGTGCCCGCCAGCTGCTGACGGAGCCGGGTGTTCTGGGCACGGACGGCCGCCAGCTGCCGGCGCAGCCGCCCGGTGGTGCGGAAGTGCCCGGACACCGCTGCGAACGGACGAACGGCCGTGGCCGTGGCGTCCTCGACGGGGCCGAACAGGTCACCGGCCGCGGACCGGACCGGGTCCAGCGGCGGCCGGGCGCCGCCACGCGCGGCGAGCGTGATCACGGCGAAGGACGCGAGCCGCAGCGGGACCAGGACGGCGCGCGAGGGCCGGCGCCGGCCGGTGCGGGACGGGGCCATCCGGCTACCACTCCCTCATCGACGGGGTTCCGTCACGAGCACCTGCTGGAGCGCCTCGAACTCCTCCACGCACTTGCCGGCGCCGAGGGCGACGGAGTACAGCGGCTCGTCGGCGACGTGCACCGGCATCCCGGTCTCGTGGCGGATCCGCTCGTCGAGGCCGCGCAGCAGCGCGCCACCCCCGGTGAGCACCACGCCGCGGTCCATGATGTCGCCGGCGAGCTCGGGCGGGGTCTGGTCCAAGGTGGCGCGGATCGCGTCGACGATCGCGTGGAGCGGCTCCTCGAGGGCCATCCGGACCTCGGAGGACGACACCACGACGGTCTTCGGCAGCCCGGAGACCATGTCCCGGCCGCGCACCTCGGCCTCGGACTCCTGGGCCAGCGGGAACGCCGACCCGAGCGTCATCTTGATCTCCTCCGCGGTGCGCTCCCCCAGCATCAGGGAGTGCTCCTTCTTCATCCACGCGATCAGGGCCTGGTCGAGGTCGTCGCCGGCGGTGCGGACCGAGAGGCTCGTGACGATGCCGCCGAGGGAGATCACCGCGACCTCCGTGGTCCCGCCGCCGACGTCGACGACCATGTTGCCGGTGGCCTCGTGCACGGGCAGCCCGGCGCCGATCGCCGCGGCCATCGGCTCCTCGACGATGTAGACGCGGCGCGCGCCGGCCTGGTAGCCCGCCTCCTTGACCGCCCGCTGCTCCACCGCGGTGATCTGGCTGGGCACGCAGATCACCAGCCGGGGCTTGGCGAAGTAGCGACGGCGGTGCACCTGCTGGATGAAGAACCGCAGCATCTGCTCGCAGGCCTCGAAGTCGGCGATGACGCCGTCGAGCAGCGGCCGGATCGCGGTGATGTTGTCGGGGGTCCGCCCGATCATCCGCTTGGCCTCGTGACCGACGGCGAGGATCTCCCCGGTGGCGGAGTTCAGCGCCACAACGGACGGCTCGTCGAGGAGCACGCCACGGCCGCGGACGTAGACCAGGGTGTTGGCGGTGCCGAGGTCCACGGCCATGTCGCGACCGATGAAGCTGTTCGCCATCCGTGCTGCCCCTGATCTCCCGCAGGTCCGGGACCGGCCCACACCGGTCCCGCGACCAGCCTAGGAGCGCCGGCACCGCCAGCCCCGCAGGACACGCGCGTCACAGCAGCGACGGCGCTCCGAGCTGGGCCGCGCGCCGCAGCACCCCCTCCGGGACCGGTACGTCGACCACGTCGGCCGCCGTGACCGGGTCCCCCGCCGTCGTGCGCACCGGGACCACTCCCGCCCAGACGCCGCCCGCCTCGACGTCGGGCGGCTCGTCCACCGGGTCGCCGGCGCGCCGCTTGACCGACGCCTCGTGCAGCGGGAGGGCCAGCACCGTCGTGGCGGCGAGCTCCTTGCGGGTGGGACGCCGCAGCTCCGCGGATCGGCCGGGGACGACGTGGTCGACGAGCAGGTCGAGGGCGTGCGCCCGCTCGGTCTCGTTCACGACGACGCGGGGCCGCCCCACGACGACCGCGGAGCGGTAGTTCATCGAGTGGTCGAAGCCGGAGCGTGCCAGCACCAGGCCGTCGAGCAGCGTGACGGTGACGCTGACGTCCTGCGCCGGTCCCTGGACCAGGCTCCGCGAGGCCACCGACCCGTGCACGTAGAGGGTGCCGTCCCGGTCGGGGCCGTCCAGGTCGACGCCGTACACGGTCGGCAGCGCGAGCGGGACGCCGTCGACGACGACCGCGAGGTGGCAGACGAGGCCGGCGGCGAGCACCTCCTCGAGCGCGGCGCGGTCGGTCTGCGCGCGCTCCCGCTCCCGACGCGGGGTGCTGCGGGGCGTCGGCGAGAGCGGGGCGGCCACCTACCGCCCCGGGAACCAGATCGCGATCTCCCGCTCGGCGGACTCCTCGGAGTCGGAGCCGTGCACGAGGTTCTCCCGGTTGGACAGCGCCAGGTCGCCGCGGATCGTGCCCGGCGCCGCCTTGCGGCCGTCGGTGGCCCCGTTGAGGGCGCGGACCACCTCGACGGCCTCGTCGCCCTCGAGGATCGCGGCCACCAGGGGGCCGGAGGTGACGAACGCCCGCAGCGGCGGGTAGAAGTCGCGGTCCACGTGCTCGGCGTAGTGCCGGTCGGCCAGCTCGGCGTCGACCGTGCGCAGCTCGAGCGCGACGATCGTGAGGCCCTTGGCCTCGAACCTCGAGAGCACCTCCCCGACCAGGCCGCGGCGGACGGTGTCGGGCTTGAGCAGGACCAGGGTGCGGGACATGGCGCGCAGCCTACCGAGGGCCGGCTACCGGCCGTGCTCGGCCTGCCAGCGCTCCTCGAGCACCACCCGCTCCGCCTTCTCGCGGTCGATCCTGGTGCCGAGCACGTAGGCGCCGGCCCACAGCGCGGCGAAGACGACACCGAGGAAGAACATCGGGGTGACCACGAGACCGAGCGCGACCGAGAGCGCCTGGACCAGCCACCCCAGCGGGTAGCCGAAGGGCCTCCCGAGCAGCCCCGCGGTCAGCACGCACAGGACCGCCAGGCCGGTGCCCATCGCCAGGGACGTGCCCGCGCCGATGTCGGTCGTGCCGATCGAGACGACGCCGAAGAGGAACAGCACCACGGCCTGCAGCGCCAGCATGCCGGCGCAGATCGACCGGCGGGTCGACCGGTTCACGACCGGCCCCGGGGCCGGAGCATCCGCCGGGCGTCCCCCACGGTGACCACCGAGCCGGTGACGAGCACGGCCCCGGAGCCGATCGCCTCGCCCCAGGTGCCGCCCTCCTCGGCCAGGCCGGCGGCGCGGTCCAGGGCGTCGTCGAGTCGCGGATCGACGTACACGCGGTCGATGCCGAAGATGCCGCGCGCCGTCTCGGCCAGCTCCTCGGGCGGCAGGCAGCGGTCCGAGGAGTTCCGGGTGCACACGATCGCGGCCATCGACGGCTCGAGGGTGGCCAGGACGCCCTCGTAGTCCTTGTCCGCCATCACCGCCACGACCCCGATCAGCGGGCTGAACGTGAAGGAGTCCTCCAGGGCCGCGACGACCGCCTCCGCGCCGTGCGGGTTGTGCGCGGCGTCCAGGACGATCGTGGGGCTGCGGCGGACGATCTCCAGCCGGCCCGGGGAGGTCGCCTCCTCGAAGGCTCCCCGCACCAGGTCGGCGTCGAGCGGCTCGGTGCCCAGGAACGCCTCGACCGCGGCGAGCGCCAGCGCGGCGTTCTGGCCCTGGTGGGCGCCGTAGAGCGGCAGGAACACCTCGTCGTACTCCTCGCGGAGCCCGCGCAGCCGCAGCATCTGCCCGCCGACCGCGGGGACCCGGTGCACGACGCCGAAGTCCCGGCCCTCCCAGAGCACGGTGGCACCCACCTCGGCGGCGCGCTCGGCGATCACCTGCGCCACGTCGTCGGCCTGTACGGCGCTGACGACCGTCGTGCCCGGCTTGATGATCCCCGCCTTCTCGCGGGCGATGTCGACGGGACGGGAGCCGAGGTAGGCGGCGTGGTCGACCGCGATCGGGGTGATGACGGCGACCGTGGCGTCGGCGACGTTCGTGGCGTCCCAGGCGCCGCCCATCCCGACCTCGACGACGGCCACGTCCACGGGGGCGTCGGCGAAGCTCGCGTAGGCCAACCCGACCATCAGCTCGAAGAAGGACAGCGGGTGGTCGGCGTCCTCGTCGGCGAGGGCCGCGACGGGGGCCACCTCCTGGTACACGTCGACCAACCGGTCCTCGGTGAGCGGCTCGCCGTCCAGGCTGATCCGCTCGGTCAGCGACTCGACGTGGGGGCTGGTGAACCGCCCCGTCCGCAGCCCGGTGGCCCGGACCAGCGTGTCCACCATCCGCGACGTGCTGGTCTTGCCGTTCGTGCCGGTGAGGTGGATGACGGGATAGCTGCGCTGCGGGTCGCCGAGCAGCTCGACGAGCGCGGCGATGCGGTCCAGCGACGGCTCGAGGCGGGTCTCGGGCCAGCGCGCGAGCAGCGCCCGCTCGACGTCGGCGTAGCGTGCGGCGGTCTGGGCGGCGCCGGCAGCGGCACCGGCGGCGGGGCGACCCGGGGTGGACTCGGACATGTCCGGTCAGTCTACGGTCGCAACGGGTTCGCGGCGCATCCGCACCGGACCGTAGGATCTCGCGCCATGACGCAGCCCACGACCGACGGCCTGTCCGTGTCGACGCCAGGCCCGGGCGTCGTCGTACCGGACAAGCCTGCGCTGGAGGGGCTGGAGACGACCTGGTCCGAGCGGTGGAGGGAGCAGGACACCTACGCCTTCGACCGCACCCGGCCGCGCGAGCAGGTCTACTCCATCGACACCCCGCCGCCGACCGTGTCCGGGTCGCTGCACGTCGGGCACGTGTTCTCCTACACCCACACCGACCTGGTCGCCCGCTTCCAGCGGATGCGCGGCAAGGAGGTGTTCTACCCGATGGGCTGGGACGACAACGGCCTGCCCACCGAGCGCCGGGTGCAGAACTACTTCGGCGTGCGCTGCGACCCGTCGCTGCCCTACGACCCGGACTTCGCCCCGCCCGCCAAGCCGGACCCGAAGAGGCAGGTGCCGGTCAGCCGGCCGAACTTCATCGAGCTGTGCGAGCAGCTGGTCCGCGAGGACGAGAAGGTCTTCGAGTCGCTGTGGCGGACCCTCGGCCTGTCCGTGGACTGGAAGCAGCACTACACGACGATCGGCACCGCGTCCCGGACCGCGTCGCAGCGGGCGTTCCTGCGCAACCTCGCCCGCGGTGAGGCGTACCTCCAGGAGTCGCCGACCCTGTGGGACGTCACCTACCAGACGGCGGTGGCGCAGGCCGAGCTCGAGGCGCGGGAGTACCCCGGCGCCTACCACCGCGTGGCCTTCCATCCCCGCGCCGCGGGCGCACCGGGGGCGCCGGTCCACATCGAGACCACGCGCCCCGAGCTGATCCCGGCGGTGGTAGCGCTCATCGCGCACCCCGACGACGAGCGCTACCAGCCGCTGTTCGGCAGCAGCGTGACCTCCCCGGTCTTCGGCGTCGAGGTCCCGGTCCTCGCGCACCCCGCGGCGGAGCCCGAGAAGGGCGCGGGCATCGCGATGTGCTGCACGTTCGGCGACCTCACCGACGTGACCTGGTGGCGCGAGCTGCAGCTGCCGGTGCGGACGGTGATCGGACGTGACGGCCGGCTGCACCGGGACACCCCCGAGTGGCTGGCGTACGGGCAGGCCGCCGCGGCGTACGCCCAGCTGGCGGGCAAGACCACCTTCAGCGCCCGCGAGGCCATGGTCGCGATGCTGCGCGAGTCCGGCGACCTCGTCGGCGAGCCGACCCCGACGCAGCGGATGACGAACTTCTACGAGAAGGGCGACAAGCCGCTGGAGATCGTCTCGACCCGCCAGTGGTACATCACGAACGGCGGCCGCGACGCCGGCCTGCGCGCGGAGCTGGTGTCCCGCGGCGACGAGATCGAGTGGGTCCCGGAGCACATGCGGCACCGCTACGACAACTGGGTCAACGGGCTCAACGGCGACTGGCTGGTGTCCCGGCAGCGGTTCTTCGGGATCCCGTTCCCGGTGTGGTACCCCCTCGACGACGAGGGCGAGCCCGACCACGCCCACCCGCTGCTGCCCCGCGAGGACCAGCTGCCGGTCGACCCGTCCACTACGGCGCCGGAGGGGTACGACGAGGACCAGCGGGGCCGGCCCGGCGGGTTCGTCGGCGACCCCGACATCATGGACACCTGGGCGACCTCGTCGCTGACCCCCCAGATCGCGGGAGGCTGGGAGTCCGACCCCGACCTGTTCGAGCGGGTCTTCCCGATGGACCTGCGCCCGCAGGCGCACGACATCATCCGCACCTGGCTGTTCGCGACCGTGGTCCGGTCCCACCACGAGTTCGGCTGCGTGCCCTGGACCCACGCGGCGATCTCCGGGTTCGTCGTGGACCCGGACCGCAAGAAGATGAGCAAGTCCAAGGGCAACGTCGTCGTGCCGACCGACGTCCTCGAGCGGTTCGGGGCCGACGCCGTGCGCTGGCGGGCCGCGATGTCCCGCCCGGGGCTGGACTCGCCCTTCGACGAGACCCAGATGAAGGTCGGCCGTCGGCTGGCGATGAAGGTGCTCAACGCCTCCAAGTTCGTCCTCGGCAGCGTGGGCGCCGGTCGCGTCGACCCCGCAGCGGTCGTCGAGCCGGTCGACCGGGCCATGCTCGCCGGGCTGGCGCGGACCGTGGGCGCCGCGACCGAGGCGTTCGAGGCCTACGACTACACCACCGCCCTGGAGGTGAGCGAGCGGTTCTTCTGGGAGTTCTGCGACGACTACCTCGAGCTGGTCAAGGAGCGCGCGTACGGCACCCGCGGCGCCGAGCCCGCGGCCTC
The DNA here is from genome assembly GCA_025927595.1 of Nocardioidaceae bacterium. Lineage (GTDB taxonomy): Bacteria > Actinomycetota > Actinomycetes > Propionibacteriales > Nocardioidaceae > Nocardioides_B. The sequence continues at coordinate 743 of JAICLD010000163.1, read as the reverse complement.
GGCGCAGGCGGCGCTCGCGACCGCCCTGCACGTGCTGCTCCGGCTGCTCGCGCCGTTCCTGCCCTACGTGACCGAGGAGGTCTGGTCCTGGTGGCAGGAGGGGTCGGTGCACCGCTCCTCGTGGCCGGCCGGCGACGAGCTGGGCGAGGCCGCGACCTACGGGGACCCGGCGCTGCTGGGCGCGGTGGCCGGCACCCTGCGCGGCATCCGCGGCGCCAAGTCGGCAGCGAAGGTCTCGATGCGCACCGAGCTGGCGAGCGCGACCGTGACCGGCCCCGTCGAGGCCGTCGAGCTGGCCCGGGCCGCGGCCGGGGACCTGCGGGCCGCGGGTCGGGTCACCGGGGACCTGCGCTTCGAGCCCGCCGGTTCTCCCGACGTCTCCGAGGTCACCGTCGACGCCGTCCTGGCCTGACGTCTCGCCGTCCTCCGCCTGCGAGCAGCGCGGCCTCGACTGGACGCTCGACGGGACCGTCCACGTCCTGACCCCGTAGGGCGACCTCGTCAGCCCGCCTGCCCGGGTTGCGCTTCCACCAGACCCGCCGACCGTACGGCGGACTGATCGGCGTCGACGGAGCCGGCCTGCGCTGTCTCGACGTCGAGCACGCCGTGCTGCTCACCTCGGAGCGGGACCGGTCACCGCGCCAGAGGTCAGGCGGACTTCTTCTTCTTGGCCTCGGGCTCGCGGGGCACGAGGGTCGGGTTCACGTTGTCGTTGACGACCTCGCCGGTCACCACGACCTTGG